>CAMTUD010000017.1:0-19884 GCA_947084805.1 uncultured beta proteobacterium | reverse complement strand
TCCGATCTGCAGCAGGCGCTGCAGTGCCGCGGCCGCGCGGGCCACGACAAAACGCCGGGGCGACGCGTCTTCGCCCACGGCGTCGGCCGCCTGGCGCGTGGCCCAGCGGCGGTCTTCCGCGCTCCAGAGTGCGGCCGGGCCGTCGGTCTCGCGGGCCTGCAGGAGCAGCACGCGCCGTGCTTCTTCTTCGGTCATCCGGCGCACTGTAGCGCCGGCGGGCGGGCCGCTGCCCGTTCAGACGCCGTGCAGCAGCGCCACCAACTGTGCCTGACTGTGGGTGCCGGTCTTCTCGTACATCTGGCCGACGTGCGTGCGCACGGTGCTGATCTTCACGCCCAGCTGTTCGGCGGCATGGGTGGGACGCATGCCGGCACACAGCATCTCGGCCAGGCGGGCCTGGGTGTTCGTGAAGCGGAAGCGGCGGCGCATGGCGTCGGTGCGCGTGAGCTGCACTCGTTCGATGGTCGCCAGCACCCAGCAGCTGGCGTGCGCGTCCTGGCTGGCGGGCATGGCGCGCAGCGTGATCTGCATCGGTACGCCACCTTCGACCTCGATCGGCAGCGTCAGCTCGCCGCCGTTGGCCACCTGGGCATGCCAACGCGACAGCGGCACCCAGCGCCCGGCCTGGCGCAAGGCCAGGCGGCCGCCGGCGTCCAGCCACAGGCCTTCGCGGCGTTCGATGCGGCGCGTGGCCGCGGGGTTGGCCTCGAGCACCGCGCCGTCGGCGTCGGTGACGAAGAGCGGCGTCTCCAGGCGCTGCATCAGGCATTCGCCCAGCGCGGCCAGGCGCTGCGAACGGGCGTGCGGAACGGGCTGGCTGCCGGTGAACGGGCTGATGGGCTGGCTGTAGGTGAACTGCATGGTGGGCCTCCTGTGATCGATGGAGGCATGGTGCGCCGCGGTCTCCCCCGTGCAAATGACACCAAGGTATCCGCCCCCGGTTGGGGGTGAGCCGCCTTCAGGCCAGCACGCGACCCGATCAGCAGGCGTCCGGCGTCCGGCCCGCCGGCTACGCCAGCGCCCGGCCGATGAGGATCTTCTGCACCTCGGAAGTGCCCTCGTAGATCTGGCACACACGCACGTCACGGTAGATGCGCTCGACCGGAAAGTCGCTGACGTAGCCGTAGCCGCCGAAGACCTGGATGGCGTCGCTGCACACACGTTCGGCCATCTCGCTGGCGAAGAGCTTGGCCATGGCCGCTTCCTTCAGGCAGGGGCGGCCCGCGTCCTTCAACGCGGCGGCGTGCCAGATCATCTGCCGCGCCACCTCGACCTGCGTGGCCATGTCGGCCAGCTTGAACTGCACCGCCTGGTGCTGGAAGATGGGCTGGCCGAAGCTCGTGCGTTCCTTGCTGTAGCGCAGCGCTGCCTCGAAGGCCGCGCGCGCCATGCCCACGGCCTGGCTGGCGATGCCGATGCGGCCGCCTTCCAGCCCGCTGAGCGCGATCTTCAACCCCATGCCCTCGTCGGCCAGCAGGTGGGCAGCCGGCACGCGGCAGTTCTCGAAGTTGATCTGCGCCGTGTCGCTGGCATGCTGGCCCAGTTTGTCCTCGATGCGTGCCACGGTGTAGCCCGGTGTCGTGGTCGGCACGAGGAAGGCGCTGATGCCCCTCTTGCCCGCCGCCTTGTCGGTGACGGCCATCACGATGGCGACGTCGCCGTTCTTGCCGCTGGTGATGAATTGCTTGACGCCGTTGATCACGTAATGGTCACCATCCCGCAGCGCCGTCGTCTTCAAGCCACCGGCCTCGCTACCCACGTGCGGCTCGGTGAGGCAGAAGGCGCCCAGCATGTCGCCACGCGCCAGCGGCTTGAGGAAGCGCTCCTTCTGGTCGGCATTGCCGTAGGCCATCAGGATGGAACACACGGGGCAGTTGTTGACGCTGACCACGGTGCTGGTGGCGCCGTCGCCGGCGGCGATCTCCTCGAGGATCAGCGCCAGCGCCAGGTAGTCCAGGCCGGCACCGTCCCATTCCGGCGGCACGGCCACGCCGTAGCAGCCCAAGGCGGCCAGGCCCTTCAGGGCCGCTGCGGGGAAGGCGTGCGACTTGTCCCACGCCGCGGCGTGCGGCGCCACTTCGGCCTGCACGTAGCTGCGCACGGCGTCCTGCACGGCAAGGTGGTCTTCGGACAGCAGCATGGCTACAGGACTCCAGGAGAGGTGTGCGGCGGGTTCGGGCCCGGGGGTTACCAGGGCAGCGGCGTGCCGTCGTGGTTCAGGAAGCTGCCGTGCTGTTCCGGCGTCAGGCCGGCCAGCGTGCGGCGCATGTCGGCCACGCTGCGTGCCGGTTCGAGGTCGGCGCCGCTGCCGCCCATGTCGGTGCGCACCCAGCCCGGGTGCAGCGCCACGCAGACGGCCCGGCCGGCCAGGGCCAGCGCGGTGTCGGTGAGCACCGAGTTCAGCGCCGCCTTCGATGCGCGGTAGAGCCAGCCGGCGTTCGAACTGCGCCCACCTATCGAACCCATCTGCGACGACAGCACCGCCACACGCGCGCCAGGGGCCAGCGCCGCGGCCAGCTGCGGCAGCACACGCATGGGACCCAGCACGTTGGTGTGCATCACGGCGTCGAACTCGGCCTGCGCGGGCGGCACCAGGCCCTGGGTGCGCGGGCCGTAGACGCCGGCGTTGACGATGGCGACGTCGAAGGCCTGCCCCGCGAGGTGGGCGGACAGGCCGGCGGCGCTCGCCGTGTCGGTCACGTCGAGCCGCAACGCGGTGGCGCCCAGTGCACGCAGGCGCGCCAGGCCGTCGTCACTGCGCGCGGTGGCCGTGACGGCCGCACCTGCGGCGCGGTACTGCGCAACGAATTCCAGACCGAGCCCGCGCGAGGCGCCCACCACCAGGATATGCATCACGGGATTGTGCGGGCGTATCGGATTTCTTCGCCGGCGCTCAGGCGGCCAACGGTCTTTCGCGCAGCAGGCGCAGCGCCAGACCGATGAAGAGCAAGCCGCCGGCCGCCCCCAGCACACGGCCCACCACGGGCCGCGCCTGCAGGCGGCGCAGCCGCGCAGCCAGCGCCACCAGCACGAGCAGGAAACCAAGGCCCTGGGCCACGAACCAGGCGCCCAGCAGCAGGAAGGACAGCGTCTTGTCTGGCGAGCCGGCGGGCACGAACTGCGGCAGGAAAGCCAGAAAGAAGAACGCGACCTTGGGGTTGAGCACGTTGGTCAGCAGGCCACCGCGGAAGTCGGCCCAGGCCTTGCGGGGCGCCACGGGCAGCGCGGCGGCGGCCTGCGCCGCGCATTTGCGCCACGCCTGCAGCAGCAGGCCCAGCCCCAGCCACAGGAGGTAGGCCGCACCCGCCCACTGCAGCGCCGTGAAGGCCTGCGGATGCAACGCCAGCAGCGCCGCCAAGCCGAAGGCCGCCGCCAGTGCATGCACGACGCAGCCGGCCGCGATGCCGCAGGCCGCCGCAACGCCGGCACGCGCACCGCCGGCCAGGGTACGGCTGACGGTGAGCAGGAAATCGACGCCCGGCGTCGCGTTGAGCACGAACACCGCGCTGGCGAACACCGCCGCCTCGGCCGGGCCGGGCAGCAGACCAGCGCCCGCTGTCAACACATTTCCACGGCCAGGGCCGTCGCCTCGCCGCCGCCGATGCACAGCGCAGCAACGCCGCGCTTCAGGCCGCGCTGGCGCATCGCGCCGAGCAGCGTGACGACGATGCGCGCACCACTGGCGCCGATCGGGTGGCCCAGGGCGCAGGCACCGCCGTGCACGTTGACGATCTCGTGCGGCAGCTGGAAGTCGGCCATCGCAGCCATCGTCACCGCGGCGAAGGCTTCGTTGACTTCCCACAGGTTGACGCTCTTGGCGTCCCAGCCGGCCTTTTTCAGCGCCTTGTGGATGGCACCGGCCGGCGCGGTGGCAAACCATTCCGGCGCCTGCGCATGCACGGCGTGGCTGACGATGCGCGCCAGCGGCTTGACACCCATCTTCACCGCCGTGCTCTCGCGCATCAGCACCAGCGCCGCGGCGCCGTCGCTGATGCTGCTGGCGTTCGCGGCGGTGATGGTGCCGTCCTTCTTGAACGCCGGCTTCAGGCCCGGAATCTTGTCGAGCTTGGCCTTGAAGGGCTGCTCGTCGAACTTGACCACGGTGTCGCCGCCACGGCCGGACAGCAGCACGGGTGCGATCTCCCAGTCGAAGCTGCCGTCTTCGTTGGCGGCCTTGGCACGCGTGGTGCTGGCGATGGCGTAGGCGTCCTGCGCCTCGCGCGTGAAACCGTACCTGGCCACGCACTGCTCGGCGAACACGCCCATGGCCTTGCCACGTTCGTAGGCATCTTCCAGGCCGTCCATCGCCATGTGATCGAAGAGCTGCGCGGCGCCGTACTTCACACCCTTGCGCGCGAACATCAGGTGCGGCGCGTTGGTCATGCTTTCCATGCCGCCGGCCACCACCACGCTGGCGCTGCCGGCCAGCAGCATGTCGTGGCCGAACATCATGGCGCGCATGCCGCTGCCGCACATCTTGGACAGCGTCACCGCGCCGGCACTCTGCGGCAGCCCGGCCTTCAGCGCCGCCTGGCGCGCCGGCGCCTGGCCCTGGCCGGCCATCAGGCAGTTGCCCAGCAGCACCTCGTCGACGGCGTCGCCGGGCACGCCGGCCCGTTCCACCGCAGCCTTCACGGCCACGGCGCCCAGTTCCCAGGCAGCGAGCGAGGAATATTCGCCGAGCAGCCCGCCGATGGGCGTGCGGGCAGCGGAAACGATGACGATGGCCTCAGACATGGCGTGCTCCTGAAGTGGCGGCGGGGGGGTCGAAGTAGCGGCCGGCGGTGAAACGCTTGCCCGGCTCGTAGGGGAAGACGTCGTGCACGTGGCCGGCCTTGATGCGTTCCTTGTGGCCTTGCCAGAAGGCGGCGTCCAGCAGGTCGGCGTGGTGGGCCATGAAGACCTCGCGCACGGCGTCGTTGCCCAGCAGGAAGGGCGCGAAGGTCTCCGGGAAGACGTCCTTCGGGCCCACCGTGTACCAGATCTCGCCGCTCATCTCTTCTTCCTCGTTGCGCGGCGTGGGCACGCGGCGGAAGTTGCAGTCGGTGAGGTATTCGATCTCGTCGTAGTCGTAGAAGACCACCTTGCCGTGGCGCGTGACGCCGAAGTTCTTCCACAGCATGTCGCCGGGGAAGATGTTGGCCGCCACCAGGTCCTTGATCGCGTTGCCGTACTCCATCACCGCATGCGCCATCTGCTCGGGCGTGGCTTCCTGCAGGTAGATGTTCAGCGGGATCATGCGGCGCTCGATGTAGACGTGCTTGATGACGAGCACGTCGCCGTTGCGCGGGTCTTCCTCGATCAGGCTGGGGCAGAAGTGCTTCAGCTCGGCGATCAGTTCTTCCTCGAAGCGGTGGCGCGGGAAGGCGACGTTGCTGTACTCCAGCGTGTCGGCCATGCGGCCGACGCGGTCGTGCTGCTTCACCAGCAGGTACTTGCCCTTGATCTGCTCGCGCGTGGTGTCCTTCTGCGGCGGGTAGAAGTCCTTGATGAGTTTGAACACGTACGGGAAGGACGGCAGGTCGAAGACCAGCATCACCATGCCCTTGATGCCGGGCGCGATGCGGAACTTGTCGCTGCTGTGGCGCTGGTGCGCCAGCAGGTCGCGGTAGAAGAGGTTCTTGCCGTGTTTCTGCAGCCCGATGGCGTTGTAGAGCTCGGCGCGCGGCTTGCGCGGCATCAGGCTGCGCAGGAAGTGCACGTAGGCCGACGGGATCTCCATGTCGACCATGAAGTAGGCGCGCGCGTAGCTGAAGATGGCCAGCAGGTCGTCCTCGCCGAAGAGCGCGGCGTCGATGACGAGCTTGCCCTGGCTGCCGTGCAGGATGGGCAGCGCCACCGGCGTCTCGACGAAGCCGTTGATGATCTTGCCCACCAGGTAGGCGCCCTTGTTGCGGTAGAACAGGCTGGCCAGCACCTGGATCTGGAAGTTGGCGCGCGGCCTGAAGCCACCCAGTTCGGACGTCATCGCCTGCACGACACGCTCGACATCGCGGTCGAGGTCCTCGAACTCGCGTTCGAGCTGGAAGTTGTCGACGATGCGCCGCCAGGTCTCGAGCAGCTTGTCCTTGGTCGGGTAGTAGGCGCGGTAGGTGGGCAGTGCGCCGGGGGCGTCGTCCTCGATGTACTCGGTGCTGACGGCCGGGCGCACGAAGATGAAGTCGTTGCTGAAGTAGCTGCGGTGCAGCAGCTTGGCCGTGACGCTGTTGAAGAAGGTCTCGGCGAGTTCGGGCTGGTGGTGGTCGACCAGCAGGCCGATGTAGTGCAGCTTGGCCTGCTGCCAGGTGTCCATCGACAACGCGTCGATGTCGTAGGTGCCGCGCAGCCGTTCCACCGCCTCGTTCACGCGCTGGTCGTAGAACTCGATGCGCAGCGCCTGGGCGCTTTGCTGGCCGGCCCAGTCGGCCTGCTCGAAACGCCGCTTGGCCTGCGCGGTGGTCTCGCGGAAGAGCCGGTAATGGCGGTTGAAGCCGTCGACCAGCGCCTGCGCGATGTCGAAGGCGCTCCTATCGGTGAGTCGGTGCGGGAACATGGGCTTCAGTCTGCGGGTGCAGGCGCGGTTTGGGGCTGGTCGGGTGCGGGCCCGCGCCGGCGCGCTTGCAGGCCGGCCAGTGCACCCTGGTAGGCGCGCTCGACCTCGCCCGCGTCGCGCACGGTCATCTGCAGGTCTTCGAGCAGGCCGTTGTGCAGGCCGTAGACCCAGCCGTGGACGACCACGCTCTGGCCACGGGCCCAGGCGTCCTGTACCACCGTCGTCTCGCAGACGTTCAGGCTCTGTTCGAGCACGTTCAGTTCGCACAAGGCCTGCAGCCGAGTCTCGTCGTCAGGCAGGGCTTCGATGAAGCTGCGGTGCTTGTTGCGCACGTCCTGCACATGGCGAAGCCAGTTGTCGGCCAGGCCGATGCGACGCCCGTACAGCGCCGCGGTGACGCCGCCGCAGCCGTAGTGCCCGACGACCATGATGTGGCGCACCTGGAGCTGGTCGATGGCGTACTGCATGACGCTCAGCGCGTTGAGGTCGCTGTGCACCACCACGTTGGCCACGTTGCGGTGCACGAACACGTCGCCGGGCAGCAGGCCCAGGATCTCGTTGGCCGGTACGCGGCTGTCGGCGCAGCCGATCCACAGGTACTGCGGCGTCTGCTGCTCCAGCAGCTGGGTGAAAAACCCGGGCGTGCGCGCCTCCACGCCGGCGGCCCATTCGCGGTTGCGTTGCAGCAGGTCGGGCAGGCGGTAGGGCATGGCTTCAAGGCCTCCGGTGCAAGGTCGGGCCGAAGACGCGATGCATCGGGCGCCCGGGTTGGAGTCGCCGGCCCGGTCTGCTCAGGGACGAACTCACATCGTCTCCGCGAACAGCTCGCGCCCGATCAGCATGCGGCGGATCTCGCTCGTGCCGGCGCCGATCTCGTAGAGCTTGGCGTCGCGCCACAGCCGGCCGAGCGGATAGTCGTTGATGTAGCCGTTGCCACCGAAGATCTGGATGCCCTCGCCGGCCATCCAGGTGGCCTTCTCGGCGCACCAGAGGATGACGCTGGCGCAGTCCTTGCGCACCTGGCGCACGTGTTCGGCGCCGAGCAGATCCAGGTTCTTGCCCACCGTGTAGCAGAAGGCGCGGCCGGCCTGCAGCACGGTGTACATGTCGGCCACCTTGCCCTGGATGAGCTGGAACTCGCCGATCGATTGCCCGAACTGTTTCCTGTCGTGGATGTAGGGCACCACGTTGTCCATCACCGCCTGCATGATGCCGATGGGCCCGGCGGCGAGCACGGCGCGTTCGTAGTCCAGGCCGCTCATCAGCACACGCGCACCGCCGTTGACGGCACCGAGGATGTTCTCGGCCGGCACCTCGACGTCCTGGAACACCATCTCGCCGGTGTGGCTGCCGCGCATGCCCAGCTTGTCGAGCTTCTGCGCCGTACTGAATCCCTTCATGCCCTTCTCGACGATGAAGGCCGTCACGCCGCGCGCGCCCAGTTCGGGTTCGGTCTTGGCGTAGACCACCATGGTGTGTGCGTCGGGGCCGTTGGTGATCCACATCTTGGTGCCGTTGAGGACGTAGACGCCGCCCCGCTCGACCGCCTTGAGCTTCATGCCGATGACGTCGCTGCCGGCGCCCGACTCGCTCATCGCCAGCGCGCCGACATGTTCGCCGCTGATCAGCTTGGGCAGGTACTTGCGGCGCTGCGCCTCGCTGCCGTTGCGCTTGATCTGGTTGACACACAGGTTGCTGTGCGCGCCGTAGCTCAGGCCGATGCTGGCGCTGGCGCGGCTGATCTCTTCCATCGCCACCATGTGCGCCACGTAGCCCATGCCGGCGCCGCCGAATTCCTCGGGCACGGTGATGCCCAGCACGCCCAGTTCACCCATCTTGCGCCACAGGTGCATCGGGAACTGGTCGCTGCGGTCGGCTTCGGCGGCCAGCGGCGCGATCTCGGCCTGCGCGAAGTCGCGCACCGCGTCGCGCAGCGCGTCGACGTCTTCACCGAGCTGGAAGTTCAGGCCGGGCAGGTTCATCGCGGAGTCTCCTGTGGGGCGCCGGTTCAGCGCGGTTTGCGGTTTGGGCGGTTGACGTTTACGTAAACGTCAATCATACCGAGCCGACACGGCACCTCAGGCCACCCGCTTGCGCCGCGGGCGGCTGGCGCCCGCCTTGGGCGCCGCGCCGGCCAGCAGGCCGCGGCAGCGGGCCTCGTGCTGGGCGATTTCGGCCAGCGTGATCTCGATGTCCTCGCGCTGCTGCTCGAGCAGCTTGCGGTGCTCGCCGAGCACGGCCATGAAGGCGGCCAGCTGCTGCGCGGTGTCCGAGGGCGAGTCGTACATCGTCACCAGCTGCTTGATCTCCTGCAGGCTCAGGCCCAGGCGCTTGCCCCGCAGTGTGAGCTTCAGGCGGATGCGGTCGCGCTGCGTGTAGACGCGGTTGCGGCCGGCGCGCTGCGGCGTGAGCAGGCCCACGTCCTCGTAGAAGCGGATGGCACGCGCGGTGATGTCGAACTCGGTGGCCAGTTCGGTGATGGTGTAGGTGCGGGCCGGCATGGGTAGACTGACGTTGACGTAAACGTAAACCGAAGCGCGAATATACAAACCATGGCCACCGCACAGGAAGAAGCGCTGCACTACCCGATGGGCGATACCCTGCCCGCACCGGGCAAGTCGCTGGAAGTGGCCCCCGGCGTGCGCTGGCTGCGCATGCCGCTGCCCTTTGCGCTGGACCACATCAACCTGTGGCTGCTGCGCGACTGCATCGACGGCACCGAAGGCTGGACCCTCGTCGACTGCGGCGTCGCCACCGAGCCGACACGCACCCTGTGGGAACGGATCTTCGAAGGCGAGCTGCAGGGCCTGCCGGTGCTGCGCGTCATCGTCACCCACATGCACCCGGACCACCTCGGGCTGGCGCACTGGCTGTGCGAGCGCTGGACCACGCCAGGCCACGAATGCCGCCTGTGGATCAGCGCCACGGACTGGAACGCCGGCCGCATGGGCAGCCAGCGCGGCGGTTTCGACGGCGACGGCGTGGCGCGCTTCTACGCGCGGCATGGCCTCGTCGACGAAGCCGCGCTGGCCCAGGTGCGCGCGCGCGGCGACTACTACCCGAGCCTGGTGCCGCAGGTGCCGGCACGCTTTCGCAGGCTGATGGACGGCATGCCGCTGCGCATCGGCGGCCGCGACTGGCGCTGCATCGCCGGCTACGGCCACGCGCCCGAGCACATCGCGCTGCACTGCCCGGCAACGCACACGCTGATCTCGGGCGACATGGTGCTGCCGCGCATTTCCACCAACGTCAGCGTGTTCTACCTCGAGCCCGAAGGCAACCCGCTGCCGCTGTTCCTGCGCTCGATCGCGGCGCTGCGTGCGTTGCCCGCGGCCACCCTGGTACTGCCTTCACATGGCAAACCCTTCCGTGGCCTGCCAACGCGCATCACGCAACTGGAGCAGCACCACGAAGAACGCCTGGCCGAGGTGATGGCGGCCTGCGCGCAGGCGCCGCAGAGTGCCGCCGGCCTGCTGCCCCTGATGTTCAAGCGCAAGCTCGATCTGCACCAGACCACCTTCGCCATGGGCGAAGCCATCGCCCACCTGCACCTGCTGGCCGAAGACGGCCGTCTCGTCGCCAGCGCGGGCGAAGACGGTGTGCTGCGTTTCCGGCCGGCGCACTGAGGCCCCAAAAGCAAAGCGGCAGGTGGGCTCGAGCCCACCTGCCGCCGCCCCGGGCCTCCCAGCCCGGACTTCCCTTGTCGTACTGCCTTGTGATGACAACCCAGGACCGCAGTATCGAGGGGCCGCAGGGTCGCGGCGTCCGTCTTCGGGTGGAAACCCCCTAGGCTGAGACACCCCCGAAGGAGGGTGTCGCGGCGGCTCAGCGCCTGTGAATGAATCCGGCGCGCCCGAGCGGTGCCCCCTGGGGCGCTCGAGCGGGTGTGTCGGACGTGTTCACGCGCTCTCAGTCGAAGACCGGCAGCACCTCGTGGCGCAAGGAGCCGCGCGCCGTCTCGAAGTCGGGCACCGCGGAGCGCACCACGTCCCAGAAGGCCGGGCTGTGGTTCATCTCGCGCAGGTGCGCGAGCTCATGGGCCACCACGTAGTCGATGACCGGCAGCGCAAAGTGCACCAGCCGCCAGTTCAGGCGGATCGAGCCGTCGGCGCTGGCGCTGCCCCAGCGCGTCGACGCCGAACTCAGCGACAGCCGCTTCATGCGCACGCCCAGGCGCTGGCTCAGCTGCGCGCAGCGTTCCTCGAACAGGTGCCGCGCCTGGCGCTGCAGCCAGGCTTGCACGGTGTCGCGGATCTGCGCCGGCTCGGCCGTGTGCGGCAGGCCCAGGTGCAGCGTGAGCCGCGGCACGCCGGGCAGCGTCTGTTCGGCCTCGTGCAGCGCGGCGCCGGTGATGCGGCCGTCCAGCACCAGGATCACCGTCTCGCCCAGGAAGGGCAACGTGGTGCCGTCACGCCAGTCGACACGTGCGGCGTCGAGGCGACGGCCGCGTTCACGCTGCTCGTGCAGCTTGCGCAGGATCCAGGTCGCCTTCTCGCGCAGCGCCGCCTCGATCTCGCCCACGCCCACCCAGCGCGGCGCGCTGACGGCCAGGCCCTCGGCGCCGACGACAAAACCAATGCTGCGCCGGCGTGAACGCCGCAGTTCGTAGGCCACGCGGTGCGCGCCGAGCTGGATGTCGCGCTGCGAACGCGGGTGGCGGAATTCGTGCGGCGCCGCGGGCACCACGGCCGCCGGCGGCGCCACCGCTTCAGGCGCAGCCGCTGGCAGCCGTGCTGCGGGCGCGGCTTCGTCGAACAGCGTCAGCTGTTGCGGGGACGACAGGACGGGGCCGGCGGGCATGGCCGCGAATTCTAGGGGCGCGACCCCAGGGCCGCACCGGCATAGGCCTCGGGGTCGAGGCGGCGCATCTCGGCCTCGATCCAGCGCTCGACTTCGCGCATCAGTTCATCGGGCTGGCGCCCGGCGCTGGCAATCGGCGGGCCGATCGACACGTCGATGACACCCGGCCGCAGCAGGAAACTCTTGCGCGGCCAGCACTTCGCGCTGCTGGCGGCGATGGGCACGATGGGCAGGCCGCATTCGATGGCCAGGCGCGCCGCGCCGCTCTTGTAGACACCCTGGCTGCCACGCGGCGTGCGGGTGCCTTCGGGGAACATGATGACCCAGATGCCCTCGGCCGCCAGCTTCCGGCCCTGCGCGGCCACCTTGGCCCAGGCCTGGTTGCGCTTGCTGCGGTCGATGTGGATCATGTCCAGCCGCCCCATCGCCCAGCCGAAGAAGGGAATCAGCAGCAGCTCGCGCTTGAAGACGTAGGCCAGCGGGTGCGGCATGATCGTCGGGAACGCGAAGGTCTCCCAGGTGCTCTGGTGCTTGGCCGCCAGCACCACGGCGCCGTGCGCGTCGGCGGCGCTGGGCAGGTGGGCCATGCCGTGCACGCGGTGCCGCACGCCGCAGATCACGCGTGCTCCCCAGATCGCCATGCGCAGCCAGCGCATCGTCGGCCAGTACAGCGCCGTGCCGCGGATGAAGATCGACAGCAGCAGCATCAGGATGCCCCAGGGCACCACGGTGACGGTCATCCACACCACGAAGAGCGCCGAGCGCAGCGCCCACAGCAGGCGCATCAGGACAGGCCCCCGGAGCCGCTGTCCTCGACGTGGTCGCGCATGAGCAGGAAGTCGGCGAAGCCGCCCAGGCTGCCGTGCACCCGCGCCTCGGGCACGCGGGCCAGCATGTCCTCGAGCAGCTCACCTTCCAGGCTGCTGGCGCGGCCGCTCAGCACCAGGTGCGGCTCGCAACCGGCGGCCAGCGCGGCCTGCAGGTCGCGCAGCGTGTCGCCGACCATGGGCACGCCCTCCAGCGCCGTGCCGTAGCGGCGGCCGATGTCGAGCAGCAGCCCGGGCTTGGGCTTGCGGCAGTCGCAGTCGTCCTCGGGCGTGTGGGGGCAGAAGAAGACGGCGTCGATGCGCCCGCCGTGGGACTGCAGCATCTGGTGCATGCGCGCGTGCACGGCGTTGACGGCCGACATGTCGATCATGCCGCGGCCGATGCCCGACTGGTTGGTGGCCACCACCACGTGCCAGCCGGCGTGGTTGATGCGCGCCACGGCGTCCAACGCGCCTTCGATCGGCCGCCATTCCTCGGGCGCCGTGACATGGCCTTCGCGGAACTCGTTGAGGATGCCGTCGCGGCCGAGGATGACGAGCTTGGGGCCGTGGGCGGAAGGCATGGTCTGGGCGTCCTTGGGGGTCAGGCCGCCAGGCGCGAGAGGTCGGCGACGCGGTTCATCGCGCGATGCAGGCCGGCCAGCAGCGCCAGGCGGTTGTTGCGCAGCGCGGGCTCGTCGGCGTTGACCATCACGCCGTCGAAGAAAGCGTCGACCGGCGCCTTCAGCACCGCCAGCGCTTGCAGCGAAGCGGTGTAGTCGCCACGCTCGAAGGCGGCGTCGGCCAGCGGCGCGGCGGCAGCCAGCGCGTCGTGCAGCGCACGTTCGGCCGGCTCGACGAGCCGCGCCGGGTCGACGTCGGCGGCCACTGCGGCTTCGCTCTTCTTCAGGATGTTGCCCACACGCTTGTTGGCCGCGGCCAGGGCCGGCGCCTCGGGCAGCGCCGCGAAGGCGCGCACGGCGGCCAGGCGCTGCGGCAGTTCGGCCCAGCGTTCGGGGCCGGCGGCGACGACGGCGTCGACTTCCTGCGCGCTGTAGCCGCCGTCACGCAGGTAGCCCACCAGGCGCTCGCGCAGGAAGAATCCGACCTCGGCCTGCGCGGGGTCGTGGCCGGCCGGGAAGGCGGCGAAGGCGGTGGCGATGAGGCCGTGCACGTCCAGCGGCAGCCGGCGCTCCACCAGCATGCGGATCACGCCCAGCGCGTGGCGACGCAGCGCAAAGGGGTCCTTGTCACCGGTGGGCAGCTGGCCGATGCCGAACATCCCGACCAGCGTTTCCAGCTTGTCGGCCAGCGCGACGACAAGACCCGCTTCGCCGCGCGGCAGCGCGTCGCCCGCGAAGCGCGGCTTGTAGTGGTCTTCGACGGCCCAGGCCACGGCCTCGGTTTCGCCGTCGTGGCGCGCGTAGTAGCCGCCCATGATGCCCTGCAGCTCGGGGAACTCGCCCACCATGTCGGTCAGCAGGTCGGCCTTGGCCAGCAGCGCGGCGCGGTCGGCCTGCGCCGACAACGTGGGCCCGCCCAGCTGCGCGCCGATGGCGCGCGCCAGCGTGCGCACACGCTCGACGCGTTCACCCTGGCTGCCCAGCTTGCCGTGGTAGACCACACGCGCCAACTGCGGCACGCGGCTTTCCAGCGTGCGCTTGCGGTCCTGGTCGAAGAAAAACTTGGCGTCGGCCAGGCGCGGGCGCACCACACGTTCGTTGCCCTCGATCACGCGCGAGGGGTCGGCCGGGCGGATGTTGCTGACGAGCAGAAAGCGGTTCGTCAGCTTGCCCGCCGCATCCAGCAGCGGGAAGTACTTCTGGTTGGCCTTCATCGTCAGGATCAGGCATTCCTGCGGCACGGCCAGGAACTCGTCCTCGAAGCGGCAGAGCAGCACGTTCGGGCGTTCGACCAGGCCCGCCACCTCGTCGAGCAGCGCGTCGTCGTCGATCGGCTGCAGGCCTTCGCGACTGGCGGCCTGCGACAGCTGGCGCACGATCTCGGCGCGGCGCAGCTCGAAGCTGGGGATCACCGCGCCTTCGTCCTGCAGCTGGTCGGCGTAGCTGTCGGCGTCGCGCAGCGTGACCACGGGCTGCGCGGCCTCGAAGCGGTGGCCCCGCGTCGTGCGGCCGGCCACCAGGCCCAGGGCGCGCACCGGCACCACGTCGGCGCCGTGCAGCGCCACCAGGCCATGCGCGGGACGCACGAAGTTCACGCTCGTCCAGCCGGGCTGGAAGTGTTCGCCTTCGCTGCTGCCCTCGGCGCTGTGCAGCTGGTACTGCATGACCTTGGGAATCGGCAGCCGGGCGATGGCTTCGGCCAGCGCCTTCTGCAGGCCCTCGGCCAGCGTCGCGCCGGGCTGCACGCTGTCGAGGAACAGCGCCTCGGCCTTGCCGTCGGGCTGGCGCCGCAGCTGCGGCAGCACGCTGGCATCCACCCCCAGCGCCGCCAGCTTCTTCAGCAGCGCGGGCGTCGGCGCGCCGCTGGCGTCCAGCGCCACGGCCACCGGCATCAGCTTGGTCTGCCGGGGCTGGTCGGCGGCCTGCGCGGCCACCTGGCCGACGTGCACCGCCAGCCGGCGCGGCGAAGCGAACGAGGCCACCAGCGCGTGCGCGCCGGCCAGGCCCTGGGCCTTCAGGCTATCGGCCAGCACGTTGGCGAAGGCCTCGCCGAGTTTCTTCAGCGCCTTGGGCGGCAGTTCCTCGACGAAGAGTTCGACGAGCAGGTTCTGTGTCGTCGTCATTTTCAGGCCGCCTTCTTCGCGAGCTGGGCCAGCACCTCGTCGGCCCAGGCCTTCGGCGCCATCGGAAAGCCCAGCCGCGCGCGGCTGTCCAGGTAGCTGGCCGCCACGCTGCGCGCCAGGTTGCGGATGCGCCCGATGTAGGCCGCGCGCTCGGTGACGCTGATCGCGCCGCGCGCGTCGAGCAGGTTGAAGTTGTGCGCGGCCTTCAGCACCTGTTCGTAGGCAGGCAAGGCAAGCTGTTGCTCCATCAGGTACTTGGCCTGACGCTCGTGCGCGCCGAAGGCCACGAGCAGGAAGTCGATGTCGCTGTGCTCGAAGTTGTAGGTGCTCTGCTCGACTTCGTTCTGGTGGTACACGTCGCGGTAGTGGAGCTTGCCGCCAGGGCCGTCCGTCCACACCAGGTCGTAGACGTTCTCCACGCCCTGCAGGTACATCGCCAGCCGCTCCAGGCCGTAGGTGATCTCGCCGGTGATGGGCTTGCAGTCGATGCCGCCCACCTGCTGGAAGTAGGTGAACTGCGTCACTTCCATGCCGTTGAGCCAGACCTCCCAGCCCAGGCCCCAGGCGCCCAGCGTCGGGTTCTCCCAGTCGTCCTCGACGAAGCGCACGTCGTTGGCCTGGAGGTCGAAACCCAGCGCCTCCAGGCTGCCGAGGTAGAGCTCCAGGATGTCGGCCGGCGCCGGCTTCAGCACCACCTGGTACTGGTAGTAGTGCTGCAGCCGGTTGGGGTTGTTGCCGTAGCGGCCGTCCTTGGGGCGGCGGCTGGGCTGCACGTAGGCGGCCTTCCAGGGCTCGGGGCCCAAAGCGCGCAGGAAGGTCGCGGTGTGGCTGGTGCCGGCGCCCACTTCCATGTCGTAGGGTTGCAGCAGGGCACAGCCCTGGGCGTCCCAGTAACTCAGCAGTTTCAGGATGATCTGCTGGAAGGTGAGCATGCGCGCGGGCTTCGGTGCGTGGGCAAAGCCGCGAGTTTACGGGGCGCCGTCACGCCGACAGGGGCCGGCCGGGGCCGGCCGCGTGGCGCCGGGCGGCGATCGGCGATCGGCCCCCAGCTTGTCCCGGATCAATTGCGAACGATTCTCATTTTGGATAAACTTCGACTGTCGGCGCCCCACCGGCACCTGCCGCCACGCGCCCCACCCCCCATGCCCAGCCTCGACGACCTTCCTGCCGGCGGCCACGCCACCGTGACGGCCCTGCACCGCGCCAGCCCCGAGGCCGACGACACGCTGCTGCGCCGCCTGGCCGAGATCGGCTTCCTGCCGGGTGAACCCGTGCACCTGCTGCGGCGCGGCCCGGGCGGGCGCGAACCGCTGGCGGTGCAGGTGGGCGACACCATGTTCGCCCTGCGCGCGGTCGAGGCGCGCTGCATCCAGGTCGAGCCGCGACAGCCGGGCGCAGGCCATGTCTGAAGCCACGCTGCCCCCGCTGACCGTGGCCCTGGTGGGCAACCCCAACTGCGGCAAGACGGCGCTCTTCAACCGCCTGACCGGCGCGCGCCAGAAGGTGGCCAACTACGCCGGCGTCACCGTCGAGCGCAAGACCGGCACGGCGCGGCTCGACCACCACCGCACGGTGACGGTGATCGACCTGCCCGGCACCTACAGCCTCGACCCGGCCACGCCCGACGAGCAGGTCACGCTGGACGTGCTGCGCGGCCGCCGCGACGGCGAAGGCCACCCCGACCTGCTGGTGGCCGTGCTCGACGCCACCAACCTGCGCATGGGGCTGCGGCTGGCGCTGGAACTTCGCGCCGAACTGCAGGCCACCGGCCGCCCGATGCTGGTGGCGCTGAACATGGCCGACGCCGCGCGCCACCAGGGCCTGCAGATCGACACCGCGCGCCTGGCCGCCGAACTCGGCTGCCCGGTGGTGGAGACGGTGGCCGTGCGCGGTGACGGCGACGCCGCGCTGCGCCAGGCGCTGCAGGCGCATCTGGAGCAGGCGCTGCAGGCACCGAGCGTGGGCCCGCTGGCCAGCGACGACGCCGGCGCGCTGCAGCGCGAGGTGCGCCGCCTGCTGCAGGCGGTGGTCAGCAGCCCGGCGGCGCGGCGCGGCCGCTTCCAGCACCGCATCGACGCGGTCGTCATGCACCCCGTGTGGGGCCTGGCGTTGCTGGCGGCGTTGCTCTTCCTGATGTTCCAGGCCGTGTTCTCGTGGGCCGCACCACCGATGGACGCGGTGAAGACGGGCATTGCCGCGCTGGCCGACTTCATCACCACGCACATGGCCGCCGGCCCGCTGCGCAGCCTGCTGGTGGACGGCGTGCTGGCCGGTGTCGGCGGGGTGCTGGTCTTCCTGCCGCAGATCCTGATCCTCTTCGCCTTCATCCTGGTGCTGGAAGACAGCGGCTACCTGCCACGCGCGGCCTTCCTGCTCGACACGCTGATGGGCAAGGTCGGGCTGTCGGGCCGCGCCTTCATCCCGCTGCTGAGCAGCTTCGCCTGCGCCGTGCCGGGCATCATGGCCACACGCACCATCGCGCAGCCGCGCGACCGCCTGGCCACCATCATGCTGGCGCCGCTGATGACGTGCTCGGCACGGCTGCCGGTGTATGCGCTGCTCATCGGCGCCTTCGTGCCGGCACGTGCGGTGGGGCCGTTCAACCTGCGCGGGCTGACGCTGTTCGGCCTCTACGTCGCCGGCGTGGTGTCGGCCATGGGCGTGGGCTGGCTGATCAAGCGTGTGTGGCTGAAAAACCGCTACCAGCCGCTGATGCTGGAACTGCCGCCCTACCGCCTGCCCAACCTGGGCAACCTGGCCATCGGCCTGCTCGAGCGTGCGCGCATCTTCCTGCGCCGCGTCGGCACCACGATCTTCGTGCTGATGGTGGTGCTGTGGTTCCTGTCGAGCTGGCCCGGGCCGCCGGACGGGGCCACGGGGCCGGCCATCCAGTACAGCGTGGCCGGGCAGATCGGCCACGCGCTGCAGCATGTGCTGGCGCCGCTGGGCTTCAACTGGCAGATCTCGCTGGCGCTGGTGCCCGGGCTGGCGGCGCGGGAAGTGGCCGTGGGCGCCCTGGGCACGGTGTACGCGCTGTCGGCCACCGGCGACGCGGTGGCCGAGTCGCTGGCGCCGGTGATTGCGCAGGGCTGGTCGCTGGCCACGGCCTATTCGCTGCTGGCCTGGTTCGTATTTGCACCGCAATGTCTAGCCACCCTGGCGGTGGTGCGGCGCGAGACCAATTCGTGGCGTTACCCGCTGCTGATGACGGCCTACCTCTTTGCGCTGGCCTACGCGGCGGCCTTCGTCACCTACCGCGCCACGCTGTGGCTGGGCGGCTGAGCGATGGACTGGCAGGCCCTGATCGCGGGTGCGCTGGTGGCAGCTTGCTCGACCTGGGCGGTGTGGATGTTCCTGCCCGCCACACCCCGCGCCTGGTTGATCGGGCGCCTGGGCTTGAAAACACCGGTGTCGTCGGGCGGAGCCTGCGGCGGCTGCAGCGGCTGCGGCGACAAACCCGCAGTGGCGGGTGCACCCCAGGTGGTGAAGATCGTCAGGCGGCCGCCCGCCTGAGCCCGCGGCCCAGGCCGACCGCCAGGCCCACCACGGCCAGCGCCGCCAGCGCCAGCGGCCACAGGCCGTAACGCCCGGCCCACCACGCAAACGGCGTGCTGCCCTGGCGCCCTTCCACCCGCGCCGTCAGCACGCCCACGGTGTAGGGCTGCAGCTGCGCCAGCACCACGCCGCGGTGGTCGATGGCCGCGGTGGCCCCGGTGTTGGTGGCACGCAGCATCGGGCGCTGGAACTCCAGCGTGCGCAGGCGCGAGATGTTCAGGTGCTGCGGCAGCGCCACGGTGTCTCCGAACCAGCCCAGGTTGCTGACGTTGGCGAACACCGTCGGCGCCAGCGCCGGGTCGACGAAACGCCGCGCCAGTTCCTCGCCGAAGAGGTCTTCGTAGCAGATGTTGGGCGCCACGCGTTGCGCGCCGACGGCAAACGAAGGCGGGTTGGCGACACCACGGGCGAAGTCGCCCAGCGGGATGTTCATCATGCGCGTGAACCAGCGAAAGCCCGTCGGGATGAACTCGCCGAAGGGCACCAGGTGCGTCTTGTCGTAGCGGTAAGGCAGCCCGGCGCTGAAGCCGACCACCGAGTTCGTGTAGCCACGTTCGTAGTCGCCCAGCGGCACACCCACCAGGGCCGCCCGCCCGGGCTGCTTGAAGGCCGCCTGCAGCGAAGCCCAGTACCCGGGGGCCAGCTCGTCGAGCTGCTCGGGCAGCAGCGGCACGGCGGTTTCCGGCGCCACCACCAGTTCGGCCGGCGCCGCCAGCAGTTCACGCGCCACCCAGGCCAAGGTCTGCGGCATGCGTTCGGCGGCGAACTTCTCGTCCTGCGGCACGTTGGTCTGCAACAGCGCCACGCCGAGGTCCCCCGCCGCCCGCGTGAAGTTTCGGGGCGCCCCCCAGGCCAGCGTGATCAGCAACAAGGGCGCGGCCAGGGCCGGCCAGGGCATGGGCGTGCGCCGGGCCTGCAAAGCCGAGGCCACCGAGGCCAGCGCGGCGGCCAGCGCGGCCATCACGGCGCCCATGCCGTAGACGCCGATCCAGGGCGCCAGCACGGCCGCCGGCGAGTCGACCAGCGCGTAGCCCGACGCGACCCACGGAAAGCCGGTGAAGATCACGCCGCGCGCCAGCTCGACCAGCAGCCACAGCGCGGCGAAGAACAGCACGTCGAAGCCGCTGCCGCGCCGCCAACGTGCATAGGCCGCGCAGGCCGCCGCCAGGTAGAGCGACAGCGCCGCGGCCAGCGCGAACACGGCCGCAGCCGCCAGCGGCGCCGGCAGGCCGCCGTAGGTGTGCATGCTGATGAACAACCACCACGTGCCCGCGCACAGCCAGGCCGTGCCGTAACACCAGCCCAGCCCCGCGGCGCGGCGTGGGCCGGCGGCGTTCAGACGCCACACCAGCAGCGCCAGCGCCACCAGCGGCAGCGGCCAGGCGGCGGTGTGCACGAAGGCCAGCGTCTGCAGCGCGCCCAGGGCGGCCACGGCGACCGCCTCG
>CAMTUD010000016.1:0-57342 GCA_947084805.1 uncultured beta proteobacterium | reverse complement strand
GGCGACCGCCACCGCTGGTGCTTGCGCGGCTGGCGGTGCCGGGGGGGGGCGCGGTGTGGGGCGCCGAGCAGCGCTGCCGGGAGGGGGGCGCGCGCAGCGCGCTTCGTGAACTGACTTGCCGCATCCTGTTTGAACGCAGTGAGCGCAGCGAACGAAGTGAGTTATGCGGCACCCCCTCCAGGCGAGCAGCGCAGGGGAGTCGGCGCGCAGCGCCGACCGCCACAGTCGGCGACGCCGCCGGGTGCCGCCTGGCGCGACGCGCGAGAAGCGTCGAACGCCGAAAGCGGCCGGACGCAAACGTCCGCAACGAGCCGCAAGCCGCCTGACCGGCCCAGAGCGGCCAAGTCCCGAGCCGTCAGGCAGCAATGGCCCGCGAACGCCGCTCATTGCCAGAGCCAAAGCTGCCAGCCTGCGGTGCCAGACCACCCGCAGACACGCGCACTGCGCAGTACTTGAACTCGGGGATCTTGGCCACCGGGTCCAGCGCCGGATTCGTGAGCCTGTTGATGGCCGCTTCGAACCAGCAGAAGGCCACGAACACGCTGCCCACAGGCGTGCCTTCGTCGGCGCGGGCGTAGAGGGTCACCTCGCCGCGGCGCGAGACCAGTGTCAGCGTCTCACCCGGCTCGATGCCCAGGCGCTGCAGGTCCAGCGGGTGCACCAAGGCCACCGGATCGGGTTCCAGCGCGTCCAGCACCCCCGCGCGGCGCGTCATGCTGCCGGTGTGCCAGTGCTCGAGCTGGCGGCCGGTGATCAGCACGAAGGGGTAGTCAGCGTCCGGCCGCTCGTCGGGCGGCAGCACGTCGGCAGGAACGAAGCGCGCGCGGCCGTCGGCGGTCGGGAAGTGGTCGGTGAAGACAACACGCTCACCCGGGTCCTGCTCGTGTTCGCAGGGATAGGTCACGGCCCCTTCGCGCTGCAGCCGCGACCAGGTGATGCCGGCGATGCTGTGCATCACGTGGCGCATTTCCATGAAGACCGCGGCCGCAGCCGCGTCGCAGTCGGCTGGCGTGGCGGCGTAGTGCGACCAGTCCAGGCCCAGTTGCTGCGCCAGCGCCGTCAATATCCACAGGTCCTGCCGCGCCTGGCCCGGCAGCGCCAGCGCGCGGCGGCCCAGCTGCACCGTGCGGTCGGTGTTGGTGAAGCTGCCGGTCTTCTCGGCGAAGGCACTGGCCGGCAGCACCACGTCGGCCAGCGCCGCGGTCTCGGTCAGGAAGATGTCCTGCACCACCAGCATGTCCAGCGCCGCCAGCGATTCGCGCGCATGGCCCACATCAGGGTCGCTCATCGCCGGGTTCTCGCCCATCACCAGCATGCCGCGCACCACGCCAGCCTTGATGGCGCGCATGACTTCAACCACGGTCAGACCGGCGTCGAGCGACAGGGCTTCCGGCGCCACACCCCAGGCAACGGCCATGCGCGCGCGCACGACCGGGTCGTCGACATGCTGGTAGTCGGGGTACATCATCGGGATCAGCCCGGCGTCCGACGCGCCCTGCACGTTGTTCTGGCCACGCAAGGGGTGCAGCCCGGTACCGGGGCGGCCGATCTGCCCCGTCATCAGCGCCAGCGCGATCAGGCAGCGGGCGTTGTCGGTGCCGTGCACGTGCTGGCTGACGCCCATGCCCCACAGGATCATCGACGCGCGGCTCGTGGCGTAGAGCCGCGCCACCGTGCGCAGGGTGTCCGGGTCGATGCCCGTGTGCTCGGCCATGCGCTCGGGGCTGTACGCACGCACGTTGTCGGCCAGCGCCTCGTAGCCCGTGGTGCGGCCGGCGATGAAGGCGGCATCGACCAGGCCTTCGGTGACGATGACATGCATCATCGAATTCAGCAGCGCCACGTCGCTGCCCGGCCTGAAGTGCAGGGCGTGCTGGGCGTGGCGCGCCAGCTCGCCGCGCCGCGGGTCGATGACGACGAGCTGCGTGCCACGTCGCTGCGCGTTCTTGATCCAGCTCGCCGCCACCGGGTGGTTCACCACCGGGTTGGCGCCGATGACGATGACGACCTCGGCCAGCGCCACGTCCTGCACCGGGTTGCTCACCGCGCCGGAACCGATGCCTTCGAGCAGCGCGGCCACGCTGGATGCATGGCACAGGCGCGTGCAGTGGTCAACGTTGTTGCTGCCGAAACCCAGCCGCACCAGTTTCTGGAAGAGGTAAGCCTCTTCGTTGCTGCCCTTGGCAGAACCGAAGCCGGCCAGCGCACGTGCGCCATGGGTGTCGCGCAGGCGGCGCAGCGTGCCGCCGGCCAGCGCCAGCGCCTCCTCCCAGCTGGCTTCGCGGAAGTAGTGGCGCGCGGCTGCGGGGTCGGTGGCCCCCAGCGGGTCTTTCGGCACATCGGCGCGGCGGATCAGCGGCACCGTCAGGCGCTGCGGGTGGCGCGCGTAGTCGAAACCGTAGCGGCCCTTCACGCACAGCCGGCCGTGGTTGGCCGGGCCGTCGCGGCCCTCGACGAAGACGATCGCATCGTCCTTGACGTGGTAGGTCACCTGGCAGCCCACGCCGCAATACGGGCACAGGCTGTTCACCTGTTTGTCGGGCGAGGTCAGCGGCACCTGCAGCGCGGGCGACAAGGCGCCCGTCGGGCAGGCCTGCACACATTCACCGCAGGCCACGCAGGTGCTGTTCGCCAGCGCATCACCGAGGTCGAAGACGATCTGCGCGTGTTCACCGCGGCCGGCCAGGCCGATGACGTCGTTGGCCTGCTCGCCGCGGCAGGCGCGCAGGCAGCGCGTGCACTGGATGCAGGCGTCCATGTTCACCGCGATGGCGGGGTGCGACAGGTCGGCGCGCACGCTGGCGCGTGCCGGGAAGCGCGACGCTCCCACGCCCAGCTTCGCGGCCCAGTCGTGCACCTCGTGGCGCAGCGTCAGCGCCGCTGCGCCTGGGGGCGGCAGGTCGCACTGCAGCAGTTCCAGCACCAGCTTCTGCGCCGCGCGCGCACGCGGGCTGGCGGTCTGCACCTGCAGGCCCGCGCTGGGCTGGCGGCAACAGCTGGCGGCCAGCACCCGTTCACCCTGCACTTCCACCATGCAGGCGCGGCAGTTGCCGGCCGCAGCGAGGTTGTCACTCCAGCACAGATGCGGGATCTCGACACCGTGGCGCTGCGCGACCTGCAGGATGCTCTCGCCGGCCCTGCCGCTGACGGGCTGACCGTCGAGCACGAAGTCCACCGCATCGCCGGCGACGGCACCGCGCTCGCGCGCCTTCATGCGCCCTCCCCGGCCGCCACCTCGTGCGCGAAGTGGCGCAGCACGCTGTCGAAGGCGTTCGGCGCGGCCTGGCCCAGGCCGCAGATCGACGCGTCGCGCATCACCTGCGAAAGCTCCGCCAGCAGCGGTGCGTCCCAGCGCGGCGCGGCCATCAGCGCGCTGGCCTTGGCGGTGCCGGCGCGGCAGGGTGTGCACTGACCGCAGCTTTCGTGCACGAAAAAGCGCATCACATTGCGCGCGGCGTCCACCGCGCGGTCGTGCTGCGACAGCACGATGACCGCCGCCGAACCGATGAAGGCACCGTGTGGCTGCAGCGTGTCGAAGTCCAGCGGCACGTCGGCCAGGCTCGCCGGCAGAATGCCGCCCGAAGCGCCACCCGGCAGGAAGCCGTAGAGCGTGTGGCCTTGCGCCATGCCGCCGCAGAATTCGTCGACCAGTTCGCGCAGCGTGATGCCCGCCGGCGCACGCTTCAGCCCCGGCTGCCTGACGCGCCCGCTGACCGAGAAGCTGCGCACGCCGCTGCGGCCATGCCGCCCGTGCGCCGCGTAGGCGGCGGCACCCTCTTCGACGATGTCGCGCACCCAGTGCAGCGTTTCGAGGTTGTGCACCAGCGTCGGCCGGCCGAACAGGCCCAGTTCGGCGACATAGGGCGGGCGCAGGCGTGGCAGGCCACGCTTGCCCTCGATCGACTCGATCATGGCCGACTCTTCGCCGCAGATGTAGGCACCGGCGCCGCGGCGCAGTTCGATGCGCGGCAGCGGCGGCAGGTCAACAGCGGTCTGCAGCAGCGCCAGTTCGGCTTGCAGCATCGCGCGGCAGCCCGCGTACTCGTCGCGCAAGTAAAGGTAGGCGGCATCGATGCCGACGGCCCAGCAGGCGACGAGCAGGCCTTCGATGACACGGTGCGGGTCGGTCTCGAGGAAGTGCCGGTCCTTGAAGGTACCGGGCTCGCCTTCGTCGATGTTCACCGCCAGCAGCCGCGGCGCAGGCTGTGCGCGCACCGCTCGCCACTTGCGGCCGGCCGGGAAACCCGCGCCGCCCAGGCCACGCAGGCCGGCATCTTCGAGTTCGGCAATCACGCTGTCGGCGCTGCGCCGGCCGGCCACGCAGTCCCGCCACAGCGTGTAGCCGCCCTGCGCGCGGTAGGCGGCCAGGCCGGTGTGCGCTGGCAGCCCGCATGCGCGGTCGCCGGCCTGCACCGCGAACTGCACGCGGGCCGCCGTCGCGGCTTCCACCGGGTGCTGGTGCACGACGGCCACCGGCGCGGCATCGCAGCGGCCCACACAAGGCGCCGCGATCACGCGCACGTCGGGCCCCAGCAAGTCAGGCAGCTGCGCCAACAGCCCACGCGCACCGGCCATTTCGCAGGGTAGACCGCCGCAGACACGCACGGTCAGTGCCGGAACGGACTGCAGCCGACCGTCGGCGTCTTCCTTCAGAACTTCGAAGTGGTGGTAGAAGCTCGCCACCTCGTAGACCTCGGCCATCGCCAGCCGCATCCAGTGCGCAAGGGCCACGAGATGCGGCGCCGGCAAGGCGCCCACGCGGTCGTTGATGACGTGCAGCGCCTCGATGAGGCGGTCGCGCCGTGGTGCCTCGGCGCCGAGCCAGTCTTGCAACTCGGCCAGCACGGCGGGGTCGACCTGACGGCCCTTGGGCGCACGGCGTTTGCGCTGGCGCAGCGCCTCGGCCGTTGCGCCTGCCGGTTGCGGCAGCGCCGGCGTGGACACGATGGGAATCACGGTTCGGCTCACGCCGACGAGGGTAATGCAGCCCCGCTGCGGCGCGGCTGCGGTTGACCCTTACCCGCGCCGCGCCCGCGGTCGGCGCGGGCCGGGCTTCAGGCCGCCGTGACCGGCGTGCGGATCAGGTGGTCGAAGGCCGACAGCGCCGCCTTCGCGCCGTCACCGGCGGCAATGATGATCTGCTTGAACGGCACCGTCGTGGCATCCCCTGCGGCGAACACACCGGGCAGGCTGGTCGCACCCTTGGCGTCGACGATGATCTCGCCGTACTTGCTGAGCTCGACCGTGCCCTTCAGGAACTCCGTGTTGGGCACGAGGCCGATCTGCACGAAGACGCCAGCCAGTTCCAGACGCGTCACCTCGCCGCTCGCGCGGTCCTTGAACACCAGGCCGTTCACCTTGTGTCCGTCGCCGGTGATCTCGGTGGTCATCGCGTGGGTGTGGATCGCGACGTTGGGCAGGCTCTTGAGCTTGTTGACGAGCACGGCGTCGGCCTTCAGCGTTTCGGCGAATTCGACCACCGTCACATGCTGCACCACGCCAGCCAGGTCGATGGCGGCTTCGACGCCCGAGTTGCCGCCACCGATCACGGCCACGCTCTTGCCCTTGAACAGCGGGCCGTCGCAATGCGGGCAGTAGGCCACGCCCTTGTTGCGGTACTCGGCTTCACCGGGCACGTTGACGTTCTTCCAGCGCGCGCCGGTGGACAGGATGACGCTGCGGCCCTGCAGCACGGCGCCGTTCTCCAGCGTGACGCTGATCGCGCCGCCGGGTTGGGCCGCGGGCGCAAGTGCGGCAACGCGCTGGCCGTTCATGATGTCGACGTCGTAGGCGCGGGCATGCGCTTCCATCGCCGCGGCGAACTTCGGGCCCTGCGTTTCCAGCACCGAGATGTAGTTCTCGATACCCAGGGTGTCGAGCGTCTGGCCGCCGAAACGTTCGGCCACGATGCCGGTCTTGATGCCCTTGCGCGCCGCGTAGACGGCCGCGGCCGCGCCGGCGGGGCCGCCGCCGACGATGAGCACGTCGAACAGCTCCTTGGCGCCCAGCTTGGCGGCGTCACGCGCGGCACTGCCGGTGTCCACCTTCTTCAGGATATCGGCAACCTCCATGCGGCCGTTGCCGAAGAACTGCCCGTTCAGGAACACCGAAGGCACGGCCATGATCTGGCGCGCTTCGACCTCGCCCTGGAACAGGCCGCCGTCGATGGCCACGTGCTTGATGCGCGGGTTCAGCACTGCCATCAGGTTCAGCGCCTGGACGACGTCGGGGCAGTTGTGGCAGGTCAGGCTCATGTAGGTCTCGAAGACGAAGTCGCCTTCCAGCGCCTTGATCTGTTCGATGACCTCGGCCTCGACCTTGGGCGGGTGGCCGCCAGCCTGCAGCAGCGCCAGCACCAGCGAGGTGAACTCGTGGCCCATCGGAATGGCGGCGAAGCGCAGCCCCATGTCGGCGCCGACACGGCTGACGTTGAAGGACGGGCGGCGCGCATCAGTGCCATCGAAACGCACGCTGACCTTGTCGTTCAGCGCCGCGATCTCGGTCAGCAGCTCACGCATCTCGACCGAGGCCGGGCGGTCGTCGAGGCTGGCGACGAGTTCGATGGGCTGCTGCAGGCGTTCGAGGTAGGCCTTGAGCTGGGCCTGGATGGTGCTGTCGAGCATGGTGGTGACCTGGGGAGAAGGTGAAGTCAAGCGGCCGCCGCGGAACCGGCTCTGCCGGGCCGCTGGCGGCGCCCCCTTGAGGGGGAGCGCCGAAGGCGCTCAGGGGGTGGGCCTTAAATTTTGCCGACGAGGTCCAGCGACGGGGTCAGCGTCTTGGCGCCTTCGTTCCACTTGGCCGGGCACACCTGGCCCGGGTGGGCGGCGGTGTACTGGGCGGCCTTCAGCTTGCGCAGCGTTTCCTTGACGTCACGCGCGATCTCGTTCGAGTGCACTTCCATCGTCTTGATGATGCCGTCGGGGTTGACGACGAAGGTGCCGCGCAGCGCCAGGCCTTCTTCGGGGATGTGCACGCCGAAGGCGTTGGTCAGCGTGTGGGTGGGGTCGCCCACCAGCGGGAACTTGGCCTTGCCGACGGCCGGGCTGGTCTCGTGCCACACCTTGTGCGAGAAGTGCGTGTCGGTGGTGACGATGTAGACCTGCGTCTCCAGCTTCTGGAACTCGGCGTAGTTGTCGGCCGCGTCCTCGATCTCGGTCGGGCAGTTGAAGGTGAAAGCGGCGGGCATGAAGATCAGCACCGACCAGTGGCCCTTCAGGCTCTGCTCGGTGACTTCGATGAACTTGCCGTTGTGGAAGGCCTGCGTCTTGAAGGGCTGGACTTGGGTGTTGATCAGGGACATGGACAAACTCCGTAGGGGTTGAAGAGGAGGAGGAAAAAGCTGTTGACGAAGTGAATTTTGGGTGCGGCGCAGCATTTGCGGGATTGATTGATGGAATCCGGTCGATTGCCATTGCCTATCGATCGGGCAGCGCCTGGACGCCGGAAAACAGGACGGCCGCCCGAAGGCGGCCGTCACGGCAGGGCGCTGGCCCGGGCTCAGGTGCCCTTGGACACCGTGATGGTCGGGAACTTGGCCGAGAAGTCCTTGGCCTTGGCGGCGATCTTCACCGCCACCTGGCGCGCCACGGCCTTGTACAGGCCCGCCACCTCGCCCTCGGGGTCGGCCACCACCGTGGGCCGGCCGGCGTCGGCCTGCTCGCGGATGGCCATCGTCAGCGGCAGGCCGCCGAGGTAGTCGACGCCGTACTCCGACGCCATGCGCTTGCCGCCGTCGGCGCCGAAGATGTGCTCGGTGTGGCCGCAGTTCGGGCAGCAGTAGATGGCCATGTTCTCGACGATGCCCAGGATGGGCACGCCCACCTTCTCGAACATCTTCAGGCCCTTCTTGGCGTCGAGCAGCGCGATGTCCTGCGGCGTGGTGACGATGATGGCGCCGGTCAGCGGCACACGCTGGCTGAGCGTGAGCGCGATGTCGCCGGTGCCCGGTGGCATGTCGATGAGCAGGTAGTCCAGGTCGCGCCACTGCGTCTGGTGCAGCAGCTGGTCGAGCGCCTGTGTGGCCATCGGGCCGCGCCAGATCATGGCCTGGTCGGGTTCGATCAGGAAGCCGATGCTCATGACCTGCACGCCGTAGTTTTCCATCGGCTCGATGCTCTTGCCGTCGGCGCTTTCCGGGCGGCCGCTGATGCCCATCATCATGGGCTGGCTGGGGCCGTAGATGTCGGCGTCGAGGATGCCCACGCTGGCGCCTTCGGCGGCCAGCGCGAGCGCCAGGTTCACGGTGGTGGTGCTCTTGCCCACGCCGCCCTTGCCCGAGGCTACGGCGATGACGTTTTTCACCCGCGGCAGCAGCTGCACGCCGCGTTGCACGGCGTGGCTGACGATGCGCGTCGTGATCTCGACGCTGACGTTCTCGACGCCCTTGACGCCGCGCGCCGCGGCGATCAGCGCCTTGCGCAGCGCCGGATGCTGGCTCTTGCCGGGGTAGCCCAGCTCGACCTGGAAGGCCACGTCGGCGGTCTCGATGCGCAGGTTCTTCAGCGCCTTGGTGCTGACGAAATCCTTGCCGGTGTTGGGGTCGGTGACAGTCTTCAGCGCGTCGAGCAGCGCACTTTCGGTGACGGGGGTGGACATGGCAGCGGGGCTTCCGGGGACGGCAGGGCCGCAAGTCTAGCCGCTGCCCCGCGGCCGGGACGCTGGCGGGGTCAGTCCGTCCGCCGCACTTCGGGCACGCCGCGCCGGTGCTTGACGGGCGCGTATGGAGCCGCCCGGGGCCCCTGCCGCGCAAACCTAGAATCGCGGCATGACCCGCAAGCTCTTCGTCACCACCGCCCTGCCCTACGCCAACGGCCCCTTCCACGTCGGCCACATCATGGAGTACATCCAGGCGGACACCTGGGTGCGGCTGCAGCGCATGCTGGGCCACGAGGTGCACTTCGTCTGCGCCGACGACGTGCACGGCGCCGCGGTCATGATCGCCGCCGACAAGGCCGGTACGACGCCGCAGGCTTTCGTCGCCGACATCGCCGCCGGCCGCAAACCCTACCTCGACGGCTTCCACATCCACTTCGACAACTGGCACAGCACCGACGCGCCCGAGAACCACGAACTCGCCCGCGACATCTACCGGGCGCTGCGCCGCAACGAGCTGATCGACGTGCGCGAGGTCGAGCAGTTCTACGACCCGCAGAAGGGCATGTTCCTGCCCGACCGCTTCATCAAGGGTGAATGCCCGAACTGCGGCGCGAAAGACCAGCATGGCGACAACTGCGAGGTCTGCGGTGCCGTCTACGCGCCCACCGACCTGAAGAACCCGGTCTCGGCCCTGACCGGCGCCACGCCGATCTTGCGCAGTTCCGAACACTTCTTCTTCAAGCTGTCCGACCCGCGCTGCGTGACGTTTCTCGAAAGCTGGACCCAGGACGGCCGCCTGCAGCCCGAGGTGGCGAACAAGGTGCGCGAATGGTTCAAGCGCAGCCCCGACGAAAACGGCGAAGGCAAGGTCGGCCTGGGCGACTGGGACATCAGCCGCGACGCCCCCTACTTCGGCATCGAGATCCCCGATGCGCCGGGCAAGTACTTCTACGTCTGGCTCGACGCACCGGTGGGCTACCTGGCTTCGCTGAAGAACCTGTTCGGCCGGCTCGGGCTCGACATGGACGCCTACCTGGCCGATCCGCAGGTCGAGCAGGTGCACTTCATCGGCAAGGACATCGTCACCTTCCACACCCTGTTCTGGCCGGCGATGCTGAAGTTCAGCGGCCGCAAGACGCCCGACCACATCTACGTGCACGGCCACCTCACGGTCAGTGGCGAAAAGATGAGCAAGAGCCGCGGCACCGGCATCAGCCCGCTGAAGTACCTGGAGCTCGGCCTCAACCCGGAATGGCTGCGCTACTACATCGCGGCCAAGCTGAACGCCCGTGTGGAAGACCTGGACTTCAACCCCGAGGACTTCATCGCCCGCGTCAACAGCGACCTGGTGGGCAAGTACATCAACATCGCCAGCCGCGCCGCGGGCTTCCTGCACAAGCGTTTCGGCGACAGGCTCAGCGCCGATGTGGGCGTCGAGGGTCGCGTGCTGCTCGACGGCCTGCGGGCCCACAGCGCCACCGTCTGCAGCTTCCTCGACGAACGCGAGTTCGGCAAGGCGCTGCGCGAAGTGATGCTGCTGGCCGACCGCGTGAACGCCTACGTCGACCAGCACAAGCCCTGGGAGCTGGCCAAGGCCGAAGGCATGGAAGCGGCGCTGCACGACGTGTGCAGTGTCTGCATCGAGGCCTTCCGTATCCTCACCATCTACCTCAAGCCCGTGCTGCCGGCGCTGGCCGCGCAGGTCGAGGCCTTCCTGCAGGTGCCGGCCATGCAATGGGCCGACGCGCAGCGTTCGCTCGGCCACCACGCCATCGGCGAATACAAGCACCTGATGCAGCGGGCCGACCCCAAGCAGCTCGAAGCCCTGTTCGAGCCGCCACCTGCACCACCCGCCCCGCCGCCGGGCGGCGAGGCCATCGCGCCCGAGATCGGCATTGCCGACTTCAGCAAGCTCGACCTGCGCATCGCGAAGATCGTCAAGGCCGAAGCCGTGGAGGGCAGCACCAAGCTGCTGCGCCTGACGCTGGACGTCGGCGAAGGCACCGACCCGCAGGGGCGTCCAGTGCTGCGCCATGTCTTCAGCGGCATCGCGATGAACTACGCGCCCGAGCAGCTCACCGGCAAGCTGACGGTGATGGTGGCCAACCTGGCGCCGCGCAAGATGAAGTTCGGCCTCAGCGAAGGCATGGTGCTGGCGGCCAGCCACGCCGACGAGAAGGCCCAGCCGGGCGTGTTCGTGCTCGAGCCCTTCCCCGGCGCCCAGCCGGGCATGCGCGTGCGCTGAGCCTTCCGGGGCCCTGATCCGACGGCAGCGCGCCCAGCGGCGCGCGCAAGGCAGGGCCGCGCCTTCTGCCGCTGCCGCAGTTTCCGCAGATGCCGCGTCTGTGCGCTGCGAAACCGAGCCCGAAGTCCGCTTGCGCCAGATCAATTGCCGGCGCGCGATAGAACTTCACTGCGCCGTCGTCACGGTCGAAGTCCATGCATCGCACTGCAGAAGACGGTTCACCGCCCCAAGTCCTCTGGCTACCGCAGCGATCTCGCCCCCAGCGCAACCTGGGCGTCAAGCACGTTTGACCCGCCCCGCCCTGGCCCCACCGATGAACGCCGTGCAGCGCCCTTCCCCCCAACTCTGGCTGCCCGCCGCGCTCGGTCTTGCCGCCGGTCTGGCCCTGCTGCTTCTCGGCGGCTGGCAGGGTGCCAGCCTGGTGGCCGCAGCCGCCTTGCCCATCGCCGGCCTGGCCGTCGGCAGGCACCTGCGGCAGCAGCACCACGCGCTGCACGCGGCCATCGACGGCTACCTCGCCGGTCAGCAGGCTTTCGCGGCCCAGGTGGCACCCATCTGGAGCGAACAGATCGAGGCCTCGCGCAGCCAGATGGAAAGCGCGATCACCGCGCTCACCGAGCGCTTTTCGGGCATCACCGACCGCATCGACATCACGGTGCAGGCCGCTGCTGCCGAAACCCAGGACACCGAGGACACCGAGTCCGGCCTGGTGGCCGTCTTCGGGCGCAGCGAACGTGAACTCGCCGCCGTCATCGAGTCGCAGCGGTCGGCCATGCAAGGCATGGTGACCATGCTGGAAAAGGTGCAGGGGCTGGACCGCTTCATCGCCGAACTGCACGAGATGGCCGCCGACGTGGCCAAGATCGCCCAGCAGACCAACCTGCTGGCGCTGAACGCCGCCATCGAGGCCGCACGCAGCGGCGAAGCCGGGCGCGGCTTCGCGGTGGTGGCCAAGGAATTCCGCCTGCTGTCGACGCAGTCGGGCGACACCGGCCGGCGCATCGCCGCCAAGGCCGACATCATCAGCCAGGCCATCGTCGAAACGCGCAACGCGGTACGGGCCTCGGTGCAGGTCGAAGACGGCTCGATGAGCCAGGCCGAGGCCGCCATCGGCCGCGTGCTGAGCGACTTCCGCGCCATCACCGACGCCCTGCTGCGTTCGAGCACGCTGCTCAAGGACGAGAGCATCGGTCTGAAGTCGGAAGTCGGCGCCGCACTCGTGCAGCTGCAGTTCCAGGACCGCGTGAGCCAGATCATGGCCCACGTGCGCGACAACATCGGCGGCCTGCCCGCCCAGTTCCAGGGCAACGCCGAGCAGCACGCACAAGACGGTGCGCTGCGGCCCCTGGACGCAGCGGCCTTCCTGGCCGAACTGAAGAAGACCTACGTGACCATCGACCAGCACGTCATCCATGACGGCGGCCGGGTGGCACGCAGCACAGAAACCGAAATCACGTTCTTCTAGCCCGGGACCCCATGGCCAAGACCATCATGATCGTCGACGACTCCGCCTCGATGCGGCTGGTCGTCGGCATCGCGCTGAAGGGCGCCGGCTACGAAGTGATCGAAGGCCGCGACGGCAAGGACGCCCTCGCCAAGCTGACCGGTCAGAAGGTCCATCTCATCATCAGCGACGTCAACATGCCCAACATGGATGGCATCGCCTTCCTCAAGGCCGTCAAGCAGATGGCCCCCTACAAGTTCACGCCCATCATCATGCTGACCACCGAGTCCGCAGAGGAGAAGAAGCGTGAAGGCCAGGCAGCAGGTGCGCGCGCCTGGGTTGTCAAACCGTTCCAGCCCGAGCACCTGATAGGCGCCGTGCAGAAGCTCTGCCTGCCATGAACCGCGTCACCGTCTTCAACGACTGACACGGAACAACGGAGCACCCCATGGGCAGCAGAAGCAAGAAGAAGAACGAACCCGCGCCACTGCGCATCGAAGGTGAACTGACGATCTTCCGCGCCGCCGAACTGCAGCCCCTGCTGTTCGCCGACCCGGCGCCGACGCAGATCGACCTGTCGGGCGTCACCGAATTCGACACCGCCGGCCTGCAGCTGCTGATGGTGGCCTACCGCACGGCGCGCGCTGCACAGCGCAGCCTGCAGCTGGTGGCACCCAGCGCTGCGGTGTGCGAAGTGCTCGACCTGCTGAACGTCACCGATTTCTTCGGCGATGCCCTGATGCCCCGCGCCCCCGGCGCTTCCACGGCAAGACCTTGACATGGACCTCGACCAGGCACTGCAGACCTTCATCTCCGAGAGCCGCGAACTTCTCGAGGACATGGAGAGCGCCCTGCTCGCGGTGCAGCAGAGCAGCGAGAGAGGCGAGCTGATCAACGCCATCTTCCGCGCGGCACACACCATCAAGGGTTCGGCGGGCCTCTTCAGCCTGAACCACGTCGTCGCCTTCACCCACGTGGTGGAGAGCGTGCTCGACCGGGTGCGCGACGGCAGCCTGACGATCGACGAGCCGCTGGTGGCGCTGCTGCTGTGCTGCCGCGACCACATCTCGGCGTTGGTGGCCGACGTCGCCGCGGGCCAGACCGAAGCCGACGCCGAACTGACGCTCAAGGGCCAGCCCCTCTTGGCGCAACTGCGTGCACACCTCGAGCCGCCGGCCACGGCCAGCCCCGCAGCACTGGCGGCCCTGCCAGGCCCGGCCACCGCACCCGCTGCGGCCGGGTACGGCAGCAGTGCGACGACGGATGCCTGGCACCTGTCGCTGCGTTTCGGCGCCGACGTGCTGCGCAACGGCATGGACCCGCTGAACTTCATCCGCTACCTGTGCACGCTCGGCCGCATCACGGGCATCGAGACGGTCACCGACACCCTGCCGGAGGCCAACGCGATGGACCCCGAGCGCTGCTTCCTGGGCTTCGAGATCGCACTCGAGACCGACGCCGACAAGCCCACCATCGAAAGCGTGTTCGAGTTCGTGCGCGACGACTGCCAGCTGCACATCCTGCCGCCGCACAGCCGCGTCGCGGCCTACCTCCAGCTGATCGAGCAGCACGGTGAGCCGCAACGCCTGGGCGAAATGCTGGTGCACTGCGGCACGCTCACGGCCAGCGAACTGGCCACCGCACTCTCGGCCCAGCAGTCGGCCGGGCTGCAGCCGCTGGGCACCCTGCTCGTCGAGCAGGGCAGCGTGCACGCCGAAGTCGTGGAAGCCGCCCTCGTCAAGCAGAAGCAGGTCAAGGAGCTGGGCGCGCAGGAAAGCCGCTCGATCCGCGTCGACGCCGACAAGCTCGACCAGCTCATCAACCTGGTGGGCGAACTGATCATCGCCGGCGCCAACGTCAACCTGATCGCGCGCCGCGCGCAGATCGGCGAGCTGCAGGAAAGCACCTCGAAGCTGTCGATGCTGGTCGAGGAAGTGCGCGACAGCGCGCTGCAGCTGCGCATGGTGAAGATCGGCGCCACCTTCGGCCGTTTCCAGCGTGTGGTGCACGACGTCTCACGCGACATCGGCAAGGACATCGCCCTGGTCATCGCCGGCGAGGACACCGAACTCGACAAGACCGTGGTCGAGAAGATCGGCGACCCCCTGATGCACCTGGTGCGCAACGCGATGGACCACGGCATCGAAGCGGCCGAACTGCGCGCCGCGCGCGGCAAGCCGGCGCAGGGCACGCTGAAGCTCAACGCCTTCCACGATTCGGGCAGCATCGTCATCACCGTGCAGGACGACGGCGGCGGCCTGCAGCGCGAGCGCATCCTGGCCAAGGCCCTGGAGCGCGGACTTGTCGAAGCCGGCCAGCACCTGAGCGACAGCGAGGTCTATGCGCTGATCTTCGAACCCGGCTTCTCGACTGCCGAGGCCGTCACCAACCTCTCGGGCCGCGGCGTCGGGCTCGATGTCGTCAAGCGCAACATCACTGCGCTGCGCGGCACCGTGGAACTGAGCAGCGAAGCCGGGGTCGGCACCACGGTCACCGTGCGGCTGCCGCTGACGCTGGCCATCATCGACGGCTTCCTGGTCGGTGTCGGCAAGTCGGTGTTCGCCATCCCGCTGGACATGATCGAGGAATGCGTCGCGTACTCGGCCGAACCCGGGCACGACTACACCAACCTGCGCGGCGAGGTGCTGCCCTTTGTCCGGCTGCGCGCGCTGTTCTCGATTGCCGGGAGCCCCACGCGGGGCGAAAACATCGTCGTGCTCAAGCACGCCGAGCAGAAGGCCGGGCTGGTGGTCGACACCCTGCTCGGCGAATTCCAGACCGTCATCAAGCCGCTGGGGACCATGTTCAACCAGGTCAAGTGCATCAGCGGCTCCACCATTCTCGGCAGCGGCGATGTCGCGCTGATCCTGGACGTACCGGCGCTCGTGCGCCAGGCCATCCACCACGTCCCGGCGAAACGGTCCGAGCCCGTTCCCGCCTGAGGCCTCTCACTTTCAAGTCACCAGGAATTTGTCAACCATGTTCTCGAATATGAAGATAGGCGTCCGTCTCACGCTGGGGTTCGCCATCGTGCTGGCCCTGATGGCCGTGCTGGCCTTTACCGGCATCAACGGCATGTCCACCGTGCAGGAGCGGCTCGACGACATCGTCAACGACAACATGGTCAAGGTGAAGCTGAACTCCGAGATGGAGAAGGCGATCCACATCGTCTCCCGCATCACCCGCACCATCATCTTGCTGCCCGAAGCCGGTGCGATGGCGGCCGAGAAGCAGAAGCTGGATGCCACCCGCGCGAAGTACAACCTGGCCTGGGAGGCGCTCAACAAGACCGAGGCCAGCGACAAGGGCAAGGCCATCCGGGCACGCATCATGGCCGCCGCCGCAGAGTCCCGGCCGCTGAACGACAAGGTGATCGAGTTGGCATTGGCGAGCAAGAACGAGGCAGCCACCAAGTTCCTGATGTCGCAGGCGGCGCCCGCCACGCAGCACTGGCAGGACCTGATCGACGAGAACATCGCGCTCCAGGAAGCCGACACCCAGGCCGACACCCAGGCCGCGAAGGCGGCCTACGCCTCGGCACTGCAACTGATGCTCGGGCTGGCCGCGGTGGCCATCGCATTCGGTTCGCTGCTGGCCTGGTTCCTGACGCGCAGCATCACGCGGCCGGTGAACGAGGCGCTCAGTGCGGCCAACCGCCTGGCAGAAGGTGACCTGACGGTGCGCATCGATTCGACGGCGAAGGACGAGACCGGCCAGATGCTGCAAGCCATGCGCAACATGATCACCAAGCTGTCGAAGGTGGTGGCCGACGTCAACGGCGGCGCCCAGGCGCTGGCCAGTGCCTCGGAAGAAGTCAGCGCCACCGCGCAGTCGCTGTCGCAGGCGGCCAGCGAGCAGGCCGCGGGTGTCGAGGAGACGAGTGCATCGCTCGAGCAGATGACCTCGTCGATCGCGCAGAACACCGAAAACGCCAAGGTCACCGAGAGCATGGCCAGCAAGGCCGCGACCGACGCCGCCGACGGTGGCGAGTCGGTGAACGCCACGGTTTCGGCGATGAAGCAGATCGCCAAGAAGATCAGCATCATCGACGACATCGCCGCGCAGACCAACCTGCTGGCGCTGAACGCGGCCATCGAGGCGGCGCGTGCCGGTGAACACGGCAAGGGCTTCGCAGTGGTGGCCGCCGAAGTGCGCAAGCTGGCCGAACGCAGCCAGATCGCCGCGCAGGAAATCGGTGAAGTCGCCGGCAGCAGCGTCGAGCTGGCCGAGCGCGCCGGCAAGCTGCTGGAGCAGATCGTGCCCAGCATCCGCAAGACCTCCGACCTGGTGCAGGAGATCGCCGCCGCATCGAGCGAGCAGTCCTCCGGCGTCGGCCAGATCAACGCGGCCGTCAGCCAGCTGAACCAGACGACGCAGCAGAACGCGTCGAGCTCGGAAGAGCTGGCAGCCACCTCGGAAGAGATGAGCAGCCAGGCCGAGCAGCTGCAGCACACGATGTCCTTCTTCAAGCTGGACGGCGGTTCGATGAGCACGGCGGCCATTGCCGCGCGCAAGGTGGTCAACGCGGCCAAGACGGGTTCCTCGAAGGCCGCGGCACGCGGCGGGGCGTCTGGCCAGGCAGGCTCCACCAAGCCCGCCGCGGCCACTGCGGCGGCGGTCGACGAGTCGCAGTTCACCAAGTTCTGAAGGAGCACGCCATGAACGAACGTGTCAACGGCGTGGCGGCAGCGGGTGCGCCCGCACCGGCCGGGGCGAGCACGGAAGCCAGGCAGTACCTGACCTTCGTGCTCGGCACCGAGATGTTCTCCATCGACATCCTGTGCATCAAGGAAATCATCTGGTACGCCGGCCTGACCGAGGTGCCGATGATGCCGGCCTGCATACGCGGCGTGATCAACCTGCGCGGCGCGGTGGTGCCGGTGATGGACCTGTCGGCCCGCTTTGCGCGCACCTCGACCCCCAACACCAAGAGCACCTGCATCGTCATCACCGAGATCGACGGCCCGGCGCCCGGTGAACGGCAGCACATGGGCATCGTCGTCGATGCCGTGCAGGCCGTGCTGGAGATAGCAGCGTCAGATATCGAGCCACCGCCCAACTTCGGCGCCCGCATCCGCAGCGACTTCATCTCGGGCATCGCCAAGGTCAGCGGCAAGTTCGTGATCGTGCTCGACGTGCAGCAGGTGCTGTCGCCGGGCGAGATCGGCGCGCTGGGTCAGGCCACGGCCGCCGCCGAATTGCTGGCGGCATGAGCCGCATGCACCGTCCGTCCTTGCGGGTGTGCGGCCCATCCCGTCCATGACGGGCCATGTCATGAGGCTCATCAGCGAGGCGGAGTTCAGCCGTTTCCAGGACTTCATCTACGACGCCGCCGGCATCACGCTGGCCAGCACCAAGCAGGCTCTGGTGTCCGGGCGCCGGGGCAAGCGCCTGACGCACCACGGGCTGGACAGCTTCGGCGACTACTTCCGGCTGCTGAGTTCCGGCGAGCATGCTGACGAAGTGCAGATGGCGGTGGACCTGCTGACCACCAACGAGACCTACTTCTTCCGCGAGACCAAGCACTTCGACTTCCTGCGCACCCAGGCGCTGGCGGCGCGGTCGCGCGGCCAGCCTTTCCGCGTCTGGAGCGCCGCCAGTTCCAGCGGCGAAGAGGCCTACAGCATCGCCATGGTGCTGGCCGACTGCATGGAAAGCACACCCTGGGAAGTGCTGGGCACAGACATCAGCACCCAGGTGCTGGAACAGGGCGCGCGGGCGCTGTACACGATGGAGCGTGCACGCCACATGCCGGCGGACTACCTGCGGCGCTTTTGCCGCAAGGGCACGGGCGACTACGCGGGCTGGCTGCTCGTCGAACGCGCGCTGCGCGAACACGTGCGCTTCGCGCATGTGAATCTCAACGTGCCGCTGCCCGAACTGGGGCGCTTCGACATCGTCTTCCTGCGCAACGTGATGATCTACTTCAACGAAGACACCAAGCGCAGCGTGTCGGCGCGGGTGTCGGCCACCATCAAGCCGGGCGGCTGGTTCCTGGTCGGGCATTCGGAAACACTGACCGGCCTGACCGATGTGCTGGAACAGGTGGCACCGTCCATCTACCGCAAACCGGCCTGAGCCGAAATGGCCGAGCCCGACGACCGCATCGATGTCTTCCTGCAGCCCGGCGAATACTTCGTGGCCGACGACGGCTTCCGCATCCGCACGCTGCTGGGCTCGTGCGTGTCGATCACGCTGTGGCACGCGGCCACACGCCGCGGTGGCATGTCGCACTTCCTGCTGCCCACGCGCGGCAACGCGGCGCCGGGCGACGAACCCGACGGCCGTTATGCCGATGAAGCCCTGGCGCTGATGGTGCGCGAACTCGCCCAGGCCGGCGTGCCGCTGTCGCAGTGCGAGGCCAAGGTCTTCGGCGGCGGCAACATGTTCCCGGGCTACACGCCGGCCAGCAGCATTCCGGTCGGGCTGCGCAATGGCGAGGCCGCGCGCGGCCTGCTGGCCGCCCGTGGCGTGCCCATCGTCTCCGAAAGCCTGTACGGCCACGGCCACCGCCAGATCATCTTCGACCTGGCCAGCGGCGACGTCTGGTCGCACCAGGTACGGCCCACCTCGCAAGGGACCTAGGTCCACAGCACAAGGAAAACCCGATGGCACGCATCAAGGTGATGGTGGTGGACGACTCCGCGGTGGTGCGCCAGGTGGTGGCCGGCCTGCTGGAGGACGACCCCAAGATCGAGGTGCTGTGCGCGGTGGCCGACCCCATCCTGGCCATGGCGCGCATGCAGGTGCAGTGGCCCGACGTGCTGGTGCTGGACATCGAGATGCCGCGCATGGACGGCATCACCTTCCTGAAGAAGATCATGGCCGAGCGGCCGACGCCGGTGGTGATCTGCTCCACGCTCACCGAGAAGGGCGCGCAGACCTCGCTGGCGGCGCTGGCGGCGGGCGCGGTGGCCATCATCACCAAGCCCAAGATCGGGCTCAAGCAGTTTCTGGTCGATGCCTCGGACGACCTGGTCTCGGCGGTGAAGGCCGCAGCGCGGGCCAACCTGCGCCGCGTGAAGGTCGAGGCGAAGAACACCGCCGACGTCATCCTGCAGCCCGCCGACCGTCACTCCGCGATGATCCAGACCACCGAGCGCATCGTGGCCCTGGGCACCTCCACCGGCGGCACGCAGGCGCTGGAGGCCGTGCTCACCGCCCTGCCGCGCGTCTGCCCCGGCATCGTCATCGTGCAGCACATGCCCGAGAAGTTCACGGCCGCCTTCGCGGCGCGGCTGGACAGCCTGTGCGCGATCGAGGTGCGCGAGGCGAAGAACGGCGACCGCGTCGTGCCGGGGCTGGCCTTGATCGCTCCGGGCGGCGCTCACATGCTGCTGCGCCGCAGCGGCGCGCAGTATTCGGTGGAGGTGATGCAGGGGCCGCTGGTCAACCGCCACCGGCCTTCGGTGGATGTGCTGTTCCGCTCGGTGGCCAAGAGCGCCGGCGCCAATTCGCTCGGCGTCATCATGACCGGCATGGGCGACGACGGCGCCGCCGGGCTGCTGGAGATGCGCAAGGCCGGCGCGCGCACGCTGTGCCAGGACGAGGACAGCTGCGTCGTCTACGGCATGCCCAAGGAAGCCGTCAAGCGTGGCGCCGTCGAGCGCGCCGTGCCGCTGGGCGCGCTGGCGCGCGAGCTGATGCACTACGGCGGCTGAAGGCCCGGCGCGCGGGCAAGCGGCCGGCGCGTGCTACCAGTCGATCTGCCAGCGCCAGCCGCAGGCGCGGCAGCACACGTGCAAACGCGCGGGCTCGCCGCCGTCGCTGCCGTCTTCTGCCGCCGCGGGCCGCTGCGGCGGGCCCGGCGGCTCCACCACCCAACGCGCGTAGGCCTTGCACTGCGCGCAGACGGCCTGGTTGGCGATGTGCTCGGCGCGTGTCAGCAGGAAGAGGTAGCGGCGCAGCGCCCACAGGCCGATGGCCGCGGCAACGAGCACGCAGCCGCCCATCAGCCAGCGCTGGGCGTCGGGTTGCCCGAAGGCCTCCATGCCGCCCACCAGCGTCAGCGCGCTCAGCAGCAGCAGCACCAGATGTGAATGGCCGACGAGCAGCTCCCGTTCGTACCACTTGCGAAAACCCCGTCGCTGTATCGATCGCGCTATGGCCATACTTCCCGCCCCCGGTGCGGGCCCATGCTAGCGCGGGACGGCGCGGCCGTGCGGCTGCGGGTCTTGCGCAACCGGCGCCGGCGTCGAGGCGCGGCGGCTCTAGGCGCCGTAGTCGAGCTCGATGCGCTGCAGCAGCTGCCGCGCCACGCGCACCGCCTCCTTCAGGATGCGGCGCTCGATGTCGTCGAGCGCGCCCACGTCGATGAGGTTGGGGTTCGCGGCCGCGAACGCGCCGGCGCCGTCTGCCACCTGGACCTGCAGCCGCAGGCCCTGAAGGTACTCGAAGGCGCGGACCCAGGCTTCGCTTTCGCGCGGTGCGACGCGCATGCCCGGCGCGGCGCCTTCCAGGCGCGCCCGCGTGCCCAGCAGCGGCAGGCCCTGGGCCAGCGCAAACAGCCGCGCCGCGTCGACGAAGATGGCCGTGCCGTGCAGCTTCAGGTCGAGCACCTCGCGGCCGTCCACCGTCTGCGTCTCGAGCGCACCGCGCCAGTTCAGCGGCACCCGGTAACGCAGCGCGTTGCCGGCCAGCTGCTTCAGGAAACGCGGCACCCGCGCGGCCTCGCGTGCCGGCATGGCCTGCAGCGCCTGCGCCAGCGCGGCGTTGCCGCACAGCGGGCGCAGGTCGAAGTAGATGCTGGCCTTGAGCAGGTCTTCGGGTGCCCCGTGCTCTATCCAGTGCGCGAAGCGGGCTCGCCATTCGTCGGGCGTCAGGCAGCACTCGGGGTTGCTTGCCATCACCTGGCCCTTGCACAGCGGGTAGCCGCAGGCGTCCAGCGCCTCGTTGACCTCGAGCGCCAGCGCCAGCCAGCGCGGGCGGTCGACGTCGGGGGCGTCGCTGACGAAGACCAGACCGTTGTCCTGGTCGGTGGCCACCGTCTGCTCGCCGCGGCCCTCGGAACCGAAGGCCAGCCAGCAGGCCTGGCCCAGGTCCATGCCACGGCGCGCCGCCACCAGCTGCACCAGGCGTTCGGTGAGCACGTCGTTGAGGTGGCTGATGAGCTCGGTGGTCTGGCGCGCCTGCACACCCTGGCCGAGCAGGTTGCGCGCGAAGGCGCGGATCTCGCCGGCCAGGTGGCGCAGTGCAGCGGTGTCGGGCGCGGCGCGGAGCTGCGTGCTGAGCTGCTTCAGCGACAGCCGCTGCAGCGCAAACAGGTCACGCTCGGAGACGATGTTCACCACCCGCCCGCCTTCGGTGACGGCCAGGTGGCGAATGCCATGGCGCGCCATCGCCAGTGCGGCATCCTGCAGCGTGTGCTCGAGCGTCAGGGCCTGCAGCGGCGCACTCATCACCTCGGCGATCGGCGTGTGCAGCGCCAGCTGCGGCAGCGTGACGCGGCCCAGGATGTCGTGGCGCGTCAGGATGCCCAGCGGCGCCTGCGCGGCGTCCAGCACCAGCATCGAACCGACGCGGGCTTCGTGCATCGACGCCAGCGCTTCGGCCAGCGGAGTGGCCGGGCCGCAGGCCAGCGGCTGCTTGCGCGGCAGGCTGGACAGTCGGGCATCGAGCGTGTGCGCGGCGCCGGCCTGCTGCAGCGCCCGCTGCGACAGGGCCAGAAAACTCATCACGCGCCGGTTCAGGAAGTCGGCAAAAGCCGGGCTGGCTGCGGCGATGCGCTGCACCTCGGCGGCCGGCAGCGCCAGGCAGACGCTGGCTTCGTCGGCGGTGTAGGTGGCGGTGACGGCACGCTCGCCGAGCAGCGCGCCCACCGGGAAGAGGTCACCCGCCAAATACTCGAAGGGCCCCGCGGTGTCGGCCATGCCGCTGCGGCCGGTGATGCGCCCCTGGCGCACCAGCAGCAGCGCCTGCACCGGCCCGCTGGCGGGCTCCAGCACCACGTCGCCGGCACGAAACTGCACGGGCTGCGCGGCAGCCAGCAACTGCTCGACCTGCGCCGCCGCCATCTGCGCAAAGGGCGCACGGCGCATCAGTTCGCCGGCCAGGGTCGAAGGCGCGACGCTCGAATGGGCGGCGCCGGGAAGCGGTGGGATGTCGGTCATGCGGCCGGTGGCGTTGCGAAGCCAGCCGGCATCTTAGAACCGCGCGCCGCCGTTGCGTTGCAGGCGCGGCTGACGTGGATCAAGTGCCGTGCAGCGCCGGCCCCAACGGAAAAGGGCCGCACCCTCGCGGGTGCGGCCCTGACACTCGAAGACCTGACGGTCAGGCGCGCGAGGTGTTCAGGTTCGGGTAGCGCACGTGCTCCACCAGTTCCTGGATCTCCTGCTTCGGCGCCGGTGTCAGCAGGCTCACGATGATGATCACCGCGAAGCCCAGGGGCACGCCGAAGATGCCAGCCGAGATCGGCAGGATGCCGAACCAGGTGTAGTCGGCCACCGGGCCGGTCACGCCGAACATGCCGCGCATCCAGACCTGCGTCGTGGCCATGTAGTAGAACGTGATCGACACGCCGGCCAGCATGCCGAGCACGGCGCCCCACTTGTTGGCCCGCTTCCAGAACACGCCCAGCACCAGCGCCGGGAAGAAGCCCGCCGCAGCCAGCGAAAAGGCCGCAGACACCAGGAACAGGATGTCGGCGATCTTCAGCGAAGCCACGTAGGCCGCCAGCAAGGCCACCACCAGCAGCAGCACCTTGGAGATCATCACCCGGCGCGAGGTGGGCGCGTTGGGGTCGATCATCTTGTAGTACAGGTCATGGCTCAACGCGTTGGCGATGGTCAGCAGCAGGCCGTCGGCGGTGGACAGGGCGGCGGCGAGACCACCGGCGGCCACCAGACCCGAGATGACGTACGGCAGCCCGGCGATTTCCGGCGTGGCCAGCACGATGATGTCGCCGCCGATGCGCATTTCACCCAGCTGGAAGATGCCGTCCTTGTTCACGTCGGCGATCGACAGCAGGCTCGGATCGACCTTGGCCCAGGAACCCACCCACGCCGGCAACTGGTCGAACGGTGTGCCCACCAGCACGTTGAACACCTGGTACTTGACCAGCACGGCCAGCGCCGGGGCGGTGAAGTAGAGCAGGAAGATGAAGAACAGCGACCAGGTCACCGAGCTGCGCGCATCCTTCACCGACGGCGTGGTGTAGTAGCGCATCAGGATGTGCGGCAGCGCGGCCGTGCCCACCATCAGACAGAACACGAGCGCCATGAAGTTGCGGCGCGACTCGTTGAAGGCCTTCTGCGCCTTCTCGTCGCCGTCCGGATTGCCGGCATAGGCCTGGGCATGGCGCGGCATGCCGCCCAGGTCCTTGGCGCGTCCGTCGGCAGCGGTGCGCGCGGTCGTCCAGGCGGTCTTCGCGGCAGCCTCGTCCTTGGGCAACGCCGCCTGTGCCTTCTCGGCCGCCTGGATATCGGCGATGGGGGCGTTGGCGGCCTTCAGGTCGTCGATCTTCTTCTGCGCGGCGGCCTTGTCGGCGGCCAGTGCAGCGGGCACATCCTTCAGCTTGGCGCCCAGGTCGTCGGCGCGGGCCTTGAAGATGGCGATGACTTCCTTTTCCTTCGGGTCGGCGATCAGCTGCGCTTCCTTGGCCGTCACCTTGGCCAGCTGCGCGCCGTAGACGGCCTGCGGGATGGGCACGCCGGTCTGCTTCACGCTCAGCCACACCACCGGGATCATGTAGGCCACGATCAGGATGATGTACTGCGCCACCTGCGTCCAGGTCACGGCACGCATGCCGCCCATGAACGAGCACACTAGGATGCCGCCCAGGCCGACGAAGATGCCGACCTCGAAGGCCAGGCCCGACAGGCGGGTGGTGATGAGGCCCACACCGTAGATCTGCGCCACGACGTAGACGAAGGACACCAGGATCGCGATCAGGATGCCGACGAAGCGGGCGGCGTTGCCTTCGTAGCGAGCGCCCAGGAAGTCGGGAATCGTGAACTGCCCGAACTTCCGCAGGTAGGGCGCCAGGAACAGCGCCACCAGGCAGTAGCCGCCGGTCCAGCCCATGATGAAGGCCAGACCGCCGTAACCCGTGAGGTAGAGCGTGCCGGCCATGCCGATGAACGAAGCGGCCGACATCCAGTCGGCGCCCGTGGCCATGCCGTTGTAGACGGCAGGCACGCGGCGGCCGGCAACGTAGTACTCGGCGGCGTCGTTGGTGCGACTCATGATGCCGATGCCGGCGTACAAGCCCACGGTGGCGAGCAGGAAGACGATGCCGATGGCACCGCGGGACAAGCCCATCTGCTCGGCGATGGCCAGCACGATCACGAAGGCCACGAAGCCCCCGGTGTACCAGGTGTAGACCTTGTTCAGGCCCTTCTTGAAGGCCGCATTGGCCTCCTTGTTGGAGACCCCGGTCTGGGGTTCGAAGCTCAAGCCAGCCATGTCATTCCTCCTCGGCAACGCCGTGCTCGATGTCGAGCTTGTTCATGTAGTGGGCGTAGTACCAGATGATCGCCACGTAGATCACCAATGCACCCTGCGCGCCCATCCAGAAGCTGAAGGGCCAGCCCGCCATGACGAAACTCAGGTCGCGGGCAAAGAAGGCCACGACATAAGTCACCACGAACCAGATCGACAGCAAGATCGCTGTGATTCTGAGATTCTTCCGCCAGTAGGCCTGGTGGTTCTCGCTCACCTTCATCGTTATCACCTCTCGGTTTTGTGGAAGCCCGGTCCAGGGCATTTCAGGGAAACTTGCCGCGTTGCTGAGGCGCGGTGTCCTGCCGCCGGACGGATGGCCGACGGCGCGTACTTCGGTGGTGGCGGCGCGGCGCCGCTCAGGCAGCAACCTGGCCGGTCAGCAGGCCGGTCTCGCGCTCCAACTGGGCCGCCACCTTGGGCTCGAAGCCCCTCAGGTGGCGGATGATCTTCACCGCTTCGTCGGGCTGGTGGCGGTCGATGTGCACGCGCGCCAGCTGGTACCAGCCGTAGGGGCTCATCGGCTGCAGTTCGGTGTTCCGCTTCAGCGCCACCACGGCCTCGTCGTAGCGCTGCAGGCGGATGAGCACCAGGCCCAGGCCGTACCACGCGCGGTCGAGTTGTGGCCCCAGGACGGTGGCCTTGCGGAAGGCGGCTTCGGCCTCGGGCATTTCACCGGCCGCCTCGAGCATGAAACCGTGGTTGAACCACGTGCTGGCGTCGTCGCTGCGCACCAGCACGACACGGCGCGAATCGGCCAGCGCGGCCTGCAACTGCCCGGCCTCGGTCAGCAGATGGGCGCGGCTGGCCAGCGCATAGGCGTCGTCGGGCCAGCGTTGCAGCATGGCGTCGAAGACAGTGCGTGCCGCGGCCTTGCGGCCCAGCACCAGCAGGCCGATGGCCCGCCACTTCTCGAACTGGTAGGCGAGGTTCATCAGCGGCATCCGGGTTGGCCGACCATGCCCTGCGTCACGCAGAGGTCGGCGCGTTCAAAGGTGACGACCATGTAAATGACCGCCAGCAGCAGGAAGGTGACCAGCGGCACCTGGGTGTCCGACACCTGTTTCGGCGTGATCTTGCGCACCATCCAGGTGAAGGGCTTGGACACCACCTGAAGCAGCTTGTAGAAAACGTTGCTGTCGCGCCGCTGCCCGGCCAGCACGTACAGCGCGCCTTGTCCGACGAGGGCAAGAAGGGCTATGTACAGAACGAGCTGGACGAGGTTGAGGAAGGTCAGCATGGTGTCGGATGGGTAGTCAGCGACTGTTTTGGCTGGCGCTTACGGATTTCTGACAATAAGGTTTACACCGCGCGCAAGCACCGATAGGTCTTACCCTAGGCCGGGCACGCCTAAAATGCCGTTTCCAACCCTTGTCCTGCCGTCGGTAAGCCCCCATGCCCCTGTTCTGGAAGCCCTACAAGTCCGACGTGACGAACTTCATCGAGCAGCTGAAGGCGAAGAAGCCGACGCTCGAGTCCGAGCAGCGCGCCGGTCGCGCCCTGCTCTGGGACCGCAAGCTCGACCGCAGCGAGCAGACCGATTGGCGCGAGGCCGAGGTGCCGCAGCAGCCCTACGTCTACCAGACCAAGGCTTGAGCAGCGCCGAGCTGGCGCCTGAACTGGCGCCCGAGACCGCGGCCCCCTCGCCCGGCGTGGTGGACCAGGTGGCCGTGGCCCGCCTTTACGGCGAGCCGCTGTTCCGCATGCCGCAGGACCTGTACATCCCGCCGGATGCGCTGGAGGTTTTCCTCGAGGCCTTCGAAGGCCCGCTGGACCTGCTGCTCTACCTGATCCGCAAGCAGAACTTCAACATCCTCGACATTCCGCTGGCCAGCGTGACGCGCCAGTACCTGGAGTACGTCGACCAGATCCGCAAGCACAACCTCGAGCTCGCCAGCGAATACCTGCTCATGGCGGCGATGCTGATCGAGATCAAGAGCCGCATGCTGCTGCCGCCGAAGAAGAGCGCGGACAGCGGCGAAGTGGAGGACCCGCGCGCCGAACTCGTGCGCCGGCTCATCGAGTACGAGCAGATCAAGCTCGGCGCCGCCAAGCTCGACGCGCTGCCGCAACTGGGGCGCGACTTCCTGCGTGCGCAGGTGCACATCGAACAGAGCCTGGCGCCGCGCTGGCCCGACGTGAACCCCGACGACCTTCGCCAAGCATGGCGCGAGATCCTGCAGCGCGCCAACCTCAACCAGCACCACACCATCAGCCGCGAACAGCTCAGCGTGCGCGAGCACATGAGCATCGTGCTGCGCCACCTGCAGGGCCGGCGCTTCGTCGAGTTCCACGAGCTCTTCGACACCACACGCGGCTCGCCCGTGCTGGTGGTGACCTTCATCGCGATGCTCGAGCTGGCCAAGGAACGCCTGCTCGAAGTGACGCAGGCCGAGGCCTTCGCGCCGATCTACGTGCGGCTGGCCTACACACCCAGCTGAACGGCGCGGCGCGCTATGCAGCCGCCGACATATCGCCTTGCGGGCAACGGCCGCCAACAATCGCGCCTTCGCAACCCTGGCGCCGCCGCGCCACCCCGCAGGCACCATGCACTCCCGTCGCCGTCATCTCACCCTGCTCGGCGCCGCCGCGCTCTTCGCCGCCAGCGCGCTGGCCCCCCTCGCCGTACAGGCGCAGGACAAGTTTGTCGTCATGGCCTCGACCACGTCCACCGAGCAGTCGGGCCTGTTCACGCAGCTGCTGCCGGCCTTCACGCAGGCCACCGGCATCACCGTGCGTGTCGTCGCGGTGGGCACCGGGCAGGCGCTGGACACGGGCCGCCGCGGTGACGCCGACATCGTGTTCGTGCACGACCAGGCCGCCGAAGAGAAGTTCGTCGCCGAAGGTTTCGGACTGCCGCGCCGGGCCGTGATGTACAACGACTTCGTGCTCATCGGCCCCAAGGCCGACCCCGCCGGCACACGGGGCAAGGACATCGCCGCGGCGTTGCAGAAGCTGGCAACCACGGGCACCACCTTCATCTCGCGCGGCGACAAGAGCGGCACCCACGCCGCCGAGCTGCGCTACTGGAAGACCGCCGGCTTCGACATGTCCAGCACCAAACCCGCCGGCTACAAGGAGTGCGGCTGCGGCATGGGCCCGGCGCTGAACATCGCCAGTTCCAGCAACGCCTACGTGCTGGCCGACCGCGGCACCTGGCTGAACTTCAAGAACCGCGGCGAGCTGACGATCCTGGTCGAAGGCGACAAGCGACTGTTCAACCAGTACGGCGTGATGGTCGTCAACCCGGCGAAGCACCCGCACGTGAAGCAGGCGCTGGCGCAGACCTTCGCCGACTGGATCGTGGCGCCCGCCGGGCAGGCGGCCATCGCGGCCTACAAGATCGGCGGCGAACAGCTGTTCTTCCCGAACGCGCAGCCCTGAGAGCGGCTTGCCGCGCGGATCGCCCGCAGTGGGACACTGCGGGCGATCGCATTTCAACGCGCCCTTCCCATGAGCCCCCGCGGCATCCACCTCCAATACACCTTCGAAGCACGCGGCCAGGAAGGCGCGCAGATCGAGAACCCGCTCTTCGACCTGCTGTCGGCGGTGCAGGCCGAAGGCTCCATCGGCCATGCCGCGAAGGCCCTGAACCAGTCCTACCGCCATGTCTGGGGCGCGCTCAAGCGCTGGGAGCTCACGCTGGGCAATGCGCTCGTCATCTGGGCCAAGGGCCAGCCGGCGCGCCTGACGCCTTTCGCCGAACGCCTGGTGTGGGCCGAACGCCAGGCGCGCACACGCATGACGCCGCACGTCGAGGCCCTGCGCACCGAACTCGGCCGCGTCTTCGCGCAGGCCGACGACCCCAGCCTGCTGCTGCTGGAGGTCTTCGCCAGCCACGACCTCGGGCTGCCGCGGCTGCAGTTGCTGGCCGAGCAGCAGCAGGCGCTGCACGTCAGCCTGCGTTTTGCCGGCAGCGAAGAGGCGCTGCGCGCCCTGCTCGACGGCCGCTGCAGCGTGGCCGGCTTTCATGTGCCGCGCCTGGCGGCGGGGCCGTCGCTGTTTGCGCGCGCGCTGCGCCCGCTGCTGCGACCGGGCACGCACAAGCTCATCGGCAGTCACTGGCGCACCCAGGGCCTGATGCTGCGCCCGGGCGCGGCCGGGCAAGCAGCGCTGCAGGCGCTGGACGACGCGGCACTGCTGCGTGAACTGGCCGGCGGCCGGCTGCGCTTCGTCAACCGCCAACCGGGTTCGGGCACGCGGCGGCTGCTGGACCACCTGCTGGCACAGGCCGGGCTCGAAACCACGCAGATCGACGGTTACGACAGCCGTGTCGAGGTCACGCACGTGGCCGTGGCGGCGGCCGTGGCGGCGGGCAAGGCCGACATCGGGCTGGGCGTGGAGGCCGCGGCGCGCGAGTTCGGCCTCGAGTTCCGGCCGCTGGCGGTGGAGGATTACTACCTCGTGTGCCTGAAGGCCGCGCTCGACACGCCCGCGCTGCTGGCGCTGCGCGCCACGCTGGCCGGCGCGGCCTGGGCGCAGGCGCTGCAGACCCTGCCCGGCTACGGCGTGCACCAGCCCGGCGAGGTGTTGTCGCTGAAGCGTGCGCTGCCGTGGTGGCACTGGCGTTCTGCGAAGCCGCCGAAGCCTGCGCCGCCGGCCGCGTAGGCACGACGTGCGCCCGAGCCCCCGCCACCGCCGTCGCGCGGCGGGGGCGGTGGCGATGCATCCGGTAACAGCGTCGGGTGGAACCCCGGCATGCTGCGGCGCATCCCTCCTGCATCCCGCGCCTTGGGCGCCCAGCCCTGCCGAAAGCCTGTCATGCCACAACCCCAGACCCTGCCCACCACCACGCCCTTCTATGCCCGCCCTGCCCTGCTGATCGCCGGCGGCCTGGGTCTGGCCGGCGTCGGCCTGGCGGCCGGCCTGCTGCTGCGCAGTCCGGCCCCGGCCGGCGACGACAGGCCCGCTGCCGGCTCGGCGCAAAGCGCGGCCCGGGCCGAACGCAGCACACCCGCCAAATCCGGCACCCCCACCGCCAGAGACTCGGCCGACAAGCCTGGCAAGGCCGGCGCCACCGCCAGCCCGACGCGCGCTGCCGAAGCCCCGCCGCTGGAGACCCAGCGCACGGCCCTGTGCAGCACCTGTGGTGTGGTCGAAGGTGTGCGCCCCGTCGAGCGCAAGGGTGAAGGTTCGGGCGTCGGCGCGGTGGCCGGCGGCGTGGTCGGCGCCGTGGTCGGCAACCAGATGGGCGGCGGCAGCGGCAAGGCCGCGATGACGGTGCTGGGCGCCATCGGCGGCGGCATGGCCGGCAACGAGATCGAGAAACGCAACAAGACCACCACCGTCTACGACGTGCGGGTGCGCATGGAAGACGGCACGCTGCGCAGCTTCACCAGCGCCACCGCGCCGGCCCCGGGCGCGCCGGTCACCGTCACCGACCAGGGTTTCAAGGTCGTGCAGCGCCCGGCCGAGGGGTCAGCGCGCGTGGTGCGCACGGGCGGCTGAGGCTTACCCCTCGAGACCTTGCGCGGACCCGGCTCCGCCGGTCCGCTGCAAGCGCCCCCCTGGGGGGGGGTAGCGAACGCAGTGAGCTTCGGGGGCCCTCAGTGCGCCTGGTCCCAGTTCGGCCCGACGCCCACCTCGGCCAGCAGCGGCACCTTGAGCTGGGCCACGCCGGCCATCAGGCGCGGGATGGCCTCCTTCGCCCAATCGAGCTCGGCCGCGGGCACTTCCAGCACCAGTTCGTCGTGCACCTGCATCACCATGCGTGTGGCGCGGGCCTCGTCGTCCAGCGCCTGCTGCACGGCGATCATCGCCAGCTTGATGAGGTCGGCCGCCGTGCCCTGCATCGGCGCGTTGATGGCCTGGCGCTCGGCACCGGCCTTGCGCGGGCCGTTGCCGCTGTTGATCTCGGGCAGCCACAGGCGCCGGCCGAACACCGTCTCGACATAACCCTTGGCCTTGGCGCTGACCCGTGTCTCGTCCATGTAGCGCTTGACGCCGGCAAAACGCGCGAAGTAGCGGTCGATGTAGTCCTTGGCCGCCTTCTGCTCGATGCCCAGGTTCGACGCCAGGCCAAACGCACCCATGCCGTAGATGAGGCCGAAGTTGATGACCTTGGCGTAACGCCGCTGTTCGCTGCTGACCTCGTTCACCGGCACGCTGAACACCTCGCTCGCGGTGGCGCGGTGCACGTCGATGCCTTCGGCGAAGGCACGCAGCAGCGCCGGGTCTTCCGAGATGTGGGCCATGATGCGCAGTTCGATCTGCGAGTAGTCGGCGCTCATCAGCACGTGGCCCGGCGGGGCGATGAAGGCCTCGCGCACACGCCGGCCCTCGGGCGTGCGGATGGGGATGTTCTGCAGGTTGGGATCGTTGCTCGACAGCCGACCCGTCACCGCCACGGCCTGCGCGTAGTTGGTGTGCACGCGGCCGGTCGCCGGGTTGACCATCAGCGGCAGCTTGTCGGTGTAGGTGCCCTTGAGCTTGGCCAGGCTGCGGTGTTCGAGGATCTTCGCCGGCAGCGGGTAGTCGGCGGCCAGTTCGGCCAGCACCTCTTCGTCGGTGGACGGCGCGCCGCTGGCCGTCTTCTTCTTCACCGGCAGGCCCAGCTTGGTGAAGAGGATGTCGCCGATCTGCTTCGGTGAGCCCATGTTGAAGGGCTGGCCGGCGATGGCGTGGGCCTCGGCCTCCAGCGCCACCATGCGCTCGGCCAGTTCGTGGCTCTGGCGCGCCAGCACGGCCGCGTCGATGAGCACACCGTGCATCTCGATGCGCTCGAGGATCACGCTCACCGGCATCTCGATGTGCTCGTAGACGTAGCGCAGCCCACGGTGGTCATCGCCATCGCCCTGCACCTCGGGCCACAGCGTCTGGTGCACCTGCAGCGTCATCTCGCTGTCTTCGCCCGAGTAGGTGGTGGCGCGTTCGATGTCGAGCTGGGCGAAGGAGATCTGGTTCACGCCCTTGCCGCAGACGTCCTCGTAGCTCAGGCCCTTGCGGCCGAGGTGGCGCTCGGCCAGGCTCTCCAGGCCGTGCGGCTTGTGCGCTTCCAGCACATAACTCTGCAACATCGTGTCATGCACGTAACCCTGCACCGTGATGCCGTGGTTGGCGAAGACGTGCAGGTCGTACTTGATGTTCTGGCCCAGCTTGGGCTTAGTCGGATCTTCCAGCCAGGGCCGCAGCCGGGCCAGCACGGCGTCCAGCGGCAGCTGCTCGGGCGCGCCCGGGTAGGTGTGGGCCAGCGGCACGTAGGCGGCGCGGCCGGGCTCGACGGCGAAGCTGACGCCGACGATGCGCGCACGCATGCCGTCCAGGCTGTCGGTCTCGGTGTCGACGGCCACCAGCCCGGCCTGCGCGATGCGCACCATCCAGGCGTCGAGCTGTTCCCACGTGAAGATCGTTTCGTATTCACGCGGCAGCTCGACACCCGGTGCGGTGGGGGGCGCCGCGCCGCCGTCGGCCGCCGGCGCGGCGGCCGCGAAGCCCTTGCTGCCCTCGCCTTCCAGTTCGCGCAACCAGGTGCGAAAGCCGTAGCGCTGGTAGAAATCATGCAGCGCCGGCCTGTCGGCCTCGCGCAGCGCCAGCGCGTCCAGGTTCGGCCAGCCCGCCACGTGGCCGGCCAGGTCGCAGTCGGTCACCACGGTGACGAGCTTGCGCCCGGTGGGCAGCCAGCCGAGCGCCTTGCGCAGGTTTTCGCCGGCCACGCCCTTGATGCCGTCGGCGGCGGCCACCACGCCGTCCAGGCTGCCGAAGTCGGCGATCCACTTCGCCGCGGTCTTCGGGCCCACCTTCTCGACGCCGGGCACGTTGTCCACCGTGTCGCCAACCAGCGTGAGGTAGTCGACGATGCGTTCCGGCGGCACGCCGAACTTGGCCTTCACGCCGGCGATGTCCAGCTTCTCGGGCGGCTTGGCCATGGTGTTCATCAGCGTCACGCGCTCGGTGACCAGCTGGGCCAGGTCCTTGTCGCCGGTGCTGATCAGCACCTGGTGGCCGCTTTCCGCGGCCACGCGGGCCAGCGTGCCGATGGCGTCGTCGGCCTCGATGCCGGGCACTTCCAGCACCGGCCAGCCGAGCAGCCGCACCACCTCGTGGATGGGCGCGATCTGTTGCACCAGCGGCTCGGGCATGGGCGCACGCTGGGCCTTGTATTCGGGGTACCAATCGTCGCGGAAGGTGGGACCCTTGGCGTCGAACACACATACCGCGTGTTCGGCCGGGTAGCGTTCGCGCAGCCAGTTCATCATGGCCACGAAGCCGTGCACCGCACCGGTGGGGAAACCGTCCGGCGAACGCAGGTCGGGCATGGCGTGGTAGGCGCGGTAGAGGTAGCTGGAACCGTCCACCAGCAGCAGGGTCTTGGCAGTCATGCGGCGATTGTGGCGCGGCCGTTCGTGCCGCTGCCGCTGCGTAGAATCTGCGGCGATGAACCCCTGCCGCGGCATCGCCGCCAGCCTTGCCCTCGCCTGCCCCGCCCTGCTGGCCGGCGCACAAACCGGCGTACCGGCCGCGCCGAGCGTGCCGCCACCGCCGCAGCTGTCCGCCTTGCCGGCAGTGCCCGTCACGCCGGCCCCGCCGGCGGCAGCCGCCAGCGCCCCGGCGCGTGCGGCTTCGTCGGCGAACCTGCGTGTCATCGAGGACGACCAGGTGCGCATCGAGGAGCTGCGCGACGCGCGCGGCCAGTTGCAGCGCGTCACGGTGCACAGCAAGGTCGGCGGCAAGTCCTACGAGATCATCGTGCCGCCCGGCGGCAAGGACAGCTCCCAGCCCCGCGGCACCTCGGGCCAGGCGGCCTGGCGGCTGTTCGACTTCTAGCGCCCGGCGCCCCCCGCACATGGCGGTCTACACCGAAGTCGGCTTCGACGAAGCCGATGCCCTCTGCCAGCGCCTGGGCCTGGGCGCGCTGACCGCGCTGCAGGGCATCCATTCGGGCATCGAAAACACCAACTACTACGCCACCACGGTGCGCGGGCAATGGGTGCTGACGCTGTTCGAACGCCTCTCGGCGGCGCAACTGCCCTACTACCTGCAGCTGATGCAGCACCTGGCGGCACGCGGCATCCCGGTGCCGGCGCCGCAACCGGCACCCGACGGCAGCCTGGTGCACCTGCTCTGCGGCAAACCCGCCAGCGTGGTGACCCGCCTGCCCGGCAGCCACCGCCTGCGGCCCGACGCTGCGCACTGCGCGCAGGTGGGTGCGATGCTGGCGCGCATGCACCGGGCCGGCGCACACTTCCCGCTGCAGCAGCCGCACCTGCGGGGCCTGGCCTGGTGGACACAAACCGTGCCGGTCGTGCTGCCGCACCTGGCCGAGGCGCAGGCCACCTTGCTGCGCGACGAGCTCGACTACCAGCAGCGCGTGGCGGCGTCGCCGGCCGGGCAGGCACTGCCACGCGGGCCGATCCACGCCGACCTCTTCCGCGACAACGTGATGTTCGACGACACCGCCGGGCCCGACCGGCTCTGCGGCTTCTTCGACTTCTACTTCGCCGGTACCGACAGCTGGCTGTTCGACATCGCGGTGTGCCTGAACGACTGGTGCACCGACCTGGCCACCGGCGCGCTCGTCGAGACGCTGGCCACCGCCTTCACGGCCGCCTACGAAACCGAACGGCCGCTCACGCCCGGCGAAGTGCGCGCCCTGCCCGCGCTGCTGCGCGCCGCGGCGCTGCGCTTCTGGATCAGCCGGCTGTGGGACTGGCACCTGCCACGCGCCTCGGCACTGCTCACGCCCAAGGACCCGGTGCACTTCGAGCGTGTGCTGCAAAGCCGCATCGTGCTGCCCTGGCACCCGCCGCGCTGACACCTCTCTTGCCCCCTCCACCGCACTTTCGCGCCACGCGCCCACCCATGCCCCTGCTGCTCAAGCCCGTAGATGCGTCGCGCGGCCCGCGCTGGGTCGGCGACGCCTTCCGCCTCTTTGCGCGCAAGCCGCTGGCCTTCGCCTCGCTGTTCGCCGTCTTCCTGTTCGCCGCCATGGTGGTGTCGCTGCTGCCCTTGCTGGGCGGGCTGCTGCAGATGATGGCGCTGCCGCTGCTGTCGCTGGGCTTCATGGTCGCCGGACAGTCGGCGCTGCTCGACGGGCCGGTGCACCCGCGCCAGTTCATCGAGCCGCTGCGTGGCGACCCGGTGCGCCGCCGTTCGCTGATCACGCTGTGCGTGGTCTACGGCGTGCTGGCGATGTGCATCCTGATGCTGGCCGACGGCGTCTCGGGCAGCGCCTGGGGCCGGCTGCAGCGCCTGCTGGCCAAGGGCGAGGCGGCGCAACCCGAGATCGACGCCCTGCTGTCCGAGCCGGGCGTCACCACGGCGCTCATGCTGGGCCTGAGCCTGGGCTCGATGCTCTCCGTCCCGTTCTGGCACGCACCGGCGCTGGTGCACTGGGGTGGCCAGGGTGTGCAGCAGGCGCTGTTCAGCAGCACCGTGGCGGTGTGGCGCAGCAAGGGCGCCTTCCTGAGCTACATGCTGGCCTGGGTGGGTGTGCTGCTGCTCTTCGGCTTGCTGGCAGCGGTGATCTTTGCCGTGCTCGGCGTGCCACAGCTGGCGGGCGTCCTGGGCGTGCCGGCGGGGCTGGTGTTCTCGGCCGTGTTCTACCTGTCGGTGCTGTTCACCTTCAACGACAGCTTTGGCGGCGGTGCGCCGCAGCCCGCGAGCACCCCCGAGCAGGACTGAAAAAGGGCACCCCCGCGGGTGCCCCTGGCTGGCGGGCGCGCGGCCGGCCTCAGCCGGTGCCGACCATGCCGCCGTCGTTCTTGGTGATGACCACCGTGGCCGAGCGCGGGCGCCTGCCGGCGCCGTAACCTTCGTTGCCCGGCCACTGGCTGGAGTACTTCGTGGGGTCGGCGATGTTGGCCGCCGAAGTGCCTTCGCCCGGGTGCTGGATGTTGATGAACAGGGTCTTGCCGTCCGGCGTCTCGCACAGGCCCGTCACCTCGCAGTCGTAGGGGCCGACGTAGAAGCGCTTCAGCGTCGTGGCCGTGGGCTTCTTGCCCATGCGTGTGGTGACGACGTTGCCGCCGCCGTAGTTCAGCGTCATGGCCGCACCATCGCCCACCACACCCGGCACCGCCGCCACCAGCATGCAGTTGGTGACGTCGACGTAGGCACCGTCATCGGTCTGGATCCAGCACAGCCCGCTGCTCCGGGTGAAGGCCAGGCCGTCGGGGCTGGAGAAGTCCTGCTCGCTGCTCAGACCCGACAGGTTGATGAGCGCTGGGTCGGCTGCGGCTTCGCTGCCGAAGAGGTAGACGTCCCAGGTGAAGCTGGTGGCTTCGGGCGCGCTGTCCTTGAAGCGCACGATGTGGCCGTTGACGTTGCCGCTCTGCGTGGTCTGGGCCGCGCGCACGTCGCTGTAGGCGCGCGGGTTCGCGGCGTCGACCTTGGACTGCGTGCCCGTGGGCACGACGCGGCGCGACGAATTGTTGGTCATCGTCACGTAGACCTCGCCCGTGGTGGGGTGCACGTCCACCCACTCGGGGCGGTCCATCTTCGTGGCGCCAACGGCATCGGCGGCGATGCGCGTGTGGACGAACATCTCGGCCTGGCTCGTGAACCCGAAGGGCGCACCGATGATGGCGGCGTTGGCGATGTTCAGCTCGATCCACTGCCCCGTGCCGTCGTCGTTGAACCTGGCCACGAAAAGCTTGCCGGCGTCGAGGTACTTGTCGCCGGTGGCGATGCGGTCGGCGGCGGTGGCGTCGGCCGCGGCCCACAGCGCGGTGGAAACGTACTTGTAGACGTACTCGTTCTGCGAGTCGCAGCCCATGTACACCGCCAGGGGCTTGCCCGCCTGCGGCAGGCCGAAGGCGCCGTTTTCATGCGCGAAGCGGCCCAGCGCCGTGCGCTTCTTCACCACCGAGCTGGCGTTGTAGGGGTCGATCTCGAGCATGAAGCCCTGCGTGAACCACTCGTGGCGGTAGTCGTCGCTGCCGTCGGTGCTGGTGCCCACGACGCTGGTGTTCCAGCGTGCGTACTTGTCGTCGGCGCCCGAGGTTTCCCAGCCGTAGCGGCTGGCCGCTGCCGCGGTGGCCGTGACGTTGCGGCCATAACGCGCGAACGAGGTGTTCACCTTGGCGCTGCGCAAGGCCTGGTCGCCAGCGGCGCGGAAGTAGTAGCCGCTCCAGTTTTCTTCGGTCGTCAGCAGCGTGCCCCAGGGTGTCTTGCCGTTGCCGCAGTTGTTCATCGTGCCGCGCGTCTTGGTGCCGTCGGGCGAGAAGCGGGTGACGAAGAGCGCGTTGCCGCGCGCCGGGCCCGCGAGCTGGATCTCGGTGGTGCCGGTGATGCGGCGGTTGAAGGCCGAGGCCTGCACATAGCCGAAGGTGCCGTTGGCGGGCTTGCTGACTTCCACCACCGACACGCCGTGGCAGGCCACCTCGATGTCGGTCTGCGACGCCGGCCGTGGCAGCGCCGACGGGCCGTTGGCATGCAGGAAGGTCGGGTTGATGTACTCGTGGTTCATGGCCAGCAGCGCACGGCTGCTGCTGCTGGTGTCGGGGGTGCCGGTGGCACTGAGGCCGAAGTACTGGATGCCGTCGTGGCAGTCGCCGCTGCGCTGGTCGTAGTTGGTGTCGGTGCCGTCGTTCTTGAAGGCCGGCACACCGGTGGCGAGCGGGTCGCCGAGCGCAATGAGCACACGCGCGCTGTAGCCGGCGGGAACGGTGTTCTGGTCAGCCAGGGTCTTGGCCACGGCGCCGAAGCCCAGGAGGGCGGGCGCCGGCGCGGCCGCCGGCGGCGCTGGTGCGGCGACCGCGATGTCGTCGTCGCCACCCCCGCAGGCCGTCAGGGCCAGCGGGGCGAACATCGCGCCCAGCGCACCGGCCACGCCGCCGCGCAACAGGCCACGGCGCTGCAGGCCGGTGGCCAGCACGTCGTCGAAGTGCGGGTTGGCCGAGCGGTTGTTGTCGAGGTCGTCGGGGTCGACAAAGGGGATGGAAAGGTCAACGCGTGCGTTCATGCAGTCCTCATGGGCCGGGAGTGAAAGATGTCACTCCCGCCACGCTAGGGACACCGCGTGAAAGCGGCATGAAGGGCAGATGACGCGGCCATGACACGGCGCGCTTGTCGATCGAGCGCCGCAGGCCTCAGTCGACCGGCGTCAGCTTGGCGATCGCCAGCGCCAGCCACTTGCTGCCGTGGCGGCCGAAGTGCACCTGGGCGCGCGCGTTGGCGCCGCGGCCTTCCAGCGTGCTGATCACGCCTTCGCCGAACTTGGTGTGGAAGACCGTCTGGCCGACGCGCAGGCCGCTGGACTGCGCCGCGGCGGCGGCCACGAAAGGCGGTGGCGGCGGCGCTGCGGGCTCAACGCGGCCCGCGCCGACGATGCCGCTCAGGCCGCTGCCACGCTGCCAGGCCTGCTGGTACTCACGCGCATAACCCGAACCGAAGCCCTGCTGTTTCGGCGTGATCCACTTCAGCGTGCTCTCGGGGATCTCGTCGAAGAAGCGGCTCTTGACGTTGTAGCGCGTCTGGCCGTGCAGCATGCGTGTCTGGCTGAAGCTCAGGTACAGGCGCTTGCGGGCCCGCGTGATGGCCACGTACATCAGCCGGCGCTCTTCTTCCACGCCGTCGGCGTCACTCAGGCTCTGCTCGTGCGGGAACAGGCCTTCCTCGATGCCGGTGATGAACACGGCGTCGAACTCCAGGCCCTTGGCGGCGTGCACGGTCATGAGCTGGATGGCGTCGGCGCCCGCCTGGGCCTGGTTGTCGCCGGCCTCGAGCGACGCATGCGTGAGGAAGGCGGCCAGCGGCGACATGATTTCGCCGGTCTCGGCATCGGGCGCCGTGTCGCCAGCGGCCTGTTCGTCCACCGGCAACGCCACGGCGTCCTTGCCGAAACCTTCCTGCGTCACGAAGCTCTCGGCCGCGTTGACCAGTTCCTCCAGGTTCTCGATGCGGTCCTGGCCTTCCTTGTCGGTCTTGTAGAACTCGATGAGCCCCGTGCGCGCCAGCATGTGGTCGATGATCTCGCGCAGCGTCAGCCCGGCCGTGGCGGCGCGCATGCCGTCGAGCAGGGCCACGAAGGCCTGCAGGTTGAGGCCCGCCTTGCCCGGCACCGCACCCGTGCTCTGCGCCAGGCTGCGGCCGCTGGTCTTGGCGGCGTCCTGCAGCAGTTCGATGCTGCGTGCGCCGATGCCACGCGCCGGAAAGTTCACCACACGCAGGAAGCTGGTGTCGTCGTTGGCGTTCTCCAGCAGCCGCAGGTAGGCCAGCGCGTGCTTGACTTCCGCGCGCTCGAAGAAGCGCAAGCCGCCGTAGACGCGGTAGGGCACGCCGGCGTTGAAGAGTGCGCTCTCCAGCACACGGCTCTGCGCGTTGCTGCGGTAGAGCAGCGCGATCTCGCTGCGCGGCATGCCGCTGCGGTGCAGTTGCTGCAGTTCGTCCAGCAGCCACTGCGCCTCGGCGAAGTCACTCGTGCTTTCGAACACGCGCACCGGCTCGCCCGCGCCGGCGTCGGTGCGCAGGTTCTTGCCCAGGCGGTGCGCGTTGTGGCCGATGAGGCCATTGGCGGCGTCCAGGATGTGGCTGGTGCTGCGGTAGTTCTGCTCCAGCTTGATGACGCGGGGCACAAGGTACTCACGTTCGAAGTCGGCCATGTTGCCGACCCGTGCGCCGCGGAAGGCGTAGATGCTCTGGTCATCGTCGCCGACGGCGATCACGCTCTGGCCCGCCCCACCCGGTGGCGCAAACATCTTCAGCCACGCGTACTGCAGCTTGTTGGTGTCCTGGAACTCGTCCACCAGCACGTGGCTGAAGCGGCGCCGGTAATGTTCGCGCAGCGGGTCGTTGTCGCGCAGCAGTTCGTAGGTGCGCAGCATCAGTTCGCCGAAGTCGACCACACCTTCGCGTTCGCACTGGTCCTGGTAGGCCTGGTAGATCTCGACCAGCTTGCGTGTCTGCTCGTCGTGCACCTCGACATCGCGCGGACGCTCGCCCTCTTCCTTGCGGCCGGCGATGAACCACGTCACCTGCTTGGGCACGAAGCGCTCCTCGTCCAGCTTCAGGGCCTTGATGACGCGCTTGACGGCACTGAGCTGGTCGCTGCTGTCGAGGATCTGGAAACCCTGGGCGAGCCCGGCCAGCTTCCAGTGCGCACGCAGGAAGCGGTTGCACAGGCCGTGGAAGGTGCCGATCCACATGCCGCGCACGGCCACCGGCAGCATGGCGCTCAGGCGCGTCAGCATCTCCTTGGCGGCCTTGTTGGTGAAGGTCACGGCCAGCACGCCGCCGGGCGAAACCTGGCCCGTCTGCAGCAGCCAGGCAATGCGGGTCGTCAGCACGCGTGTCTTGCCTGAACCGGCACCCGCCAGGATCAGCGCCGGCACGGCCGGCAGCATCACCGCGGCCAGCTGTTCGGGGTTCAGTCCCTGCAGCAGGCGGGAAGGCACGGCCCCATGTTCTTCTGTCATGCCGGGATTCTAGGAGGCCGCCCATGCCGCACCACGGGCAACGGCCGTTCACATCACGGGCCGGGCAGCGAGGGGCGCACACGGTCGGGGCGATGAAGGGCCCAGCCCCGGTGTCCCGCCAGCTCATTCGACAGCACCCTCGGGGCTGGTGGCCGCAGCGAGGCGCCAGCGGCCCATGGATTCCGACAGGGCCTTCAGAACGGAAGTCGCGGTTCGTCGCCGATGGGAATGTGCTCGCCCGGCAGATCCGGCTCGCGTATCTCGGGCGGAATCTGGGGCGGTATGTCCAGCGGTACGGGTACGAAGTCGGGGGGCAGCGGCGGCATCGGCGGCACGGATTCAGGCGCGGGGCTGCCGGCCCCTGCCGTAGCGCGCGAGGCAGCTTGGAATGGCGGCGCAACAAGGTGGTTCATGGCGGTTCTCGGAGGTTGCCGTTCAGGGGGCCGCTGCGCGCCGACGGGCCCGGAAAACCCGGGTTGCCCATCGAAGCGCAGCGGCGCCGGCTCAGGTGGAGCCGCCCAGGCGTCCCCAGGCATCACGTGCGGCGTGCCGGGCGCGGTCCCAACCCAGGCTCGAGCGACCCCGGCTGGCAGCCCACTCGTGTGAGATCTCCGGCTCGACGTCCTCGAAGCTTCGCCCGGGGTAGCGGCTGAACGCGTTCACACCAAAGCCGTAGGCAGGACCGTAGTCGTCGTAACTCGAACCGCTTTCGACGTACGAGCGGCCGTCGTAGTTCTCGCGCCAGTAGGCGTCCTCACGCGTCGGGTCGATGGCTTCGGCCACGCCCTTGCCTGCCAGCCCGCCAACGACGGCGCCGACAGCGGCCCCGATGACGGTGCCTATCGGCCCGGCGACCGTGCCGGTGGCTGCCCCGGCGGCCGCGCCGCCAATGATGGCGCCCACGCCGGTGCCTACGGGGTGCGCGCCGGGTGCGCCCGAAATCGGATCACGGTTGGCATCGCCGTCGCGGCGATCGGTATCGGTGTTCATGTTCAGCTCCTTGGGGTGCAGGGGTGCATGCAGCGCATGCGGGACTCAGCGCGCAGTGCCACGCCGAAGCAGGTTCACGACGCCGAGCAGCAGGGCGGCACCGACGAACGAGACGAGCAAGGCCGGCAGGCTGAAGTTGTCCTGGTTGATGGTGCCGACGCCGACCAGCGGCGAGATGAACCAACCCCCCACCATGGCGCCGACGATGCCGACGACGACGTTCAGGACGATGCCTTGCTGATCGTTGGTCTTCATGAGCATGCTGGCAACCCAGCCGATCAAGCCACCGACGATCAACCAAATGATGAAGTTCATAAGCTACCTTTCCAGATGAGTGTGACTTCCCGGACGCTGGTGTCCAGGGCGCGAGCGCAGATCATTTCGCCTGCCGTTCCGCTCGGTCTGTACGCCCACGTACGTTGTCGACTTCAAAGCTGCGTGCCGATCAACGCGGCCAGCGCCTCGCTGAGCCGCTCGCGCAAGGGGCGGGCCTTCCACTCGGCATGGCTCACGCGGTGGGACAGGCCGAGATCGGCTTCGAAAGTCGCGGTCTGCGTGGCGGCAAAGTCGGCGTCGATGACATTCAGCGTGGCCTCGTCATTGAGCCGGAAGGACCGGTTGTCGAAGTTGGTCGAACCGACCGAGACCAGCAGCCCATCGACGATCAGGACCTTGCAGTGGTACATGGTCGGCCCGTACTCGGCGATGACGGCACCCGCCTCGAGCAGGGGCCCCCAGGTGGCCCGCGAAGCGCTGCGCACGGTCTCGCTGTCGATGTGCTTGCCCGGCACGACGACGCGCAGCCTGACGCCCCGCTTCATGGCCTGCAGCAGGGCCTGCAGCGTCAGGTCGTCGGGCACGAAGTAGGCCGCCGACAGGTCGATCGACCGGGATGCCGACGTGACGGCCAGCAGGTACATCAGCTGCATGCTCTCGCTGCCGCCACTGGGCGAGCTGCTGAACATCTGTGCCCGGCCCGGGCCGGCCGCCGTCAGCGCGGGGAAGTAGTCGGGGCCGTGCAGCACCTCACCGGTCACCTTGATCCAGTTGTCGAGGAACACCGCCTGCATCTGCGCGACCACCGGTCCCTCGACCTCGAAGTGCGTGTCGCGCCAGTGCGCCGGGTCCTGTGCATGACCCGTCCATTGCGGCGCCACGCCCACGCCGCCGGTGTAGCCCCGGCGCCCGTCGACGATCAGCAGCTTGCGGTGCGTGCGGTTGTTCAGTCGCCCGAGGTGGGTCCAGTGGGGAGGATGGAACTTGCGGACCTTGATGCCCGCTGCCGTCAATTTCGTGATCAGGCTCTCGTCCATCTTCGCGCTGCCCAGCCAGTCGAGCAGGACATGAACCTTCACGCCCTGGCTCGCCCGCTCGGCCAGGGCATCGGCCATCTCGCGGCCGATGTCGCCCGACCAGTAGATGTAGGTTTCGAAGTTGATCGAGACCTTCGCGCTGCGGATCGCCGCCAGCATCGACGGGAAGATCTCATCGCCGTTGAGCAGCGCTCGAACGCCGGTGCCGCCGACAAACGGCGGCCCGAGCAGCACACCCAGTTCACTCGAGAAGCGCGGATCGTCCAGGGCGTAGAGCCGCTCGATGTGGCGCTCGATCTTCTTTTCGCCACCCATGAAGTTCGAGGCCAGCACGCCGACGACCAGCGCCAGCGCAAACGCGGCCAGCGACCACAGGAAGCGGTGCTTCAGGCGAGCCATGGGTCTGCAACGTGGCCCGTCAGCCCGGCGATGGGGATGCGCTCAGTGCGACGCAGCGCCAAGCTCACGCTCGGGGTGGCGGTGTCGGCCCAGGGCGGCGATGAAGCCCCCGACGGCGGACTTCACGTCAGCCGCGTTCGCCGCCAGCAGCCCCGGATCCGCAGCCCCATTCGCCAGGGTCGCGTCGACACCCGCCGCGTCGAGCAGCGCCTGCGAGGCCCCCAGCGCGAGGATGGTCTTGCCATGCCGGTACTGGTTGGAGATGAAGTCCATCACCTCGACATGCGCGCCCAGGCGCGTCACACCGGCTTCACCGTCGGGCAGTACCAGGCCGTCGAAGAGCACCGGCGCGGCGTTCTCCAGCGTCGCAGTGGCATCGAACGCCTTGCCGCTGGCCGGCTGCACCGGCCCCAGCCGCGGCGCGATCAGGTGCGGCGTCGCGCCGGCGGCGCGCAGTGCCGCCTGCACCGCGGCGACGGACTTGCCGTCCACACCGTCAGCCACCAGGATGGCCACGCTGCGCGACCGGATGCCGCCATCGCCCGGCAAGGCCGTCAAGGACAGCCCTGCCGAGGTGGTGACCTCGGGCTTGGCCGGACGCGCCAGCACCCTGGGCATGGCCTGGGGCACCGGCATGCCGAGGCCCGCGGCCACGGCCGCCGCGAGTTCGCTCGACACGTTGACCAGCGACGACACCATGCGCTCGCGGATGGCGGGCACCGTGAGCTTGCTCAGTTCGAAGCGGAAGCCGCCCACGATGTGCGCCTTCTCGACGGCGGTCTGGCTGTCGTAGAACAGCGTGGCCTGGGTGTAGTGGTCGGCGAACTTCTCGGGCTTGCCACGCAGCTTGTCGCCTTCCACCGGCTGCGGAAAGCTCACGAAACCCGCCGCACCGGCCTGGAAGGGGCAGCCGCCGCCCAGGGAATTGGGCTCGTAGGCCACGCGCCCGCGCGGGATGGCCTGGCGGTGCAGCCCGTCGCGCTGGTTGTTGTGCACGGGAGCCAGCGGCGCGTTGATCGGGATCTCGTGGAAGTTGGCGCCGCCCAGCCGCGTGATCTGGGTGTCGATGTAGGAATGAATGCGGCCGGCCAGCAGCGGGTCGTTGCTGAAGTCGATGCCGGGCACGACGTGCGCGGTGCAGAAGGCCACCTGCTCGGTCTCGGCGAAGAAGTTGTCGGGGTTGCGGTTCAGCACCATGCGGCCGACAGGCGTCACCGGCACCAGTTCCTCGGGGATCAGCTTGGTGGCGTCGAGCACGTCGAAGCTGAAGCCTTCGGCCTGCGCCTCGGTGAAGATCTGCAGGCCCAGTTCCCACTCGGGGTACTCGCCGCGTTCGATGGCTTCCCACAGGTCGCGCCGATGGAAGTCGGAGTCGGCACCGGAGATCTTCACCGCCTCGTCCCACACCAGCGAGTGCGTGCCGAGCAGCGGCTTCCAGTGGAACTTCACGAAGTGCGACTCACCCTTGGCGTTGATGAGCCGGTAGGTGTGCACGCCGAAGCCCTGCATCATGCGCAGGCTGCGCGGAATGCCGCGGTCGGACATCACCCACATCAGCGTGTGCGTGGTCTCGGGCATCAACGAGGCGAAGTCCCAGAAGGTGTCGTGCGCCGATGCCGCCTGCGGCATGCCGTGGTGCGGCTCCGGTTTCACCGCGTGCACGAGATCGGGAAACTTCATCGCGTCCTGGATGAAGAAGACCGGGATGTTGTTGCCCACCAGGTCCCAGTTGCCTTCGTCGGTATAGAACTTGACGGCGAAGCCGCGGATGTCGCGCGCCGTGTCGGTCGAGCCACGTTCACCGGCCACCGTCGAAAAGCGCGTGAACACCGGCGTGATCTTGCCCGCGGCCTGGAAGGGCGCGGCACGCGTGAACTCGGTCATCGGCTGGTAGGCCTCGAAGTAGCCGTGTGCCGCCGAGCCGCGCGCATGCACGATGCGCTCGGGTATGCGCTCGTGGTCGAAGTGGGTGAGCTTCTCGCGCAGGATGAAGTCTTCCAGCAGCGTGGGGCCGCGCAGGCCGGCCTTCAGCGAGTTCTGGTTGTCGCCGATGGGCACACCCTGGTTCGTCGTCATCGGCTGCGCCGCGGCGTCCGATCGCACGGTGTCCAGCGAACCCGACGACGCGCTGCGCCCTGGGGCCGGCGGGCCTTCGCCCGTCTTGGCCGAAGGCAGCGCCTCGCTCAGCGTGCTGGCGGATGCCAGCGGCGCTGCGACCGACGGCGTGACGCCGCGCGGCGGCGCGATCGCGCCTTCGCGTCCGATCTCCTGGGCCTTGATGGCGTTGAAGGGCATCGCGGCGGCCAGCGCCTGTGCCTCGGCCAACTGTGCTTCGATGGCACGCAGGGGATCGGCGTGCGCGGCATCGTTCGCCGCTGCCTTCGCCGCTGCCTTCGCCGCTGCGTTCGGTGCGGCCGGTTTGAGGGTCTTTTTCATGCGTGAACTCCCGCTGCTGCGGCACCCGACGACAAGCCGCCGTGCGAACCGTGTTCGCCCATCGCGATGGGCCTGCCCGCCACCATCGACGCGAGCCCGCCAAAGGCACGGGCCCTCTTGCTGTCCGGCGCGTCACCGCCGTCGGCAGTGCCGAGCCCGAACTTCAGCCAGGCCAGCTTCGGCGAATCCGGGCCCTCGAGGAACCCGGGCTCGGCGAAGACCGTCCACAACCGGTCGATACAGCCGCGGTCGGTGTCGGGGGTGGTGAGCACCACGACAGGGATGTCGTCGATCGGCGCTGCGGCGTGGGAGAGACCGGCGCTGGCCTGGGGCTGTGTCTTCATCGGTGAACCTCGTATCGCAAGGCGGGGCGTGGCGTTCAGCGCGTGATGCGCGCGACGCGGGCGATCACGGCACCCAGCGCGAGCGCGGTGGCGACGGCAACGAGCGGGTTGTCGCGCACGGTGGTGCGCAGGGCTTCGACGCGGGCGTCCCGTGCCTCGCGCAAGCTGTCGGCCTTTGCCGACAGGGCAGCTTCGGTGGCCGGGGGACATCTTTCGGCGCCCGGCAGCATCGAGGTGTCGGGGACACGCGCGCGTTCATCGCTGGTCGGCCACGGCACATCGGCGCTGGGCTTCGGGAGGGTGGTTTCATTCATGGCGTGCTCCTTGCGGTTCAGGCGGCACGGGCCAGCAGGTCGTCCCGGCGCGCGGCCAGGCGTGCGCCCAGTTCGTCCAGGTCGAGCGACGAGCTCTTCGCCTTCGGAAACATCTCGTTCTGCTCTTCCTTGACGTGGTGTTTCACGTACTCGGAAAGCACCTTGACCTTGGCGTCGTACTTCTCGTCGTCGGGCTCGCCGGCTTCAAGCTGCGCAATCAGGTCCTTCACGCCCGCGTGTTCGACGGTCGCTTCAGGCACCAGCATCTTGTCCTTCAGCGCCGCCTTCACGGCCGGATAGAAGATCTCTTCCTCGATCTGCGCGTGCACGGTCAGCGCGGTGCAGATCTCGGCGACCAGCGCCTTCTTGTCGCGTGCCGAACGGGTCTTCTCGTACACGGTGAACAGCTGGCTCACCGCCGCGTGGTCGGCCTTGAGCAGCGCGATGGCGTCCTTGGGCGCGGGCGTCGCCTTGTGCGAGGTGGTGGTCTTGGTGGTGGTCATGGAACGTCCTTTCGGTGCGGGGTGGGGGGAGGAAGATCAGTGCACGAACAGCGCGATGAGGATCACGATCGGGATCGGAATGCCGAGGAACAGGAGAAGAAGTGAACGCATGGCGGCCTCTCTGGGCGGGTGATGGGGGCAAGGCTCAGGCGTCGCGGCGCCGGCCGCCGAACGTGGCGGCCAGGCTGGCCACGAAGGCGCCGACGAGCAGCGACACGAAGAGCCACAGCGCGCTGTAAGCCGAGGCCTTGCGAGCCTGGTCGGCGGCGTCGCGCGCCGCCACCTCCGCTTCGCGCAGCTTGGCCTGCGCGCGGGCGTGCAGGTCGCTGACGCGTTTCTCCGCGTCCTGCTGCGACAGGCCGGTGCGCCGCGCCACCAGCTGGCCGACATAGCGCATGTCTTCGGGCGGCAGCGGCTCGGCGCGGCTGACGTTCATGAAGATGCGGCCGACCTCGGCGGCGTCCTTGCTCGAGGACCGCTCTGGCCCGTCGGCACCAGCACCGGCACCTGCACCGGCCCTGGCACTGGCGACCGCGCCTGCACCTTCGCCAGCCAGTGCAGCGGCGTCGGGTCGGAACAGCGCGTCGACGAAATAGGCCATCGGCCCGCCCTCGCCGCCTTGCGCCCAGCGCGCCGAAGCCGCAGCGCCGCCGGCGGCGGAACCCGCCGTGCCGGCAACACCGCCCGCCAGCGCAGCGCCGGCCTGTGCGCCGGCGCCGAGGATCGCGCCGATGACGGAAGTCAGCAGCGCGGCGGTGGCCAGTGAAGCCACGGCCCAGGCCAGGAAGCCGTGCGCCGTGTCGCGGAAGTAGACCTCGTCGGCTTGCGCATCGGGCCACCGGGTGCGCAGGCGGCCGGCAAGGTAACCGCCCATGGCCGCCGCGAGCAGCTGGGTGAGCGTCAACCACAGGATGGTGGACAGCCCGAAGTTCGCCGCGCTGACGCCGCCCCGCGCCCACGGTGACACCGACGACAGCCCGAGCCCGACGCCGAGGATCAGCAGGATCAACGAGAGCGAGGCCGCCGCCGCAGCGCCCGCGACGATGGCGCCCCATGAGACGGCCCCCGATGGTGCAGGCGTGCTGGCGGCAACGGGCCCGTTGAGGCTGCGGGTGCGGCCCCTGTCTTCAGCGGGGCCTGCGGTCAAGACGGCCATCGGAACTCCCATCACCGCAGAGCGAGTCGGGCGCCGGGACAACCGGCGGCTCGTGCCCTGCGCAGAGAGGCGGACCGTAAGCACTCGAATTGAGGGGGTCTGTGCGTTTCCAAACGGTGGTGCGAACCTGCGGCGAGCCCGCGCGCGCAGCGCGTGGTGGCCGTTGTCCGGCGCGCCGCATGACCCTTGCGCGGGCATGCCGGGCCATCTGCAAACGGGCCGCGCGCGCAGGCTGTCCGCACACCCGAGGCAAAGGTCTTGCGCCCGATCGTGTACACCGATGAGCGCAAATATGATCCAATTGGAATCCAAATAGATTCCAATTGGATTGCATGAAGACCTTCAACGCGCACACGGACGTCAGGCAACGCACTGGCGAGACCGAGAAGATGACCGTCAATGTCGGCGTGGTCGACCTGGGGCAGGTCGACCTTCTGGTGCAGGAAGGCTTCTATTCGAACCGCTCCGATCTGATCCGGACGGCGCTTCGCAACCAGCTCGCGCTACATGCCGACACGGTCAGGCAGACGGTCGCCCGTCGAACCCTCACCGTGGGCCTTCAGCACTACAGCCGTGCCGACCTGGAGTCGGTGGTGGCTGCCGGCCAGCGGCTCCAGGTCCAGGTGGTCGGGCTCGCGCGCATCGCCGACGACGTGACGCCCGAACTGGCACTGGCCGCCATCGAATCGGTCACGGTGCTGGGCGCGTTCCAGGCCAGCCCTGCCGTGCGCCGGGCGCTGTCCGGTCGCATCCACTGATCCTTCACACCCTCACCGAAAGCACCCCATGAAGCACCCCTTCAACGCACGCGCACCGGCCTTCGACGGCGCAGCGATCCACCTCACGATTCAACGCGCACTGGCAGCGGCCGGACTCGACACCACGGCCGCACCGATGCAGGGCTTGACCGAGACCCTCAGGCGCGCGCTGGCGGCCGGCGGCATCGGCGATGCGGCGCAGCGCGTCGGCGGTGAAGCCGTGATCGACGTCACCGCACGCGTCGTCCCGAATGCCGAAGACGCACAGGCCATGCCGGACCCCGCCGCGCCGGCAGGCAACGCGCCGCAGCCGGGCCGCTTCGAGACCCGCGAGTTCGGCAACCACGCGGGCACCCGGGCGTACAAGCTGTACGTGCCGGCCGGCACGGCCGACGCACCCCGCGCGATGGTGGTGATGCTGCATGGCTGCACGCAGTCTGCCGAGGACTTTGCTGCCGGCACGCAGATGAATCGCCTCGCCGACACGCACGGCTTCCTGGTCGTCTACCCCGAGCAGGCCGCGCAGGCCAACGCCTCGAGGTGCTGGAACTGGTTCAAGCCGCAGGATCAGCTGCGCGACGCGGGCGAGCCCGCGGTGATTGCCGGCATCGTTGGCGAGGTCGCCGAGAGCCACGGTGTCGACCGACGACGCATCTTCGTGGCCGGGCTGTCGGCGGGTGCGGCGATGGCCGTGACGCTGGGCGAGACGCACCCGGAACTGTTTGCCGGTGTCGGCGCCCATTCCGGGCTGCCCTACGGCAGCGCGCACGACATCCCGTCGGCGCTGGCCGCGATGAAGGGAGGGCGCAGCGGGATGCCAGCTCACCAGGGCATGCCCGATGCCACCGGCAAGCCCCGCAGGAAGGCCACCCGCGCGGTGCCGGTGATCGTGTTCCACGGCGATCGTGACCACACCGTGCAACAGTCGAACGGGGCGCAGATCGTGATGCAGGCGCAAGAGGCGCATCGGGCGCAGGCGGCCCGCACGGGCGCTGCCGCGCTGCGTGTCGACACGCAGGGCGGCGTTGCCTCGGGCGGCCGGCGTTTCACCCGCACGGTGCATGCCGATGCCGCAGGCCGGGCCCGCATCGAGTGCTGGACACTGCACGGCGCCGGCCACGCCTGGTCGGGCGGCCACCCGAGTGGCACCTATACCGAGCGCTCCGGCCCCGATGCTTCGCTGGAAATGCTGCGGTTCTTCCTGGCGCTGCCCCTCGCCGGCCAGGCTTGAGAGTCCTGGGCGGCTGCGGCCTGCGCCTGCGCCGCGGCGCTCAGGCCACGCCGTCGAGGGTTTCCGCGCTGCGCTGGGTCTCCAGCGAGAACAAGGTCATCGGCCCGCTCAGCGGCGCGGCGCCGGGGCCGCCGCCTTCGCGCGCTGAGCGCTCGGTCAGCCAGCTGATCAACTGCGCCGCCGGCAGCGGGCGGCTGATCAGGTAACCCTGGATCTCGTCGCAGCCCAGGCCGTGCAGGAACTCGGCCTGTTCCAGCGTCTCGACGCCCTCGGCCACCACCTTCATGTGCAGGCTGTGGCCCATCGCGATGATGGCGGTGGCAATCGCGCCGTCTTCGGCGTCGTGCGGCAGTTCGCAGACGAAGCTGCGGTCGATCTTCAGCGTGTCGATGTCGAAGCGCTTCAGGTAGCTCAGCGACGAGTGCCCGGTGCCGAAGTCGTCGATGGCCACCCGCACGCCCATCTTGGCCAACGTGGCCAGCACACTGCGGTTGCCGTCGCTGTCTTCGAGCAGCAGGCTCTCGGTGAGCTCCAGTTCCAGCCGGTGCGGCGAGATGCCGGCGTCGCTCAGTGCGTCGGCGATGAACTTGGCCAGGAAGGGCTGGCGGAACTGCCGCGCCGACAGGTTCACCGCCAGCGTCAAGCGCGGCGCGCCGGCGCGGTCCCAGGCGGCGAGTTCGGCGCAGGCGGTCCGTATGGCCCAGGCGCCCACCGGCAGGATGAGGCCACTTTCCTCGAGCACACCGATGAAGCGGTCGGGCGCCACCATGCCGCGTGCCGGGCTGTGCCAGCGGATCAGCGCCTCGACGCCGGTGATGGCGCCCGTGCTGAGGTGGTACTTGGGCTGGTAGTAGAGCCCGAACTCGTGGCGCTCCAGCGCCCGGCGCAGGTCGTTTTCCAGCGTCAGCCGCGCTGCCACCTCGGCGCTGAGCTCGTGGCTGTAGAAGCTGTAGACGCCGCGGCCCATGGCCTTGCTGCGGTACATCGCCATGTCGGTGTGGCGGATGAGGCCGTCGAGGTCGGTGTCGTCGCTGGGGAACATCGAGATGCCGATGCTGGCCGAGACGTGCAGCTCGGTCTCCATCATGTGCATCGGTGCTTCGAGCGCGTCCAGCACACGGCGCGCCATCAGCGCGGCGTCCTCGGCATTGGCCACCTGCTCGGCGATCACGGTGAACTCGTCGCCGCCCAGCCGCGACACCGTGATCGGGTCTTCACCGGGGTGGCGGCGGCCCAGGGTGTCGGTCTCGCGCAGGCAGGATTCGAGCGTCTGCGCGACACGCCGCAACAGCTGGTCGCCCACCTCGTGGCCCAGGCTGTCGTTGATGACCTTGAAGTTGTCGAGGTCCAGGAACATCAGCACCATGGGCACGCCGCTGCGGCGGGCACGGGCCATGGCCTGGCCCAGGCGGTCGCGGAACAGCGCGCGGTTGGGCAGGCCGGTCAGGCTGTCGAAGTTGGCCAGGTACTGCAGGCGCTCCTGTGTGATCTTGCGGTCGGTGATGTCGCGCACGATGAGGATGCGCTGCGCCACGCCGTCGAGCTGCGTCTCGGTGACCGTGACTTCGGCCGGAAAGGTGCTGCCGTCGTGGCGGCGCGCCATGGTCTCCCACTGGCCCGGCGGGAACGCGGCCTCGGCTCGTTTCACACCCGAGGTCATGCCGATCTCGGGCGAGCGCAGCGGCTCGAGCCAGATGCCCAGTGGCGTGCCGCGCAGCGCGGCCATCTCGACGCCCAGCAACTCGGCCGCCATGCGGCTGCCGACCATCACCTTGCCGTCGGCGCGGCAGATCAGCAGCCCGCTCTCGGAGTGTTCGAACAGGCGCAGCAGCTGTTCGGCCGCCGGCAGCGATTTGTCGGCGGCGCGTGTCCTGGGCTCGGCCGGGCGCGCCGGGTGTTCACCGGCGTGCGGCGGGGCTGGCGGCGGGGCTGGCTCGCGGCGCAGCACTCGGTCGGGTCGCTTCCAGGCGGCCTTGGCCGCCTTCAGCGCCGCCCGCAGCCTTGTCCAGGGTGAATGTGTCATGTCGTGCCAGGTGGGGCGGCCGCACCGCACGCGACGCCTGCTGCGTATTTCGGCCACGACGGCGGCGACTTGAGGCGGGCCGGCGCACCCGGCGCCTCATCCGGCACCGCACCGGCACCCCCTCCGCACGCTAGCGCGCCGCGACTGCCACCAGGCGCCGCACCAGCGCCGGCAGTTCCTCGAGCGTGTTTTCCTTGCGCAGCAGCGCACGCACCCCGTGCAGCGTGGCCTCGGCCGGCAGGCCGTCGCCGACGTAGCCGGAGGTCAGCACGATGGGCAGGCCCGGCCACAGGCGCGACAGTTCCGCCGCCAGCTCCAGGCCCGACATCTCGGGCATGTTGTGGTCGGTGATCACCAGCACGGGCGGCGGCGCCGGCTCGCGGGTCCGCGCCAGCGCCTGCGCCGCGCTCTCGTACAGCGTGACGGCATAACCCTCGCGCTGCAGCAGGCGCTGCACCATGAGGCCCATCACCGGGTCGTCGTCGACGTACCAGACCGGCTCACCCTGGCCGGCCGACGTCTCCGCCGGCGCCTCGTCCAGGCCACCGGGCCGCGAGGGCGTGGCCACCGACAGCGGCAGCAGCACGTGGAAGCAGCTGCCCGCGCCGGGCTGGCTCTCGACCGTGATGCTGCCGCGGTGCCCGCGCACGATGCCGTGTACCACCGACAGGCCCAGCCCGGTGCCCTGGCCCACCGGCTTGGTGGTGAAGAAGGGGTCGAAGATGCGTTCACGCGTCGCCGCGTCCATGCCGCTGCCGTCGTCGCGCACCCACAGGTGCATGCTGCGGCCGGGTTGCGCGCCTTCGGCAGCCAGGGCAGCGGCCTCGGCAGCGCCCACCACGGCCAGACCGACCTCGATGTGGCCGCGCCCCTCCGGCAGCGCGTGCCAGGCGTTGGTGCACAGGTTCATCAGCACCTGCTGCAGCTGCGTGGCGTCGACTTCCACCGGCGACGGGTCGTCGCTGATCGCCGTGTCCAGGCGCACTGCGGCCGGCAAGGTGGCGCGCAGCAGGGCCAGTGTCTCCTGCAGCACCGGCTGCAACGGCTGGGCCACCAGCGCCTGCGGCTGACGGCGGCTGAAGGTCAGGATCTGCTGCACCAGCGTGCGCGCGCGCAGGCCGGCGCGCTGGATCTGGTCCAGGCTGGCCAGCGCCGGGTGGTCGGGCGGCAGGTCCTGGCGTGCGAGCGCGACGTTGCCCAGGATGGCGGGCAGGATGTTGTTGAAGTCGTGCGCGATGCCGCCGGCCAGGGTGCCGATGGACTCGATCTTCTGCGCCTCGCGCAGCTGGCGCTCGAGCGCCCCGCGGTGGGCCTCGCCCTGCTTGCGTTCGGTGATGTCGCGTGCCAGTGCGATGACACGCGGCAGCTCGCCCGGGGCCGTGGCCTTGCGTGACACCGAGAGCTCGAACCAGTGCTCGCTGCCGCCCAGCATCAGCGCGTACTGGCTGCCGCCGGAGTAACCCTGCTCGTGGGCCACGCGCACGGCCTGCTCGATGGTGGCCGTGGCCTCCGGCGGCAGGAAGTCGTAGACACGGCGCCCCAGGAAGGCCTCGGGCGGCACGTACAGCAGGTCACTGCGTGGCGAGTGGTAGACCTGCACGCGGCCGTCGATGTCGAGCTCGAAGAGCAGGTCGGGCACGGCGTCCAGCGTCGCGGCCAGCGCCTCCTGGGCCTCTCGCGCCTGGGCCTCGGTGCGCTTGCGGTCGCTGATGTCGCGCTCGACCGCCACCATGTGCGTGACACGCCCGCCGGCGTCCGACAAGGGCGCGACCTGGATGTCGACCCAGTAGGGTTTGCCGTCGCGCGTGACCTGCAACAGCTCGGTGCGCAGCGCCTCGTGCCGCGTCAGCGCCGCGTGCAGGCGCGCCGAGGCGCCACGGTCGGCCTGCGGCGGCTGCAGCAGTTGCAGCGTGCGGCCCAGCACGTCTTCGGCGCGCCAGCCCGTCTGCCGTTCGAAGGCGGCATTGACGAAGACGATGGGTGGCCCCTCGTCGCTCATCGGCCCGGCTGCGGTGATGACCACCATGTCGTTGAGCTGGGCCACGGCGGTCTGCAGCAGCCGCAGTTGCTGCTGCTCGCGGCGCGACTCGGTCACGTCCTGCACCGCGCCCTGCATGCCCGAGCAGTGGCCCAGCGCGTCGAGCACCGGTTCGCCCATGAGGCGCAGCGTGAGCCCGCGCCCGCCGGGCATCACGGCCTCGACCTCGAGGTCGAAGGCAGCGGCGCCGTGCAGCGCCGCCTCGAGCCGGGCGCGCTGCGCCGGTCGCACCAGGGCCTGGATGTCGGCCAGGTGCAGCGGCTTCGGCGCGGTCATGGCCCCCATGACCGCGATCGCATCGGCCGACATCTCCACCCGCGTGCTGGCCAGGTCCAGCGACCAGTGGCCCAGCCGTGCCAGCCGGCCGGCCAGGCGCAGCCGTGACGCCGAGCGCTGCTGCGCCTCTTCCGCCTGCTTGCGCTCGGTGATGTCGTAGAAGGTCACGACCACCTCCTGCAACACGCCACGGTCGTCGCGCAAGGCGAATGCCGAGCACAGGGCCCACACGGGCGCCGGCAGGTCGGGCCGGCGCAGGCCGATGACGAGGTTGCGCACGCGGTCGCCACCGGCCAGCACCTGGTTGACGGGATAACGCGGCAGCGCCATCGGCGTGGCGTCTTCCTCGAGGAAGGCCCAGCTCGGGTCGATGGCCGCCTTGCCGCGCATCTGGTCCAGCGTCAGGCCGAGGATGCGACAGGCCGCCGGGTTGGCGTCCCGCACCTGCGTGTCGGGCGCATGCACGACGACACCCGAGTGCAGCGCCGCCAGCAGCGAGCGCGACTTCTCCTCGCTGCGGCGCAGCGCCTGCACGATGCGGTACTGCGCGGTGACGTCGCTGAACACCAGCACCACGCCCAGCACGGTGCCGTCGTCGGTGCGGATGGGCGCCGCGCTGTCGGCGATCTGGTGTTCGCTGCCGTCGCGCGCCAGCAGCACGGTGCCGTTGGCCAGCCCGACGACTTCGCCGCTGGCCAGCACCCGCGCCACCGGGTCGAGCGCGGCCGTGCGCGACTCGTCGTCGAAGATGCGGAAGACCGCGCCCAGCGGCTGGCCGATGGCATCGTCGCCTTGCCAGGCGGTGAGCCGGCGCGCCGCGTCGTTGATGCGCGTGATGCGACCCTCGGCGTCGGTGGCGATGACGGCGTCGCCGATGGACTGCAGGGTGACGGCCAGGCTCTGCTCGCTGCGCCGCAAGGTGTCTTCGGCCTGCACGCGGGCCGTGATGTCCATGTGCGTGCCCACCATGCGCAGCGGCCGGCCGTCGGCATCCCGCTCGACGACACGGCCGCGGTCCAGCACCCAGACCCAGTGGCCGTCGCGGTGGCGCAGCCGGTAGGTGGCCTCGAAGCTTTCGCTGTGGCCGTCCATGTGGGCCTGCTGCAGCGCCAGTGCACGTTCGCGGTCTTCGGGGTGCAGCAGCTGCGGCCAGCGGTCACCAGCGCCTTCGGGGTCGCCGGGCGCGTAGCCCAGCATGGTCGACCAGCGTTCGTTGATGGTGGCGTGGTCGCGCGGCACGTCCAGGTCCCACAGCGCGAGGTCGCCGCCACGCAGTGCCAGGCGCAGGCGTTCGGCGTCCGCCGCCTGGCTGGCCAGCCGCTCGGCCACCGCGGCTTCGCGTTCACGGCGGCGGCGCTGCATCGTCAGCAAGGCGACCGTGGCCGCGGCGCTGGCGCCCAGGAACAGCAGCGCCAGCAGCTCGGTCTGCTGACGCCAGGGCGCCCGCACGGCCTGTACCTGCCGGCTGACGCCGACGAACAGCGCCTTGTCCATGCGCAGCGCGGGCGGTTGCAGCGTGCGCATGGCCACCACACGCTCGTCGCCGCGCAGGCTCAGGCCGCGCTGCACGCTGGCGCTCGCGCCCGTCGCCACGTGCCGCATGTGGATCGACGTCGGCTGCATCGTGCGCGCCCCGGGCGGCCGGATGTCGCGCGGGTTCACCACCAGCACGCCGCCGTCGGCGTGCACGATGCGCGTCGACATGTCCTCGGCGTAGAGCATCGAGCCCAGCAGGGTGTCGAAGTAGGCGGGGTCGAGCGTCGCGGCCAGGGCGCCGGTCAAGACACCCTGGGTGTCGGTCACCGCCAGCGCCATCGTCAGCGTGACCTCGCCGGAAGCTGCGGCGACGGGCGCCGCCACGCGCAGCTGCGCCGGGTCGGGTTGCAGGCGCACCGCGGCGAACCAGCCCGACGCGGCCGGGGCTTCCACCAGGGCTGCGGGCCCACCCTCGGCCACCACGGCGCCGGCAGCGTCCACCAGCACCATGCTGCGCACGCCCGGGATGGCCGTGGAAAGGGCCTGCAGCCGCCGCGCCACGCGCGCGGGCCTTTCGGTCGACGTCCACTCGGGCAGGTCCTCGCGCACCTCGCGCAGTGCGGCGCCCACACCCTGCAGCTGCCAGGCAAGGTTGCGCTCGATGGCGTCGGCCTGGGCCACCAGGCGTGCGGTGTCGGCGGCCTCGATCTCGTCCAGCCGCGCCGCCCGGCTGCTCACCAGCCACGCGCCCAGCAGCAGCACGCCGGCGGCCAGCCACAGGCGCTCGCGGCGGTTGCGGCGGACCAGGTCCGGGGGGGCGGGTGCAGGCATCGTGCGGCGCGGCGTTGCGTCAGCCTAACACCGAGGCGGCGCGTAACATCCCGCCGCGGCCGCTGCAAGCCGCAACAGGCACCCGCCGGGTGCGGAGCAACCCGCATGGAAATCTTCGACTACGACAACATCCTGCTGCTGCCGCGCAAGTGCCGCGTCGACAGCCGCAGCGAATGCGACACCTCGGTGGACTTCGGCGGCCGGCGTTTTGCGCTGCCGGTGGTGCCCAGCAACATGAAGACGGTGATCGACGAGGCGATCAGCGTGGTGTTGGCGCAAAGCGGCCATTTCTACGTCATGCACCGCTTCGACCTCGACGCCGTGGCGTACGCGCAGCGCATGCGCGACCGCGGGCTGATCGTCAGCCTGAGCTCGGGCGTGAAGCCGGCCGACTACGCGGTGATCGACCGCCTGGCGGCCGACGGCGTGGGCGCCGACTACATCACCATCGACATCGCACACGGCCACGCCGACAGCGTTAAGCAGACCATCGCGCACATCAAGCAGCGCCTGCCCAAGGCCTTTGTCATCGCCGGCAACGTGGCCACGCCCGAGGCCGTGATCGACCTCGAGAACTGGGGCGCCGACGCCACCAAGGTGGGCGTGGGCCCGGACAAGGTGTGCATCACCAAGCTGAAGACCGGCTTCGGCACCGGCGGCTGGCAGTTGAGCGCGCTGAAGTGGTGTGCGCGTGTGGCCACCAAACCCATCATCGCCGACGGCGGCATCCGCCACCACGGCGACATCGCCAAGAGCGTGCGCTTCGGCGCCGCGATGGTGATGGTGGGCTCGCTCTTCGCCGGCCACGAGGAGAGCCCGGCGCAGACGGTGGAGGTCGACGGCCGGCGCTACAAGGAGTACTACGGCAGCGCCAGCGACTTCAACAAGGGCGAGTACAAACATGTCGAGGGCAAACGCATCCTCGAGCCCATCAAGGGCCACCTGGTGGACACGTTGCGCGAGATGCGCGAAGACCTGCAAAGCAGCATCAGCTACGCCGGCGGGCGCGTGCTGCAGGACCTGAAGAAGGTGAACTACGTCGTGCTGGGCGGCGAGAACGCGGGCGAGCACCTGTTCATGTAGCCCCGACTTCCCGCCTTCAGCGCGGGATCATGCCCTGCCGTTCACCGGCCTCGACCTTGGGCGGCGCCGTGCGACGCAGGCCCAGGGCCTGCGCGC
>CAMTUD010000015.1:0-7571 GCA_947084805.1 uncultured beta proteobacterium | reverse complement strand
CTTGCGCGGCCACGGCCTGCTGCCGGCGGCGCTGGCCGAATGCGCCGCCTACAGCATCGCCGCCGGCGCAGCGGCGATGGCGCAGGTGCTGCCTGCGGCAGGCGCGCCGGCCTTCACCGCGGTGGTGGCGGCCAACGACCTCATCGCGCTGGGCGCGCTGCAGGTGCTGCACGGGCGCGGCATCGCCGTGCCGCAGGTGGTGTCGCTGATCGGGCACAACGACATGCCGCTGCTCGACCAGATCAGCCCGCCGCTGACCAGCGTGCGCATCCAGCACTACGAGATGGGCTTCCGCGCCGCACGGCTGCTGCTCGAGGCGCTGCAGGGTGTGCCCGGCAGCGCCTCGACGCTGGTGCTGCGGCCTGAACTGGTGGTGCGCGGCTCGACGGCCGCCGCGCCGGGCTGAGCCCGCCCGCGATTTCACGCGTGAAGGCTGAGCCCGCACCGCGCCTTTGGGCGTGGGCGGCGGTGTGGCTTCCGTCACGGACGGCGGCGCCGCGCAGTGCGGGCCGGCCACAAGCAGCGCGGTCCCGGCCCGGTCGACCGCGCCACGCCTCAAGTTTTGTGCTCCGCGACCCGAAAAAGGGTGTCATGGGCGGCCGCCCCTTGCCGCCTGCACCCGGTTCGTTCAGGAAATCGCATGACAAGCACCATTGCCGTCGGGGATCTGCGCGTGGGCATGTACATCCACCTCGATGGAGGCTGGCTGTCGCATCCCTTTCCGCTGTCGGCCTTCCGCATCAGCTCGGCGGAGGAGATAGCCACCATCCGCGGCCTCGGTCTGCAGCGTGTGCGCTGGGATGCCCAGCGCAGCGATCTGCACGACGCCGCTGCGGCCACCGCCGGGATGCCCACGCCGCCCACCGGCGCGCGTGCGGCCGCGCACGCCGCCGAAGACACCGCTGCCACGCGCCAGCGCGACTGGCTGGAAGCGCAGCGCAGTGCTGCGCAGCGCTGCGAGCAGCAGTACGGCGAGGCCTCGAAGGTGCTGCGCGACGTCGGCGAGCTGCTGCACGCGCAGCCGCTGGAGGCCGCCCGCACCACCGCCTCGCTGACGCAGGCCATGCTCGACAAGATGCTGGCCGCGGACGAGGTGGGCATCCGCCTCGTCGGCGGCGGCGGTGCCGACCGCAGCGCCGCGCACGGCCTCAACGTGGCCGTCATCGCGCTGCTCATCGGCCGCACGCTGGGCCTGGGCGCCGACGAAATGCTCGATCTGGGCGTCGGCGCGCTGCTGCACGACGTCGGCAAGCTGGACCTGCCGACGCGGCTGCGCCATGCCGAGGAGGGTTTCACCGCAGCCGAGCTGAACGGCTACCGCGACCACGTCGCCAAGGGTGTGCTGCAGGCGCAGCGCATGGCCTTGAGCCCGGGCGCGCTGGCGGTGCTGGCGCAGCACCACGAACACGCCGACGGCACCGGCTTCCCGCTGCGCCTGCCGGCCGACCGCCAGACCCTGGGCGCGCGCATCGTGGCCATCGTCAACCGCTACGACAACCTGTGCAACCCCGCTTCACGCAGCATCGCGCTGACGCCGCACGAAGCCGTGGCCACGCTGTTTGCGCAGGGCCGCGCGCGCTACGACCCGCCGGTGCTGAACGCCTTCATCCGCATGATGGGCGTCTACCCGGCCGGTTCGTTGGTGCAGCTCACCGACGACCGCTACGCGATGGTGGTCAGCGTCAACTCCAGCCGGCCGCTGAAGCCGCGGGTGCTGGTGCACGGCGTGGCCGGCGCGCGCACCGGGCCGCGTGCCGCGCCCAGCACGGTGACCCAGCTGCTGGACCTGGAGACGCAGCCCGATCTCGGCATCCGCCGCAGCCTGGCGGCCACCAAGCTGCCGCCGGCGGTGCTGTCGGCGCTGGACCCGCGGCCGCGCGTGGCCTACTTCTTCGAGCCTCTGGAGCAACAGCCGCACGCGATGGAGATGGCGGCGTGACCCAGGCGGCGGCCTGGACCGCGCTGTTGTGCGGCATGCCGCATCCGGCGTGGGTCGTCGGGCTCGACGAGCGCCGCGTCGTGGCGGCCAATGCAGCCGCCGGCCTGCTGTTCGGCCGTGCCGCCCCGGCCCTGGTCGGCGAGCCGGCCGACGCGCTGGCCTCGTCGCCCGAAGACCAGCTGTGGTGGGCCGCCGGCGGCGCGCTGGGCCCGCTGCACTCCGACACCGTGGTGGCCACGGCGGCCGGGCAGGTGCTGCACGTCAGCCGCAGCATCGGCCTGCTGCCGGGCGCCGCAGGCGCGCCCGCCTTCGCGCTGGTGGTGATGTGCGACCGCAGCGCCGAGCAGCGCGCCGAGCATCAGCGCGAGATGCTGCTGGCCGAGCTGCAGGCGACGCTGGAAGCCACCGGCGACGGCATCCTCGTCACCGACGCTGCCGGGCGCATGAGCGCCTGCAACCGGCGCTTCGCCGAGATCTGGAGCCTGCCTGTCGACCTGCTGCAGCGCGACGACGACGAAGGCATGCAGGCCTGGCTGCTGCGCAGCGTGACCGACCACGACAACTACGCCGCCCGCTTGCAGGCCCTGCGCGAGGCGCCGCTGGCCGTGGCCACCGACCGCCTGACGCTGCACAACGGCCAGGTCGTCGAGCGCGTGACACGACCGCTGCTGCGCGGCGGGCGTTCGCAGGGCCGCGTCTGGTCGTTCCGCGACCTCACCGAGCGCATCGCCGCCGAAACCCGGCTCGAGGCCCTGGTGCGCCACGACGTGCTGACCGGGCTGCCCAACCGCAGCGCGCTGGTCGACAGCGTGGCCGAGGCCACCGCGGCGGCGCGGCGCGACGGCGGCACCTACGCCTTCCTGCTCGTCGACATGGACCGCTTCCGGCAGATCAACGAAAGCCTGGGCCACGACGTCGGCGACAGCGTGCTGCAGACCATGGCGCAGCGCCTGCAGGGCTGCCTGCGCGGCGACGACCTGCTCACGCGCCTGGGCGGCGACCAGTTCGTGGTGCTCGTCAAGCCCGCCGACGCCGCCGCCGCCGAGGCCGCCGCCCGGCGCATCCTGAACGTCGTAGCGCAGCCCTGCAGCGTCGACGGCGCCACCTTCACGCTGACCTGCAGCATCGGCATGGCGCTGGCGCCTTCGCAGGGCACGCGCATCGACGAGCTGGTGCGCAACGCCGAATCGGCGCTGCGGCAGGTGAAGTCGGCCGGCCGCGCCCACTTCGGCCTGCACCAGGCGCGCGCCGAAGGCGACCGGCGCCAGAACATGCAGCTCGACCACGCCATGCGCCAGGCGCTGGTGAGCGGCCGCTTCCGCCTGCAGTACCAGCCGCAGATCGACCTGCGGGATGGCCGCATCGTCGGCGCCGAGGCGCTGCTGCGCTGGCGCGACCCCGAGATGGGCGACGTCTCGCCGGCACGTTTCATTCCGGTTGCCGAGGACAGCGGCTTCATCGTCGCCATCGGCGACTGGGTGCTGAGCCAGGCCGTGCGCCAGGCGGCGCTGTGGCACCAGCGCGGGCACCACGTGCCCATCGCCATCAACGTCTCGGCGCTGCAGTTCAAGCAGCCGACCTTCGTCGACCGCGTGGCCAGTGTGCTGGCGGTCAGCGGTGTGCCGGCGCACCTGCTGGAGCTGGAGCTGACCGAGAGCATCCTGGTGCACAACGCCGACGAGGCGCTGCACCGGCTGCACGCGCTGAAGCGGCTGGGGGTGCAGCTGTCGATCGACGACTTCGGCACCGGCTACTCGAGCCTGGCCTACCTGAAGCGTTTCCCGATCGGCAAGCTGATGATCGACCGCAGCTTCGTCAGCGGCCTGCCTGCCGACGAGAGCGATGCCGGCATCGTGCGCGCCATCCTGCAAATGGCCCGCGCCCTGGGCATGAAGGTCATCGGCGAAGGCGTCGAGACCGAGCCGCAGCGCCAGTTCCTGCAGGCCGAGGGCTGCGACGAGTTCCAGGGCTGGCTCTACGCGCCGGCGCTCGACCCGTTGAGCTTCGAACACCGCCTGGTGCAGGCGCAGGCGGCGCCGCCGCCGGCGGTGGGGCGGTACATCCGGCTCGTCAGCTGAAGGGCGCCGCGCGCCGTCGGGACCCGGGCTGTCGGAATTGTTGACATCTGAATTGGGTCTTTTTGGGCTCGCGACGTATTTACAATATGAATCAAAGGCTTACGAGTTCTGGCACGCGATATGCTGACAACGTGTGTTGTCGCGGCCACCCGTCGCGCGAATTCATCCACGCAAAGGGCTCCCCTCATGATCCGTTTCCACGCAGTCACTTCCGCGCTGGCGCTTGCCGCCGCACTGATCGCGCCGATGGCGCACGCCGGCGCCATTCATGATGCGAGCCTGTTCCAGGGCAACACGCTAGCGCCCAACGATGACAGCTCTACCGGGCTGGTGAACATCGGGTTCGGCATCAACTTCTATGGCGTGTCGCAGAGCAACCTGTACGTCAACAACAACGGCAACGTGACTTTCGCGAACCCCTTGAGCACATTTACGCCCTTTGGTTTGACGGCCTCAACCTTCGCCATCATCGCGCCTTTCTTCGGCGACGTTTGGACCTATGGGAACAGCAATCCCGTGCAGTACGGTCAGGCCCTTATCGGGGGCAAAAAGGTGTTCGGCGTCAATTGGATCGGCGTCAACTACTTTGCCGACAACAACGGAACCAAGAAGAACAGTTTCCAGTTGATCATGACGGACCGCTCGGACATTGGTGCCGGAGACTTCGACTTCGAGTTCAACTATGACCAGATCGAGTGGGAGACCGGCGACGCCAGTTCCGGCTCCGGCGGGCTGGGTGGGAGTTCGGCGCGTGTGGGATACACCAACGGTGCCGCTGTCGATGTCGAGTTTGTTGGCTCCGGTGTGAACGGTGCGTTCCTGAACGGTGGCCCCAATGCGCTGATCAGCGGTTCGCTGAATTCAACCGTCGCTGGCCAGTACATTTTCAACGTGCGCAATGGCGCCGTGCAGCCGCCGTCCGGCGTCCCCGAGCCGATGTCACTGGCCCTGGTGGGCCTGGCACTGGCGGCAGCCGGTGTGGCCAGTCGCAAGCGCGCTGCCTGACCGGTTTCAACGCCACGAGTGCAAGAGGCGACCTCCGGGTCGCCTTTTTCCATTTCCGTGTCGTCCGCCACCCCGCGCGCTGCACAATGCCACCATGATCTACAAGTTCAAAAGCGCCGCCACCGGCGACCTGATCATGCTGGCGCCCAATGGCGACCAGATGCTGCGCCTCATCGGTCGCGAGCCGGCGCCGCAGGGCATCATTGAAGTGGCCGCCATGCCCGAGGCCATCGCGGCGTTGCTGGCCGCCATCGCCAAGGAAGAGGCGCCCCCGGAAGACGAGGACGAGCGCCTGCCCCCCGTGGGCCTGCGCCAGCGCCTGTGGCCGATGATCGAGATGCTGCGGCGCGCGCAGGCTGCCGACGCGGCCGTGGTGTGGGGCGTGTGAAGCCGCTGCACCTGCCGACAAGAACAGCCCGAGAGGAAGACCCGAGATGAAGCTCTGGAGCGACAGCTGGACCAATGGCGACCGCATTCCCGCCCGTTATGCGGCGGGCCAACCCGATGGCGCCGGCACCGCCACCTTCAGCGACAACCTGAACCCCCACCTGGCCTGGAGCGACGTGCCCGCCGGCACGCAGTCGATGGTGCTGATCTGCCACGACTTCGACGTGCCCAGCCGCGGCGACGACGTCAACCAGGCCGGCCGCGAGATCCCCGCCGATCTGCCGCGCGTCGACTTCTTCCACTGGGTGCTGGTCGACCTGCCGCCGCTGCCCACCGTGATCGCCGAAGGTGAGTTCAGTCGCGGCTTCACGCCGCGCGGCAAACCCGGGCCGGCGGCGCTGAACGGCGCCCGCCAGGGCACCAACGACTACACCGGCTGGTTTGCCGGCAACCCCGAGATGGCCGGCAACTACTTTGGCTACGACGGCCCCTTCCCGCCCTGGAACGACTCGCTGGTGCACCACTACGTTTTCACGCTCTACGCCGTGGCGCTGCCACGGCTGCCGCTGGAAGGTGTGTTCACCGGCCAGCAGGTGCGCGAGGTGCTGGCCGGGCGGGTGCTGGCCGAAGCCACCTTCTCGGGCACCTACACGCTCAACCAGCGGCTGCTGGCCGAGTGACGGGCCCGGCGCTGCGCGAGCCGACGCGGCTCTTTGTCGTGCGCCACGGCCAGACAGCGTGGAACGCCGAGATGCGCATCCAGGGCCATGTCGACGAGCCGTTGAACGACACCGGCCGCTGGCAGGCCGAAAGGCTGGCGCAGGCGCTGGTGGGCGAAGCGCTGTCTTGCATCTACAGCAGCGACCTGCAGCGTGCACTGGCCACCGCGCAGCCGCTGGCGGCGGCCACCGGCGCGCCGCTGCTGACCGATGTGCGCCTGCGTGAACGCGGGTTCGGCCGTTTCGAGGGCCAGACCTATGCCGAGATCGAGCGCCAGTGGCCCGAGGAGGCCGAACGCTGGCGCCGCCGCGAGCCCGGCTTCGGCCCGGGCGGCGGCGAAGCGCTGCAGGCCTTCTACAGCCGCTGCGTCGACACCGTGCTCGAACTGGCTGCCGGCCACCCCGGGCAGGCCATCGCGATCGTGGCGCACGGGGGTGTGCTCGACTGCCTGTACCGCGCCGCAGTGGGCGTCGAGTTGTCGGCACCCCGCAGTTGGCAGATCGGCAACGCGACCATCAACCGCCTGCTGTTCAACGGCGAGCGCCTGCAGCTCGTGGGCTGGAGCGACACCGGACACCTCGAAGGTGACGTGCTGGGGTGATGCCCTGCAGCGTGGGGCGACGCCTCAGCTGTCGAAGAGGTCGTCCGCCGTGCGTGCCGGCGGCGTCAGCCCGAGGTGGCGGAAGGCCGCCGCGGTGGCGATACGCCCACGCGGCGTGCGCTGCAGGTAGCCCTGCTGGATGAGGTAGGGCTCGATCACGTCCTCGATCGTGCCGCTCTCTTCGCCGATCGCCGCGGCCACGTTGTCCAGGCCCACCGGGCCGCCGTCGAAGCGGTGGATCACGGCCTCCAGCAGCTTGCGGTCCATCACGTCCAGGCCCAGCGGGTCGACGTCCAGCATCTTCAAGGCGCGGTCGGCCAGGCCGGCGTCGATGCTGCCGTTGCCCTTGACCTGGGCGTAGTCGCGCACACGGCGCAGCAGCCGGTTGGCGATGCGCGGCGTGCCGCGGCTGCGGCGCGCGATCTCGAGCGCGCCGGCGGCGTCGGTGGGCACCTTCAGCAGGCCGGCCGAGCGCGTGATGATGCGGGTCAGCTCGTCGGACGTGTAGAACTCCAGCCGCGCGACGATGCCGAAGCGGTCGCGCAGCGGGTTGGTCAGCATGCCGGCCCGTGTGGTCGCCCCGACCAGGGTAAAGGGCTGCAAGTCGAGCTTGATCGAGCGCGCTGCCGGGCCTTCGCCGATCATGATGTCGATCTGGTAGTCCTCCAGCGCTGGGTAGAGGATTTCCTCGACCACCGGGCTGAGGCGGTGGATCTCGTCGATGAAGAGCACATCGTTGCGCTCCAGATTGGTCAGGATGGCGGCCAGATCCTTGGGCTTTTCCAGCACCGGGCCGGAGGTCTGGCGCAGGTTGACGCCCAGTTCGGCGGCGATGATGTGG
>CAMTUD010000014.1:0-3855 GCA_947084805.1 uncultured beta proteobacterium | reverse complement strand
GCGCCTGTGGCGCGGCGGCGCGGGCCCGCGTCAAGGCGGCTTCGGCCTCGGCCGGCTGGCCGGCGGCATCGGCCGCTTCGGCCAGCTCGCACTCGTAGTGCGCGATGCGCGAGGCAAAGGACGCGCCGCCGCCGCCCTCCAGTTCACGCGCCACGGCGGCGGCCCGCTGCCAGTCGCGTGAACGTTCGTAGAGCGAGAGCAGCGCCAGCCGCGCTTCGCCGTCGAAGGGCGTGCCTTCGAGCGCGTGCCACGCCGCCTCGGCGCGGTCGAAGAGGCCGGCCTTCACGTAATCCTGCGCCAGCGCACGCTGGGCGCGGTCGCGGTCGCCGGCCTTCAGGTCGCTGCGGCCGAGCAGGTGCTCGTGCACACGCACGGCGCGTTCGAACTCGCCGCGGCGCCGGAACAGGTTGCCCAGGGCGAAGTGCAGCTCGGTCGTGTCGGGGTCGTCCTGCACGGCCTGGATGAAGGCGTCGATGGCCTTGTCCTGCTGTTCGTTGAGCAGCAGGTTCAGGCCCTTGAAGTAGGCGCGCGGCGCGTCCTCGCGTTCACGCTTGAGCTGCTTGAGGTCGAAGCGCGATGCCATCCAGCCCAACGCGAAGGCCACGGGCAGGCCGATGAGCAGCCACTGCAGGTCGAATTCCATCAGGCGCGGCCCGCCATCAGAGGCCTTCGCGCGGCGGGTGTTCGGGGCCGAATTCGCTGCTTGGCAGGCCGCTGGGCACGGGCGCAGTCGCGGCCGGGGGGGGTGGTGCGTGGCGCTTGGCCACCTGGCGCTGGCGCCACCAGCTGGGCACCATGGCCACGACGCCGAAGGCACACCCGGCAGCGAAGGCCACCAGCACCACGATCACCATGGGCGTGCGCCATTCGACGCCGAAGAACCAGCGCACCGTGGCCAGCTGCTGGTTGTTCAGCGCGAACGCAAAAAGCGTGAAGAAGACGAAGGCCCAGAACAGCCCGGCGAGATAGCGCATGCGGCGCCGATTCTAGGACGCGCGGCGCCTACGGGCCCGCCCGCAGCGCAGGCGTGCAGCGTGGCGGCTACAGCCGATCGATGTCGCCCGGCGCGTGGGCGTCGACGGCTTCACGCAGCGCCTTGCCCGGCTTGAAGTGGGGCACCAGCTTTTCGGGAATGACGACCTGCTCGCCGCTGCGCGGGTTGCGCCCCATGCGGGGTGGGCGGCGGTTGATGCTGAAGCTGCCGAAGCCGCGGATCTCGATGCGGTGGCCGCGGGCCAGCGCGTCGGACATGGCGTCCAGGATGGTCTTGACCGCGAACTCGGTGTCGCGCTGCGTGAGCTGGGAAAAACGCTCGGCGAGGCGGGTGACGAGGTCGGATCGTGTCATGGAACTGCTGCGGTCGGTCGCTGGTCACTGCCGACCCGCGGGCGCTGTGCCCGCGGGGGTGGGAAGGGGGAGCCGGCGGCCGCTTGCGCGGCAGCCGGCCGGGCCCGGATTACTCCGGACGGTTGTCGAGCTTGGCGCGCAGCAGGGCGCCCAGGCTCGTGGTGCCGGCGTTTTCACGCTCGTTGGTCTGGCGCAGCGTCTGCATGCCTTGCTGGGCGTCGGCGTTGTCCTTCTGCTTGATGCTCAGCTGGATCGAACGCAGCTTGCGGTCGACGTTGATGACCATCACGGAGACTTCGTCGCCTTCCTTCAGCACGTTGCGCGCATCTTCGACGCGGTCGGCGCTGATTTCAGAAGCACGCAGGTAGCCGGTGACGTCTTCGTTCAGCTGGATCTCGGCGCCGCGCGGGTCGACGCTCTTGACCTTGCCGGTGACGACCGCACCGCGGTCGTTCAGCGTCGTGAAGCTGGTGAAGGGGTCGGTGTCGAGCTGCTTGATGCCCAGGCTGATGCGCTCGCGCTCCACGTCGACGGCCAGCACGATGGCGTCGACTTCCTGGCCCTTCTTGTAGTTGCGCACGGCGGTCTCGCCCGGCTCGTGCCAGGACAGGTCGCTCAGGTGCACCAGGCCGTCGATGCCGGCAGACAGGCCGATGAAGACGCCGAAGTCGGTGATCGACTTGACGGGCCCCTTGACCTTGTCGCCGCGCTTGACGGTGGCGCTGAACTCTTCCCAGGGGTTGGCCTTGCACTGCTTCATGCCCAGGCTGATGCGGCGCTTGTCCTCGTCGATCTCGAGCACCATGACTTCAACTTCTTCGCCGAGCGTGACCACCTTGGCGGGCGCGACGTTCTTGTTGGTCCAGTCCATCTCGGAGACGTGCACCAGGCCTTCGATGCCCGGCTCGATCTCGACGAACGCACCGTAGTCGGCGATGTTCGTGATCTTGCCGAACAGGCGCGTACCGTTCGGGTAGCGGCGCGACACGCCGTGCCAGGGGTCGTCGCCCAGTTGCTTCAGGCCCAGGCTGACGCGGTTCTTCTCGGCGTCGAACTTCAGCACCTTGGCGGTGAGTTCCTGGCCGACGGTGACCACTTCGCTGGGGTGACGCACACGGCGCCAGGCCATGTCGGTGATGTGCAGCAGGCCGTCGATGCCGCCCAGGTCGACGAAGGCACCGTATTCGGTGATGTTCTTGACCACGCCGTTGACGATGGCGCCTTCGGACAGGGTTTCCAGCAGCTTGGCGCGTTCTTCGCCCATCGAAGCCTCGACGACAGCGCGGCGCGACAACACGACGTTGTTGCGCTTGCGGTCGAGCTTGATGACCTTGAACTCCATGGTCTTGCCCTCGTAGGGCGTCATGTCCTTCACGGGGCGCGTGTCGAGCAGGCTGCCCGGCAGGAAGGCGCGGATGCCGTTGACGAGAACCGTCAGGCCGCCCTTGACCTTGCCGCTGACCGTGCCGGTGACAAATTCGCCGGACTCGAGCGAGTTCTCGAGCGACATCCACGAGGCGAGGCGCTTGGCCTTGTCGCGGCTCAGGATGGTGTCGCCATAGCCGTTTTCGACGGCGTCGATGGCCACCGACACGAAGTCGCCGACCTGAACTTCCAGTTCACCCTGGTCGTTCTTGAATTCTTCGATGGCCACGTAGCTTTCGCTCTTCAGGCCGGCGTTCACCACGACGTGGTTGAACTCGATGCGCACGACTTCGGCGGAGATGACTTCCCCGACGCGCATGTCGTTGGACTTCAGCGACTCTTCGAACAGAGCGGCGAACATGTCTGCGCCACCGGGGGCGGTGACGGTAGTGATAACGGTCATGTGTTTCCTGGCTTTCCCGGAGAAGTGGAGAGCAGAGCCGGGGGTGCTTGCGGCGGATGCCGCGGGTTGGGGTTGGACACTTCAGCGCACCTGGGGCCTGACGGCCATGGCGGGAGGCGCGCTGAACCTCTTGGGCCCCTCAATTCGCAGAACTGAAGGGCCTGCGCTGCTGCCACCAGCCCAGCACCTGCTGCACCGAGTCTTCGATGCTCAAGGCCGAGTTGTCCAGCAACAGCGCATCTTCGGCGGGCTTGAGAGGCGCAACGGACCGGTTCCTGTCCCGGGCGTCGCGGGCTTCCAGGTCCGCACGAAGGTCGTCGATATTAGACGAAATTCCCTTGGAAATCAACTGCTTATGGCGTCTTTCGGCGCGCGTTGCGGCACTCGCGGTGAGGTAGACCTTGAGCGTGGCCTGCGGGAACACCACGGTGCCCATGTCGCGGCCGTCGGCCACCAGGCCGGGGGCGCGGCGGAAGGCCAGCTGCAGGCTCTGCAGTGCGCTGCGCACGGCCGGCAAGGCCGAGACACGCGACGCCAGCAGGCCGGCGGCTTCGGTGCGCAGTTCGTTGCTGACCTCGCGCCCGCGCAGCCAGGCGCGGCTGCCCTGCGGGCCGTGGCCGAAGCGCAGGTCCAGCAGGCCGGCCAGAGATCGGAAGAGCGTCGTGTAGGGAAAGAGTGTC
>CAMTUD010000013.1:0-5433 GCA_947084805.1 uncultured beta proteobacterium | reverse complement strand
TGGCGGAGTGGACGGGACTCGAACCCGCGACCCCCGGCGTGACAGGCCGGTATTCTAACCAACTGAACTACCACTCCACGCGGTAAGCGGCTTTCAGGCATCGCTGCCTCAAGCACCGCCAGGCTAGTCTGACTGTGTTGCCAACCGAGTTGGCGTCCCCTAGGGGATTCGAACCCCTGTAATCACCGTGAAAGGGTGGTGTCCTAGGCCTCTAGACGAAGGGGACTTTGAACCTGGCACTGCACTGACATTTCCCTTGAACAGCGCTTGTTTGGTGGAGGTAAGCGGGATCGAACCGCTGACCTCTTGCATGCCATGCAAGCGCTCTCCCAGCTGAGCTATACCCCCGATTGCATCAATCTACAGTTGCCTGGAGACCTTCGCGTTCAGCACTGTTCAAGCGAGCCTCAGATTCTAAAACACTTTTCAGACGCCCTGCAAACGCTCGAGCACGGTCTGGCGTGGAAACAGCGTCAGCACGGCGTCGATGGACGGTGTCTGCGCACGGCCGCAGACCAGCACACGCACCGCCGGGGCCAGTTGCGGCATCTTCAGCTGGTGCGCGACCAGAGTCTCCTTCAGCGCCGCAGCAATGGCAGCCTTGTCCCAGGCCACCGTGCTCAGCCTGTCGCGCAGCGCCTGCAGCGCGGGCTTCACGGCGTCGGTGACATGCGTGGCCAAGTCGTCGGCGCTGGCCTGGACCGGCACGAAGAGCATCGCCGTCCAGTCGGCCAACTCGACCACCGTGCTGCAGCGCTCCTTGAACAGCGCGCTGGCCCGCTCCAGCAAGAGCAGGTCGTCGACCACCACGCCGCGCGTGGCGAGCTGGCCCTGCACCAGCAGTGACAGCCGGCTGTCGGCCGCGGCCTTGATGTAGTGCGCGTTGACCCAGGCCAGCTTGGCCGGGTCCCACTGCGCGGGGCTCTTGGCCATGTGGCTGCCGTCGAACCACTGCACCATCTGCTGGATCGAGAACAGCTCGTCGTCGCCGTGGCTCCAGCCCAGGCGCGCCAGGTAGTTCAGCATGGCCTCGGGCAGGTAGCCGGCGTCCTGGTAGGCGGTGACGCTGACCGCGCCGCGGCGCTTGCTGAGTTTCTGCCCGTCGTCGCCCAGGATGATGGGGCAGTGGCCGAACTGCGGCAGCGGCGCCGCCAGCGCACGGAAGATGTTGATCTGCCAGGGCGTGTTGTTGATGTGCTCGTCGCCGCGGAAGACATGCGTGATGCCCATGTCCCAGTCGTCCACGACGACGGCGAAGTTGTAGGTCGGGATGCCCAAGGCTGCAGCGCCCTCGGCAGCACCTTCTGGCGCCGGGCGCAGGATGATGAGGTCGTCGATCTCGTCGTTGCTGATGGTGATCGGGCCCTTGACGAGGTCGTCCCAGTGCACGTGGCCGTGTTCGGGGTTGGCGAAGCGCACCACCGGCTGCACACCCGCCGGCACCGGCGGCAGCTGCTTGCCGGGCTTGGGGCGCCAGCGGCCGTCGTAATGCGTCTTCTCGCCGCGTGCGCGCTGGGCTTCGCGCATGGCGTCCAGCTCTTCCGGACTGGCGTAGCAGCGGTAGGCCGTGCCGGCGGTGATCATCAGCTCGGCCACCTCGTGGTAGCGCGCCAGGCGCTGCATCTGGTAGACCGGGCCTTCGTCGTAGTTCAGGCCCAGCCAGTGCATGCTGTCGAGGATCTGCTGCACGCTGTCCTGCGTCGAGCGCGCGACGTCGGTGTCTTCGATGCGCAGCACGAACTGCCCGCCGTGGTGACGCGCATAGGCCCACGAGTAGAGCGCGGTGCGCGCCGTGCCCAGGTGCAGGAAGCCGGTGGGCGAAGGCGCGATGCGGGTGCGTACGGTGCGTGTCATGCGAGTTGCGTCAAGCCGTTGAGCAGGTCGGCCTTCAGGTCTTCGACATCGTCCAGCCCCACCGCAACGCGGATCATGCCCTGCACGATGCCGGCGGCCTGGCGCTGCGGCTCGCTGAGGCGGCCGTGCGACGTGCTGGCCGGGTGGGTGATGGTGGTCTTGGTGTCGCCCAGGTTGGCGGTGATGCTGCAGATGCGCGTGGCGTCGATGGTCGTGAAGGCGCCTTCGCGGCCGCCCTTGACGATGAAGCTGACCACCGCGCCGCCGCTGCCACTTTGCTGCGCCATCGCCAGCGCGTGCTGCGGGTGCGAAGCCAGGCCCGGGTAGTAGACCCGCTCCACCGCCGGCTGCGCTTCCAGCCACTGCGCCAGTGCCAGCGCGCGTGCGCTCTGCGCCTGCATGCGGATGGAAAGCGTCTCCAGCCCCTTCAGCACCACCCAGGCGTTGAAAGGCGACAGGCTCATGCCGGCACTGCGCATCACGGGCACGAACTTCGACTCGATCAGTTCTTCCGGCCCACACACCGCACCGGCGATGACACGGCCCTGGCCGTCGAGGTACTTGGTGCCGCTGTGGATGATGAGGTCGGCGCCCAGCTTCACCGGCTGCTGCAGCGCGGGTGAACAGAAGCAGTTGTCCACCGCCAGCAGCGCACCGCCGCCATGCGCGATGTCGGCCAGCGCGCGCACGTCGCAGACTTCGGTGAGCGGGTTGCTGGGTGTCTCGGCGAACAGCAGCTTCGTGCTGGGCCGCATCGCGGCGCGCCACTGCGCGACGTCGGTCTGCGAGACGAAGCTCGTCTCGATGCCGAACCTGGCGAAGTCCTGGAACAGCTTGAGCGTGCTGCCGAAGACGCTCTGCGAGCACACCACATGGTCACCCGCCTTCAGCAGGCCCATGATGACCATCAGGATGGACGCCATGCCACTGGCCGTGCCGATGCAGCCGCTGGTGCCTTCCATGGCCGCCAGCCGCCGCTCCATCATCGTCACGGTGGGGTTGCTGAAGCGGCTGTAGACGAAGGCCTCTTCCTCGTTCGCGAAGCGCCGCGCCGCCGTGGCGGCGTCGGGGTGCACGAAGCTGCTCGTCAGGTACAGCGCCTCGCTGTTCTCGCCGTATTGCGAGGGCGGCAGGCCCTCGCGCACGGCCAGCGTGTCGGGCCGCGCGTCGGCCGGCAACTTGACTCTCGGTATCGCCATCAGCCCTGCTCCGCGCCCTGCAGCGCGAGCCGCGAGCGGTTGTTGTTGTTGTCTTCCTCGTCGAACTGCAGCTTGCGTTGCGCCTGCATGGTCGCGAAGTCTTCGGCGGTGACGTCGCCCGTGATGTAGCGGCCGTCGAAGCAGCTGGCCTCGAAGCTGGCGATCTTCGGGTTCAGCGCACCGACGACACGCTTCATCGCGTCGACGTCCTGGTAGATCAGCGCATCGGCGCCGATGTAGGCGCGGATTTCCTCGTTGCTGCGCTCGTGCGCGATCAGCTCCTCGCTGGTCGGCATGTCGATGCCGTAGACGTTGGGGTAACGCACCGGCGGCGCGGCACTGGCCATGTAGACCTTGCGTGCGCCGGCCTCGCGCGCCATCTGCACGATCTCCTTGCTGGTGGTGCCGCGCACGATGCTGTCGTCCACCAGCAGCACGTTGCGGCCCTTGAACTCCATGCCGATGGCGTTGAGCTTCTGGCGCACGCTCTTCTTGCGCACGCCCTGCCCCGGCATGATGAAGGTGCGGCCCACATAGCGGTTCTTCACGAAGCCCTCGCGGTAGGGCTTGCCGATGCGGTGCGCGAGCTGCATCGCGCTCGGGCGGCTGCTTTCCGGGATCGGGATCACGACGTCGATCTCGTTCGGCGGCAAGGTGCTGATGACACGCTGGGCCAGCGTTTCGCCCAGGTTCAGGCGCGCGTGGTAGACCGAGATGCCGTCCATCACCGAGTCGGGCCGCGCCAGGTAGACGAACTCGAAGATGCAGGGGTTCAGCGTCGGGTGGTCGGCGCACTGGCGGGCGTGGACGCGGCCTTCGAGGTCGATGAAGATGGCCTCGCCCGGCGCGACGTCGCGCGTCAGCTTGTGGCCCGTGCCTTCCAGCGCCACCGACTCGCTGGCCACCATCACGTCGCGGCTGCTTTCGGGCGTGTTGCCTTCGCCGAAACACAGCGGGCGGATGCCGTGCGGGTCGCGGAAGGCCAGCAGGCCGTGGCCGGCGATCAGCGCGATCACCGCATAGCTGCCGCGGATGCGCTTGTGCACCGCGCCCACCGCCTTGAAGACGTGTTCGGGCGTGAGCGGCAGGTCGCGGGCCACCTGCTCGAGCTCGTGCGCCAGCACGTTGATGAGGACTTCGGTGTCGCTCTCGGTATTGATGTGGCGGCGGTCGATCTCGAACAGCTCGGCCTTCAGCGCCGGCGCGTTGGTCAGGTTGCCGTTGTGCACGAGCACGATGCCGTAGGGCGCGTTGACGTAGAAGGGCTGCGCCTCTTCCTCGCTGTAGGCGTTGCCTGCCGTCGGGTAGCGCACCTGACCCAGGCCCACCATGCCGGGCAGGCCGCGCATGTTGCGCGTGCGAAAAACGTCCTTCACCATGCCACGCGCCTTGTGCATGAAGCACTTGGTGCCGAGCATGGTGACGATGCCCGCGGCGTCCTGGCCGCGGTGCTGCAGCAGCAGCAGCGCGTCGTAGATGAGCTGGTTGACGGGCGCCTTGGAGATCACGCCGACGATGCCGCACATGGTGTTGGGTGTCCTCTTGAGGTTCTCAGGTCGGCAACAGGCCCGCGGCCCGGTCCGGCAGCAGCGGCTTGAGCACCTGCAGCGCCTGCCCGAGCCAGCGCGCACCGTGCGAGCTGCGCCATGACGTCGATTGTGCGGCCGGTGTCAGCGTCACGACGCTGGCCAGCGCCAGCAGCAGCACGCCGCCGCGCAGCACGCCGAAACCGGCGCCGAGCAGGCGGTCGGGTATCGACAGCGGCGTGGCGTGGATCAACATGCGGATCAGCCGCGCCAGCAGGGTCCAGACGACGACGGCGGCAACGAAGGTGAGGGCAAAGGCAGCGCCCAGGTTCAGGCCCGAGCCCGCAGACCCGAGCGGAATGTGCGGTGCCACGGTCGGTGCGGCCCATTGCGCCGCGAACCAGGCCACCACCCAGCCGGCCAGCGCAAGACACTCGAAGACAAAACCCCGCACCAGGCCGATGAGCACAGACACCACGAGCACGGCCAGCAGCGACCCGTCCACCCACGACAGGCCGAGGGCGAACTCACGCAGCGTGTCCATCACAGCGCCAGCACGTTGCCCGGCAGCCCGGCAGCCTTGAGCTTGGCGGCCGCCGCGTCGGCCTCGGCCCGGGTGGCGTAGGGCCCCAGGCGCACCCGCGTGCGTTTGCCGGCATCGCCTTCGATGACCTGGGTGTAGGTCTTGAGGCCCAGTTTCTCGACCTTGGCCCGCGCGGCGCGCAGTGTCGTGGCATCGGTATAGGCCCCGACCTGAACCACGAAACGCCCTTCGGCGGCCGCGGCCGGTGCCGAGGCGGTGCCGGCCAGCAGGGCCGCCGCGAGATCGGAAGAGCACACGTCTGAACTCCAGT
>CAMTUD010000012.1:0-8307 GCA_947084805.1 uncultured beta proteobacterium | reverse complement strand
GGAGTGCTAGCGAGCACCGCAGCAGTATCTGGGGAGGATCGAAACTGCGTCATGAGCAGTAGCGTGGCGGCGACACCGAAGAGCACTCCGAGGAAGAAGCGGACCACGGTGTTTCTCCTGATGCCTAACGTTCGAGCTAAGCGGGCGACGACGGCAGGACGCCAGGCCCGGGCTGGCGAAAACGTACCGCGTACCGCCAGACCGGGCCTGGTGGCCTGCCGTTGGTGCTCCGCTTGAGCGAGGGGTTAGGCATCGCCGGCCGCCGGCCGCCGGCTACGGAATGCGCATTCTGCAGCGGGTCGGTGGAGGCTCCGGTACCACATTGCAGACGTCGAAGGCCTCCGGTTTCGTGGCGCCACGCACCGTTCGATATGGGCCGAAGCACTCGATGCTCTCCATGTACAAGCGCTGCCAAGTCTCGCAGTCAGTCTGATCATTGGGTACCTGCGCAGGTCGCTTGCCCGCAGACCGAGATGGGGCCGGGGCCGCTGCGGCACTCGCGGGTAGAAGGGATCGATTGGTGGCGATTGCGGCTGCGCGTGCCTTCTCCTTCTGGGCTCGCTCAAGCGCCTCGCGCTGCTGCTCGGCGGTAGGTTGGTTGGGGGCGATACCGAGTGGCTTGGCAACATTACGGTACCGTTCCGGCACAACTTCTGAGTAGTGAACCTTTCCCTGCTCATCTACCCAGCGGTACACAGTAGCGGCGTCGACCACGGCTGAGGCCAGAAGCGACAGTGCACCAAGGGCAGAGACAAAACTACGATGGCTCATTGCGATGCCTAACGTTCGAGCTAACCGGACGCCAACGGGATGACGCCAGCGCCCGGCTGGCGAGAATGTACCGTGTACCGCCGGCCGGGCGCTGGTGGCATGCCGTTGGTGCTCCGGTTGAGCGAGGGGTTAGGCGGCACCGCGCGCGGCGTGATCTGCGGAAGATTTGACCCCGCCACTACTCAGCCTGCTTGAACTGAACAATGTTCCCCTCTGGGTCCCATCCGTCGAGGACGACATGGCCGCGGAAGCGCCATGCTCCGGCCTCGGGCTTGAGGTAGCCGCCTGTGGCCTCCGCTGCGCTGCGCACCTGCGCCAAGCTGATGACGACGAAGGTCGGTTTGAATGGGGCTTCTTCTCGCGGCTCTGGCGGCTTCGTGATGGTGATCGCCGTGGCGTACTTGCGAGGGATAGTGTGGACCACGACCTCGTAGCTCTTGTCCCGGAGTAGATCGTGCGACGACTCCGACTCGACGACTTCCAGCCCCAGTGTCTGCTGGTAGAAGGCGGAGACGCGCTTCTTGTTCTTGGCGAAGACAACGAGACCCTGCTGAGGCATGGTGTGCTTCCTGAATTCAATGGTGGTAGCCGAACCACTGGCGTTGTTGGTGCCGCCTAACGTTCGAGCTAAGGGGGCGCCAACGGTGGGACGCCAGGCCCGGGCTGGCGAGAATGTACCGCGTACCGCCAGACCGGGCCTGGTGGCCTGCCGTTGGCGCTCCGCTTGAGCGAGGGGTTAGGCGTCACCGTGCCACACTCGTTGAAGCACTTGCTTGAAGAGCTTGAGCAGTGGCACTACTGCCTGGCTTTGGCGTCATGAAGAGGACTTGAATCAACCGCAGATTCTTCCCTTCTTTCGCGATAGGTTCTGATGTCGACTTTTCCATCAATCAAGTCCGCGACGTCTGGGTCTGGATGCTGCGACTTTTGTAGATCCTCGGCTACGGACGCGAAGGCTCTTATTGTGTGTGCGATATAGATTGCCAGCCACGCGCAGGCAACCAAGAAGTAAACTCGGTTCCAACTCTTCGAGATCACGCCATCACTTACGAGCCAGAAGTACACGGTGCTGCCAATCCACAGTGGCAAGAAGATCCAAACTCCCCGCTTAAGGAGGGAACTGGTGTGTTCAGATGGTCGGAACAGCATGCGGTCTTGACTTGTGACGCCTAACGTTCGAGCTAAGCGGATGACAACGGCAGGACGCCAGGCCCGGGCTGGCGAAAATGTACCGCGTACCGCCAGACCGGGCCTGGTGGCCTGCCGTTGGCGCTCCGCTTGAGCGAGGGGTTAGGCAGCACTCGTGGCGCGGTGTGAGTGGAATGACTCCCTGATTGTGCGGCACCGCGCTTTCCGCTCTGCGCTTCGGAGATAGCAGTCGCGGTACTCCGCGTCTGCGGCGTGCGCCGGGTTCTGCATGGCGCATCGCGCCTTGCAGTTTGTGGTTCGTGCTCTGCATTTTTGACTGACTGCCTAGAAGCGGAAATTGCCTTACTCATTCTTTGGAACTCTGTCGCTCCAGGGCACCAATGACAAGTCCGACGATGATTCCGATTGCGACCAGAAGTGCAAGCAGTTCGACGGGAACCTGAGGACCGAAGTAGGAGTGAATCAAAAATGCTACGCCAAGCCCAACAAGCAGGCCAACCAGCCCGCCCAGGAACAGGCGAGGGCTGGTGAGAAGACCGACGAGGTCGAGCATGGTGTGTTTGTGCTGCCTAACGTTCGAGCTAAGCGGGCGCCAACGGCGGGACGCCAGGCCCGGGCTGGCGAAAATGTACCGCGTACCGCCAGACCGGGACTGGTGGCCCGCCGTTGGTGCTCCGGTTGAGCGAGGGGTTAGGCATCAGGCGGCGACACGTTGCGCGAGTGCTTCTTGGGCCAGTGTGTTGATGCTCTTCCCCTCAGCTTGAGCGGCTATGGCGAGCCTCTCGTGAAGCTCCGGAGGAATTCGAAGGTTGAACTTCCCCGAGTAGTTCCGCCGGGGTTCGATGCCCTTTTCTCTGCATACCTCAAGGAAGACTGCCAAGGACTTCTTGAACTCCGCTCTGAGTTCCTTCGGGGTCTTGCCGTAGAAGTCGGCTCCGCCTGTAAGGCCGAGAATCTCGCCCCTGAACATATCAATCTCAGGGTCGTACTCAATCTTTGCGTTGTATCCATCTACCGTCATCACGTTCATGGCTTCACTCCGTGTTGCTCGAGCCACTTCTTCACTGACACCACTGCGCCCTTGTCTGTCTTTGGCGAGGGATGCGGTCTGTGGAAGACGCGGACCTCTTGGAAAAGAACGATTGCGACGCGGCTACCTTCGCGTTCGCTGACCTCCGCGCCAAGACCGACCAAGAGTGCTTCGATGTCCTTCCAAGCGATATTCGCGCTGGTTGGGTGAGTGAAGACTGCTTCCAGTGTCCTCTGATGGGCGCGCTTCATGCGCAGATGGTACCGCAGGACAGTACCGAACGCAACACGGGTGGATTCTGATGCCTAACGTTCGAGCTAAGCGGGCGACAACGGCAGGACGCCAGGGCCGGGCCGGTGAAAATGTACAAAGTACCACCGGCCCGGGCCTGGTGGCCTGCCGTTGGCGCTCCGCTTGAGCGAGGGGTTAGGCGTCGCTCGCGGCTATGGCAGGAGTTGAACATGACCAACGACCCAACCGAGCAGGGCGCCGGCGGTGCGAACCAATTCGCGTGCAGCTTCAGGAGCAAGCGCTACACCGACCACGATGTTTGTGAGTGTTCCCATTGCCAGCGTGATCCAATCCTTTCGGCCAAGTCTTGATGATGCTTCTGCAAGGTGTTCAAGACGCGCTTGAATGAACTGTAGGTCTGACTGCGAGTGCTCAGCGCTGGCTTTCAGGAAAGAATGTATCTCGCCAACGGCAAGTTTGATTCTCTCCTGCTCCTGTACTGAGAATGGAGCGTTTTCAATGTCGTCGATTCTTGCGGCGACGAGTTTCTTGTCTTCCTTGGCCAAGACCCACAGATCCGGTTCGTCAACTTCGTTCTTGACAATCTCTAGCCAGCGCCTTAACTCGTGTCTGACCTCCTCCCATGAGCCGACCGGCCCGCAGTCCATTTCTGCCGCTCGGTCCTCGCGAGGGGTGAATCGTGGGTTCGGTCGGCTTTCAAACCGATCAAACACGAAATGAAGGCCTGTCGGAGTGTGGATTAGCTCCTCAACCGGATCGTCTCCGTTCTCATGCCAGCGAGTGCTCGTTTTCGACCAGTCGAAGTCAAGGGGGTCAAAGCCGGCCTCCTTGATGACCGTAAACACGTGGTTTCTCTGGCTTCGGAGCAGCGCTGTATGCATGGTGAGAGTGGTGTTTGCGACGCCTAACGTTCGAGCTAACCGGGCACCGACGGCAGGGCGCCAGGCCCGGGCTGGCGAAAATGTACCGTGTACCGCCAGACCGGGCCTGGTGGCCTGCCGTTGGTGCTCCGGTTGAGCGAGGGGTTAGGCCTCAGTTGCGTGCGGCGGGCGAGCCAATCCTTCATTGCTTGCGGTCTGCTGGATGGTTGACCCCATCGTTCAAGGGCACCGGCTCCAGATGAAACGGGTTGATGCCCTCCAGGCAGCCAACATTGAAGCCGTACTGGTCCGGAAACGAGCGGCGTTGATGATGCGTGTAGATGCCGCAGTTTGAACAAAAGTAATGCTTGGCCACCTTCGTGTTGAACTGGTAGAGCTTCAGTGCTTCTGCGCCTTGAAAGACGGTTATGCCTGACAGAAGAACAGATGCGACGATTGCTCCCTTCCTCCGGCAAATCGAGCAGTCGCATCTACGAGGGTTGACGATTCCATCCGGCAGGTCGAGTTCAAGGACGACGGTACCGCAGTGACACGCGAGACGGTGCCTCGGCAATACGGGGACGCCACCGACTGACTTGATCATGCGTGCCTTGAGGAAAGGGTGGCTTCTGAGGCCTAACGTTCGAGCTAAGCGGGCGACAACGGCAGGACGCCAGGCCCGGGCTGGTGAAAATGTACCGCGTACCACCAGCCCGGGCCTGGTGGCCTGCCGTTGGCGCTCCGCTTGAGCGAGGGGTTAGGCCTCATTTGCGGCGGCGCATGAGTTCGCTGATGCGAAATACACCGCTATGACCGCCATTGATGCTATTCATGTAAAGCTTCGGTTCCCAGAAGGATGTTCGAGACATGTGAAGCGACTCTGAGTGCAGAGTTGCGCCCATTCCAAACATCGACACGATGCCCCCGGTCGGACTTAGCAAGGCAAGGTGATTTGTCTGAATATCATTCACGTCAAGGGCTGCCAGTATCGACTTAAATTCAGGTGGTACTCCAGCCGCTATTCCAAGCTCGGCTGGTTTCGACTCGAGCGACCATTCTGGCTGCTCGTTGCGTGACGCCATGTATAGGAACGACCTGATTCGCTCCCCTTCCGGGGTTTTGAGAAAGGAGTTGCCAAATTCAATACAGCAGACTTCAAACAGTACCTTCACATGCTCAACAAATAGTGCTTGCAGGTCGATTGACCACTGACCGTAAAGTGAGACTTCAATTGGGGTTGTCCGGGACTCGGTAAGAAGTGCGCGATCTATTGTCCGAAGTACTGCCTTCTCCTGTTCCTCTGCGCTCCATTGAAGCGACTTACCCTCTGCGGTTCGGAAGAAGCGCGAGAGCGTGGTTCTAATGACCCTTGGGACTCGGTGTCTGTCCTGATGGTCCATTGAAAGCGCCAGCCTAATCTCACCGTTATTGGTTACTGTGACGATCGGCTTCGTTGGAATCACGCGCGAAGAGAAGTCGCCAGCAATTGTGATTCGGGTTCCGTCAGTGGTGCCGTCTGGCACATACTCATCTGGAAAGGGGCGAGGTAGGTCTCCCCGTTTTCCCTTGATGCCATAAGCCGCACGTCCAAGCTGTATGTGTTTTTGCGACAGATATGGAGCATCTACCCAAAGCCCGAGCCCGTCGTTGCAGGGCTTACAAAGAATGCGCCTGGCAATGTTCCCGCCCGCCGCCTCCGGGAAGATGTGTTCGTCCGTCAATGGGAGGCTTTCGTCGCCGCACAGGTAGCAACCAGCTATTGCATTCATGACACTTCGCGGGCCAGAGGGGGTGACCTATGAGGCCTAACGTTCGAGGTAACCGGGCGACGACGGTAAGACGCCGGGCCCGCGCTGCAGAAAATGCAGACCTGCACTGTAGCGCGGGCCCGGTGGCTTGCCGTTGGCGCTCCGGTTGACCGAGGGGTTAGGCGGCGCGCGGTGGATAGCGCCACCGCACTCCGCTGCGACAGGTGCCTGAGAGCCGAGTTCTGGGCGAGGAAGGGCGCGCGAATCAACCACACCGATCTGGTGGCGCGATCCCGCCCAGAGCTCAGAAGGCGGCAAGCCACGAGAGTGCGGTCAACGTCTGGCGACGCTCCCCGAGGGCGCGCGGGAGAGTGCCGGAACACCCAGACCCCGCAACCGCGCAGTGGCCAGAGCATGCGAAGCCACGAGTCCCACAAGTGTTCGCTTGGTTGACGCCTAACGTTCGAGGTAAGCGGGCGACAACGGCAGGACGCCAGGCCCGCGCGGTGCAGGATAAACCAAGGCGCCGCGCGGGCCTGGTGGCCTGCCGTTGGCGCTCCGCTTGACCGAGGAGTTAGGCGGCGCTGGTGGACGAGCCCGGAAAGAATGAGTGCCAAGGGCGGTGAAGACGGCGGCGGTGCTGGAGACGAGGAAGCGCGAATCAACCCGCCCGGCTGTTGGAGCGCGGCTCGAGGAAGGAACGGACGGTGGACACGCCAAGCATGGAGGCCAGACCATGGTGACGCGGCCCGAGGCCGCGCGGCGGGTTGCGCGAAGGTGTCTTTGAATCGGCCAGGCCGCGTGTGGCCCGTGATGCTTGCAGGCTGGTACGTGCGCCACAGGGGCTGTTTGGTTGACGCCTAACGTTCGAGCTAAGCGGGCGCCAACGGCAGGACGCCAGGCCCGGGCTGGCGAAAATGTACCGCGTACCGCCAGACCGGGCCTGGTGGCCTGCCGTTGGCGCTCCGCTTGAGCGAGGGGTTATACGTCTTCACTTCAGCCAGATGCCGTAGTCCATTTTCCCTAGATAATTCGATATATTCGCGATTGCTATCGCTTGGCCGATGCTGGTAAGGTTGATCGCGAAGACGTTCTCCTTGTTTGCTTGTTCAAGCAGAGCGTGGAAAGACGGCGCTTGTGCCTGGAGCGCGCTCTTGAATGAGGGAGTATCTGGTACTCCGAAGTATGCGTAGGAGCCAGATCGAAGTGCATCGAAAATGTCGCCGCCGACTAGTTGATTAACAGAGCAAGCGCCTGAGTATTGAATGTGTTGTTTTTGCGATTCGGAGAGGTTAAAGCCGGGCCCAGAAAACATCAGTGCAACTCTGCCGAATGGTTCTAGAGCACCAATGCCGGGTTGATTGCTAATTGTGATTGACTTGACAAATTGAACAAGTGAGATCAGTGCTATCTGCTGTGCCGTCAATCTTGGTACTACCTTGACCGCCTCAGAAAGAACGATGTCCTTGTAGTCACTTGCGCTGATGCTTACTCTCTCCGATATCAGCGACGCAAGGATCTGTGGATTCGCCCCTTGACCCTTGCGGGCGCTTGCCTGCACAGCATCATTGATAGTCGCCTGAACATCTGGTTCGGCAAACTTATTGAGCACGATGGTTGCAGCATCGTTGACCAATTTCGCTTCAAGACTTGATGCGAACGACTCCACATGCTGCTGCGCAGCGCGTTTCGCTTCTTCGCGAAGTTCAGGAAAATTGTTTCTCAGGAATAGGCCGCAGAGTTCTCGAACCTCCGCGACCGATAGACCATGGTAGTTGACGTCACCGCCGGCTTGGATCGCCACCGCGCCAGCGCTTGCTGATTGGTCTTGCTTATTTCCCAACACGTCTGTCTCCACTCTTCGCGTCAGTGACGTTTGCATCACGTCCGGCCTGAATCCCGATAGCGCCGTCCGTGACAACCTGCTTCTGTGCGTGTCCGGGCGTTGACTCCTTCTTCATGAGCAGTGCAGCAATGAATGCCACCAATGCGGCAGCAACTGCAACCAGAGAGTCGAAGCCGGGTCGGAAAAGCAGCCACGCAAGTGACAGTAGAAGGGCAACGAGAGCGGTGACTTTGAGGGTGACGTGCAAAGGTGTCTCCTAAGACGTATAACGTTCGAGCTAAGCGGGCGACGACGGCAGGACGCCAGGCCCGGGCTGGCGAAAATGTACCGCGTACCGCCAGACCGGGCCTGGTGGCCTGCCGTTGGCGCTCCGCTTGAGCGAGGGGTTAGGCAGCGCGCTACGGCTGGCGGAAGGCGACTGTGTAGCACCGGAGTTCGGACCAACGCGCTCACGCGCCGGGTGCGCAGAGATGGAGAGAGGGCGAGGTGTACCGCCGCGGTGACGAGGCCCGCGCTCATGCGAGCCAAGTGAAGGACCGGCGCGAACAGGCCACCAGTGCAACGTGCGCTGAACTGAAGCAAGAAGCTGCATTGACAGCGGCGAGGCCACTTGGCCGAGCCGTGTTGATGCGAACAACGTGTCTGCCATGC
>CAMTUD010000011.1:0-28072 GCA_947084805.1 uncultured beta proteobacterium | reverse complement strand
CGCCAAGGCCGCGGCCCCCGCCGCGCCGGCGGCCGTGCCGATCCCCGGCGCCGCCACCTACGGCGGCAAGGCGGATGTCGAGTGCGAAGTGTTGGTTCTCGGTGCCGGCCCCGGTGGCTACTCCGCGGCCTTCCGCAGCGCCGACCTCGGCATGAAGACCGTGCTCGTCGAACGCTATGCGACCCTCGGCGGCGTGTGCCTGAACGTGGGCTGCATTCCGAGCAAGGCCCTGCTGCACACGGCCAGCGTGATGGACGAAGTCAAGCACCTGCCGGACCACGGCATCAAGTACGGCGCACCCGAGATCGACCTCGACAAGCTGCGCGGCTTCAAGGACGGCGTCATCAAGAAGCTTACCGGCGGGCTGGCGGGCATGGCCAAGGCGCGCAAGGTCGAGGTGCTCACGGGCGTTGGCAGCTTCCTAGATCCGCACCACCTCGAAGTGGTCGCTGCCGACGGCAGCAAGAAGGTGGTCAAGTTCGCCAAGGCGATCATCGCCGCCGGCAGCCAGGCGGTGAAGCTGCCCTTCATGCCCGAGGACGAGCGCGTCGTCGACTCCACGGGCGCGCTGCTGCTCAAGAGCATCCCCAAGCGCATGCTGGTCGTCGGCGGCGGAATCATCGGGTTGGAGATGGCCACCGTCTACTCGACCCTGGGCACGCGCATCGACGTGGTCGAGATGCTCGACGGACTGATGCAGGGCGCCGACCGCGATCTCGTCAAGGTCTGGGACAAGATGAACGCGCCGCGCTTCGACAACGTGATGCTCAAGACCAGGACGGTGGGCGCCACGGCCACGCCGGCCGGCATCGAGGTGACCTTCGAAGGCGAGAAGGCACCGAAGGGTCCGCAGGTCTATGACCTCGTGCTCGTTGCGGTCGGCCGCAGCCCGAACGGCAAGAAGATCGGCGCCGACAAGGCCGGCGTGGCCGTCACCGACCGCGGCTTCATCAACGTCGACAAGCAGATGCGCACCAACGTGCCGCACATCTTCGCCATCGGCGACATCGTCGGCCAGCCGATGCTGGCGCACAAGGCGGTGCACGAGGCCCATGTCGCGGCCGAGGTCGCGCAGGGCCAGGCGAGCTTCTTCGACGCACGCCAGATTCCGAGCGTCGCCTACACCGACCCCGAGGTCGCGTGGGCCGGCAAGACCGAGGAGCAATGCAAGGCCGAAGGCATCAAGTACGGCAAGGCGGTGTTCCCCTGGGCCGCGTCGGGCCGCGCCATCGCCAACGGCCGCGACGAGGGCTTCACCAAGCTGATCTTCGACGAGGCCACGCACCGCGTCATCGGCGGCGGCATCGTCGGCACCCATGCCGGCGACCTGATCAGCGAGGTGTGTCTCGCCGTGGAGATGGGCTGCGAGCCCACCGACATCGGCAAGACGATCCACCCGCACCCGACGCTGGGTGAATCGATCGGCATGACCGCCGAGGTCTTCGAGGGGCATTGCACCGATTTGCCGCCGCAGAAGAAGAAGTGAACACCATCACCCACGCGGCCCCGACCCTTGGCACTGCAATTGGCGTTCGAGGACACCGGCACCGGACCCCCGGTGGTGGTGCTGCACGGGCTGTTCGGCTCGGGCGCCAACTGGCGCTCGGTGGCGCGGGCCCTGGCACCGCATCACCGCGTGCTGTGCGTCGATCTGCGCAACCATGGCCACTCGCCGTGGACCGACTCGATGGACTACCTCGAGATGGCGGACGACGTGCGGGCGCTGATCGCTCGTCAGGGCCTGTCGCGGCCGACCGTCGTGGGTCACAGCATGGGCGGCAAGACCGCGATGGCGCTGGCGCTGACGAGCCCGGCCTCGGTCGGCAACCTGGTGGTGGTCGACATCGCGCCGGTGGCCTACGCCGACCGCTTCACGCCCTACGTGGAAGCGATGCGCAGCATCGATGCGGCGGCGACGGCGAGCCGCACCGAGGCGCAGCGGCGCCTGGCCGAACGGCTGCCCGACCCGGCGACCGCACCCTTCCTGCTGCAGAACCTGGTCAGCCGCAACGACCACTTCGACTGGCGGCTGAACCTCGCGGCGATCGGCATGTCGGTGCCGGTGCTGAGTGGGTTTCCGACCACGCTGCTCGGTCGCCGCTTCACCGGCCCGACTTCGCTGATCCACGGCGGTGCCTCCGACTATGTGGCCGCGGTGGACCTCGCGTCCTTCAAGGACCTGTTCCCGGAGTTCGAGACGCACACGATCGAGGACGCGGGGCACTGGGTGCACGCCGAGAAGCCCGAGACGTTCCTGATCGCTCTGCGTCAGGCCCTGGATCGAGCCACGCCATGAGCGGCACCCGCAACAACCCCGCGGGCCGCCACCGCGTCGTCATCGTCGGCGGCGGCGCAGGCGGGCTCGAACTGGCCACGCGGCTGGGCGACACCCTCGGCAAGCGCGGGCGGGCTGAGATCACGCTGATCGACCGCAACCGGACGCATGTCTGGAAGCCCAAGCTGCACTAGATCGCCGCCGGCAGCATGGACATGAGCGCGCATGAGGTCGGCTACCTGGCGCAGGCGCATTGGCACCACTTCCGCTGGCGCGTCGGCGCGATGGTCGGTCTCGACCGCGCGCGGCGCGAGGTGCTGGTGGCCCCCTACGTCGACGACGAGGGTCAGCAGGTGACCGCTCAGCGGGTGTTCGGCTACGACACGCTGGTGGTGTCGATTGGCAGCCTCAGCAACGACTTCGGAACGCCGGGCGTGGCCGAGCACGCGATGAAGCTCGAGACCGCTGCCGACGCGCAGCGCTTCCGCACCCGGGTCATCAATGCCTGCATCCGCGCCCATGCGCAGGCAACGCCGCTGCGCCCTGAGCAATTGAAGGTGGCGATCATCGGCGCGGGTGCCACCGGTGTCGAGTTGGCGGCCGAGCTGCACCGCACGACGCGCGAGATGGTCGCCTTCGGGCTGGACCGTGTCGATGCCGACAAGGACATCCGCGTCAGCGTGATCGAAGCGGCGCCGCGCGTGCTGCCGGCGCTGCCGGAGAGGCTGTCGCAGGCCACCGAATCGCTGCTGACCAAGCTGGGGGTCGAGGTGCACACCCACGCCAAAGTGGCCGAGGTGCTGCCCGGCGGGGTGAGACTCGCCGACGGCCGGCTGCTGCCGGCGGAACTGGTGGTGTGGGCGGCGGGCGTCAAGGCGCCGGACTTTCTGAAGAACATCGCCGGGCTCGAGACCAACCGCACCAACCAGCTGGTGGTGAAGCCGACGCTGCAGACCAGCCGGGACGACGATGTGTTCGCCATCGGCGACTGCGCGGCCTGCGCGTGGCCGCAGGCCGACCACGGCAAGGGCGGCATGGTGCCGCCGCGTGCCCAGGCGGCGCACCAGCAGGCGTCGCACATGGTCAAGCAGATCGGTCTGCGCCTGGCCGGCAAGCCGCTGCGGCCCTACCGCTACCGCGACTTCGGCTCGCTGGTCTCGCTGGGCGAGTTCAGCACGGTGGGCAACATGATGGGCGGGCTCATCGGCGGCAGCCTGATGGTCGAGGGCCTGTTCGCGCGCACGGTGTACCTGTCGCTCTACAAGATGCACGAGTTGGCGCTGCATGGCTTCGCCAAGGTCGCCCTCGACACACTGGCGCGCCTGATCGTTCGGCGCACCGAACCGCATGTGAAGCTGCACTGAGGAGGGACCATGACTGCTCCCACCCCCGACCCTTCGAAGTGGCTGACCGACCTGCTGGCAGGCCAGCAGGAGTTGTTTCGCATTCTCGGCGGCGGCACCGACCCGGCAGGTTCCGGCGAGGCTGCGCCCCCGCTGGCCCTGCCATTCATGTCGCCCTGGATGGAAGGCACCAAGGCGCTGCTGGCCTGGCAGCAGCAGGCGAGCAACTGGTGGACCGGCGCGCTGGCCGGATCGGGGGCGGGCGCGCAAGTGCCGGTAGCCGACCGTCGCTTCGCAGGCGAGGCCTGGCGCAACGATCCGCGCTTCGACGGGCTGACGCAAACCTACCTCGGCCTGTCGGACATGGTGCGAAAGAACCTGGACGCCGCGCCGCTGGAAGGACGCAGCAAGGCGCAGTGGGGTTTCGTGCTGCGTCAGGTCGTCGATGCGCTGAGCCCGGCCAACTGCCTGGCCACCAACCCCGAGGCGCTGCAGACCGCGCTGGACAGCGGCGGCGCGAGCCTGGTCGAAGGCATGCGCCTGTTCGTGCAGGACTTCGCCCGCGGCCGCGTGTCGATGACCGACGACACTGCGTTCGAGGTCGGGCGCAACGTCGCGACCACGCCGGGCAGCGTGGTGTTCGAGAACGACCTGATCCAGCTGATCCAGTACGCGCCGACGACCGCCAAGGTGCACGAGCGGCCGCTGCTGATCGTGCCGCCCTGCATCAACAAGTACTACATCCTCGACCTGCAGCCCGACAACTCGCTGGTCGCCCACGCGGTGGCGCAGGGCCACGCGGTGTTCCTGGTCTCGTGGCGCAACGCCGGGCCGGAGCAAGGGAATCTGGGTTGGGACGACTACCTCGAGCAGGGCGTCATGCAGGCCATCGACGTTGCGCTGGCGATCAGCGGTGCCGACCGCGCCAACACGCTGGGCTTCTGCATCGGCGGCACGCTGCTGGCCAGTGCGCTGGCGGTGCTCGCGGCGCGCGGCGAGGACAAGGCCGCCAGCCTGACCTTGCTGACGACGATGCTCGACTTCAGCAACACCGGCGAGCTCGGCCTGATGGTCAGTGAGCAGGCGGTGGCCGCCCGTGAGGCCAGCATCGGCCGCGACGGCCTGCTCAAGGGCAGCGAACTGGCCCAGGTCTTCGCCGCGCTGCGCGCCAACGACCTGATCTGGCCCTATGTCGTCAACGGCTACCTGAAGGGCAAGGCTCCGCCGGCTTTCGACCTGCTGTTCTGGAACGGCGACGACACCAACCTGCCGGGACCGATGTACTGCTGGTACCTGCGCAACACCTATCTCGAGAACAAGCTGCGTGAGCCCGGTGGCACGGTGCAGTGCGGCGTGCCGGTGGATCTGGGGCAGATCACGGTGCCGGCCTTCGTCTACGCCTCGCGCGAAGACCACATCGTGCCCTGGCAGACCGCCTACGCCAGCACCCAGCTGCTCGGCGGTGACGTGCGCTTCGTGCTCGGTGCCAGCGGCCACATCGCCGGGGTCATCAACCCGCCGGCCAAGGGCAAGCGCAACTATTGGGTCGGCAAGCTGGCCGCCGACGCCGATCGCTGGCTCGAACGCGCCGAGGACGTGCCGGGCAGTTGGTGGCCCGCCTGGATGGACTGGCTGGGCGAACACGCCGGCCGCCTGGTCGCCGCACCCAAGTCCGCGGGTTCCCGCCAGCACAAGCCGATCGAATCAGCGCCCGGCCGCTACGTCAAGGCCAAGGCGCCCTGACCGACGGCGCCCCGTCCTCGCCCCACCCCAGCCCTGAAGGAGAAACCTCCCATGCAAGACATCGTCATCGTCTCGGCCGCGCGCACCGCGGTCGGCAAGTTCGGCGGCTCGATCGCCAACATCCCGGCCACTGAACTCGGCGCGATCGTCATCCGAGAGGCCATCGCGCGCGCCAGGCTCGATCCGGCGCAGGTCGGCGAGGTCATCATGGGCCAGGTGCTGGCCGCGGGCGCCGGTCAGAACCCGGCCCGCCAGTCGCTGATGAAGGCCGGCGTGCCGAAGGAGACGCCGGGGCTGACGATCAACGCGGTCTGCGGCTCGGGTCTGAAGGCCGTGATGCTGGCGGCGCAGGCGGTGGCCTGGGGCGACAGCGAGATCGTCGTCGCCGGTGGCCAGGAAAGCATGAGCCTGTCGCCGCATGTGCTGTTCGGTTCGCGGCAGGGCCAGCGCATGGGCGACTGGAAGATGATCGACAGCATGATCGTCGACGGCCTGTGGGACGTCTACAACCAGTACCACATGGGCACCACGGCCGAGAACGTGGCCAAGGCGCACGGCATCACGCGCGAGATGCAGGACGCGCTGGCGCTGGCCAGCCAGCAGAAGGCGAGCGCGGCGCAGGACGCCGGCAAGTTCAAGGACGAGATCGTCGGCGTGACGATCCCGCAGAAGAAGGGCGATCCGCTGGTCTTTGCGGCCGACGAGTTCATCAACAAGAAGACCAATGCCGAAGCACTGGCCGGGCTGCGGCCGGCGTTCGACAAGGCCGGCAGCGTCACCGCCGGCAATGCCTCGGGGCTGAACGACGGCGCGGCCGCGGTGGTCGTGATGAGCGCGAAGAAGGCCGCCGCACTGGGCCTGACGCCGCTGGCGCGCATCGCCGCATTCGGCACCAGCGGGCTCGATCCGGCAACGATGGGCATGGGCCAGGTGCCGGCCAGCCGCAAGGCGCTGGAACGCGCCGGCTGGAAGGTCGGCGACGTTGACCTGTTCGAGCTGAACGAGGCCTTTGCCGCGCAGGCCTGCGCGGTCAACAAGGTGCTCGAAGCCGACCCTGCGAAGGTCAACGTCAACGGCGGCGCCATCGCCATCGGCCACCCGATTGGCGCCAGCGGCTGCCGCATCCTGGTCACGCTGCTGCACGAGATGCAGCGCCGCGACGCCAAGCGCGGCCTGGCCGCGCTGTGCATCGGCGGCGGCATGGGCGTGTCGCTCGCCATCGAACGGTGATGTCGAGCGCTGAGATCCGAATTTCATCGAACCCCACAGGAGACATTCCAATGAGCAACACACGCGTGGTCCTGGTCACCGGCGGCATGGGCGGCCTGGGCGAGACGATCTCCACCAAGATGGCCGATGCCGGCTACAAGGTCGCAGTCACTTACTCACCGGGCAACACCAAGCATGCCGAGTGGGTGGCCGGCATGAAGGGCCGCGGCTACGACATCGCCGCGGTGCCCTGCGACGTGGCCGACCTCGACTCCTGTGCGAAGGCCGTGGCCGAAGTCACGGCCAAGGTGGGCCCGGTCGACGTGTTGGTCAACAACGCCGGCATCACGCGCGACATGACCTTCAAGAAGATGGACAAGGTCAACTGGGACGCCGTGATGCGCACCAACCTCGACAGCCTGTTCAACATGAGCAAGCAGGTCGTCGACGCGATGAGCGATCGGGGCTGGGGCCGGGTGATCAACGTCTCGTCGGTGAACGGCAGCAAGGGCGCGTTCGGCCAGACCAACTACTCGGCGGCCAAGGCCGGCGTGCACGGCTTCACCAAGGCGCTGGCGCTCGAAGTGGCGAAGAAGGGCGTGACCGTCAACACCATCTCGCCCGGCTACATCGGCACCAAGATGGTCACGGCCATTCCGAAGGAAGTGCTGGACTCGAAGATCCTGCCGCACATCCCGGTGGGCCGTCTCGGCAAGCCCGAGGAAGTGGCCGGTCTGATCATCTACCTGGCCTCCGATGAAGCGGCGTTCGTGACCGGCGCCAACATTGCGATCAACGGCGGCCAGCACATGCAGTGATGCGCTTGCGACCGACAAAAACACCTCAGGAGACAAACCGATGAGCAAGACCGGATTCGACCATGACGCCTTGGTGGAGCAGTTCGCGCAGGCCTCGGCCAAACAGGGCGAGGCGCTGCGCCAGGCCGTGCAGCAGGCCACGTTGAAGGCCCTGCAGGGCCGCGAGCTGACGCTGAAAAGCGTGCGCGACGCGGTGAAGGCGACGACGAAGGCGGCTTCGGCGGGCGCCGCGAAGAGCGGCTTGCCGACGACCGATGTCGAGGCGCTGCTGATGAAGGCCGTCGAGGGCATGGACGCCGCGCTGGTCAAGGCGGTTGAAGCCAATCGCCGTGCGCTCGAGCAGTTTGTCGACCAAGGCGCGCAGTTGCAAGAGACCCAGATGAAGAAGGCACTCGCCGACATCGAGAAGATGGAGGACACGCTGTACGGCAGCGTCGACAAGGCGGTGGCCGACGCCGCGAAGAACCTGCAAGGGCCCTGGGCCATGGTGCTCGAAGGGATGAAGGCCAAGGGCAGCGCGACCGGCTCCAGCGCCACCGCTGCACTGGAGCAGCTGACGGAGCGGTCGCGGGAGGCGGCACGCCAGGGCCGTGCCCAGGCGCAGCGCACCGTCGAGGCCTGGATGGACCACTACACGGCGCTGGCGCGCGGCGTGCTGATCGGCCTGTCCGAGGGCCTGGGCGAGCCGGCGCCGGCCAGCGCCGCCGCGGCGAAGAAGACCGCCTCCCGGGCGCGCAAGAGCTGAACCGCCCGACCGGTGCGCCGCCGATCCACGAAAGGCCGGAACCATGGATGCCCTGATCCTGGCGCGCATGCAGTTCGCCGCCATCATCACGTTCCACATTCTGTTTCCAGTCATCAGCATCGCGTTGGCATGGGTGCTGATGTTCTTCCGCTGGCGTTACCTGCGCGCCGTGCAGCCGGTGGAACGGCAGGCCTGGCTGGGTGCGTACCGCTTCTGGACCAAGGTCTTCGCACTGACCTTCGCGCTCGGCGTGGTCAGTGGCATCCCAATGAGCTTCCAGTTCGGCACCAACTGGCCAGGTTTCATGGAACGGGTCGGCAACGTGGCCGGGCCGCTGCTGGGCTACGAGGTGCTGACGGCGTTCTTCCTCGAGGCCGGCTTCCTGGGCATCATGTTGTTCGGTCATGGCCGAGTCAGCGAACGTGTGCACATGATGGCCACCTTCTTCGTCGCCATCGGCACCTCGCTCAGCGCGTTCTGGATCCTGGCGCTGAACTCATGGATGCAGACCCCGACAGGCCACGAGATCGTCAACGGCGAGTTCCACGTCAGGAACTGGCTCGACATCATCTTCAGCCCTTCGTTCCCCTACCGCCTGGCGCACAAGCTGCTCGCCTCGGCGCTGACCGTCGGTTTCCTGCTCGCCGGGCTCTCGGCCTGGCAGATCCTCAAGGGCGCGGCGCCGCGTTCGGCGCCGAAGGTGCTGCGCGTCGGGTTGACGCTGGCGGCGCTGCTGATACCGGTGCAGGTTTTCGTCGGCGATCTGCACGGCCTCAATACGCTGCAGCACCAGCCGCAGAAGGTCGCTGCGATGGAGGGCGTGTGGGAAACCCAGCGCGGCGCACCACTGCTGCTGTTTGCGATTCCCGATGAGCAGGCGCGCACGAACCGGGCGGCCATCGGCATCCCCAAACTCGCCAGCTTCATCCTCAGGCACGATGTCGACGGCGAGATCAAGGGCCTGAACGAATTTGCCGGCGCCCATCCGCCGGTGGCCATGGTGTTCTGGTCGTTCCGCGTCATGGTCGGCGTGGGCATGCTGATGCTGGCCGTCAGCTGGGCCGGCTGGTGGTGGTGCCGGCGTTGCGGCTGGCAGCCCGAACGCCTGCCCCGGCAGTTGCTGTGGGTGCTGGCCGGGATGACGTTCTCTGGCTGGGTCGCCACCGTCGCCGGCTGGTACGTCACCGAGATCGGCCGCCAGCCGTATGTCGTCTTCGGCCTGCTGCGCACCGCCGACGTCGCGTCGACCGTTGCCGCGCCGATGATCGCGCTGACCTTGGCGCTGTACGTCACCGTCTACCTCGCGCTGCTCGTCGCCTACGTGGCAGTGTTGAAGTACATGGCCGAGAAGCCGGAGGACGTGACCCAGACCGACGCGCTGGAGCGCGCCCAGGGCCGGGCGGCCGAAGCGCTGATCGAAGGAGGTCGTTCATGACCTTCGACGAGGCGCTGCCAGTCATCTTCATGGTGCTGATGGGCATCTCGATGCTTGTCTACGTGATCAGCGACGGTTATGACCTGGGCGTGGGCATGCTGATGCACCGGGCCACGCCCGCCGAGAAGGACGTGATGATCGCGTCGATCGGCCCCTTCTGGGATGCCAACGAGACCTGGCTGGTGCTCGGCGTCGGCATCCTGCTGGTGGCTTTCCCGAAGGCCCACGGCCTGGTGCTGACCGAGCTGTACCTGCCGGTCATGCTGATGCTGATCGGGCTGATCCTGCGTGGCGTGGCATTCGACTTCCGCGTCAAGGCCAAGGCCGCGCGCAAGCCGATGTGGGACCGGTTGTTCTTTGCCGGATCGACGCTCGCCTCGGCGACGCAGGGCTGGATGCTCGGGCGCTACATCAGCGGCTTCGGCGAAGGCTGGAACTACCCACTGTTCGCAGCGGCCATCGCCGTGGCGCTGCCGATGGCCTACGTGCTGCTCGGTGCCAGCTGGCTCATCATGAAGACGGACGGTGAGCTGCAGGAGCGCGCCGTGCGTTGGGCGCGAATCGCCTGGGCACCGATGTGTGGCGGGCTGGCGCTGATCTCGATGGCCACACCTTGGATCAGCGAGACGGTGCGCATGCGGTGGTTCGAACTGCCCTCGATCATCGCGCTGTCTGCGATTCCACTGATGACGGTCATCCTACTCGTGGCGGTGCGTGCGCTGCTGGGCACGCCCATCGTGCGTGGGCCCTTTGCCTGGCTGCCGTTCACGCTGCTGATCGTGGTGTTCGTCCTCGGCTTCCTGGGCCTTGCCTACAGCCTCTACCCCTACGTCGTGATCGACCGGCTGACCATCTGGCAGGCCGCGAGCAGTCCCGCGGCGCTCAAGGTGATCCTGGTCGGCGTGTGTATCTCGCTGCCGGCGATCGCGATCTACACCGCGTTCTCGTACCGGGTTTTCCGCGGCAAGGCGACGGATCTGCGCTACGCCTGAGCGGCAGCCCACAGAAAGCCCCGATTGACAAGCAAATGTTCATTGGAGAGACTTTGCCAGGCTGGTCAGACCAAACTGGCCGGTCATGAGCGGCTGACCGCTGACCGTGGCTGACACCCGGCAAGGCCACTCGAGCAATCGACGTTCGATCGACGACAAAACCCAGAGGAGACCGCCATGGTCTGGCAGCAGAACTACGACCCCTTCAACAACATCATCCTGTCGTGCCTGGTCGCGTCCATCCCGATCATCATCATGATGGTCCTGCTGGGCTTCTGGCACATGAGGGCGCACTACGCGGCAGGCATCGGGCTGATAGCAGCGCTGCTGATCTCGATCTTCGTGTTCGGCATGCCGGCGAAGGTCGCCGGGCTGGCAGCAGGCTACGGGGCGGCATTCGGCCTGCTGCCGATCGGCTGGATCGTGCTCAACATCATCTTCCTGCACCAGCTGACGGAAGAGGACGGTTCGTTCAAGGTGCTGCAAAACAGCCTGTCCAACATCACCGACGACCGACGATTGCAACTGCTGCTGATCGCCTTCGCGTTCGGTGCCTTCTTCGAAGGCGCGGCAGGCTTCGGCACGCCGGTGGCCGTGACCGCCGCGCTGCTCATCGGCCTGGGCTTCAGGCCCCTCGCGGCGTCGGGCCTGTCGCTGATCGCGAACACCGCGCCGGTGGCCTACGGTGCGCTGGGCACGCCAGTGATCGCGCTGGCCGCCGTCACGGACCTGGACCTGCTGCAACTGTCGGGGATGATCGGCCGCCAATTGCCGTTCTTCTCGTTCCTGGTGCCGTTCTGGCTGATCTGGGCCTTCGCCGGCTTCAAGGCCATGTGGGAGATCTGGCCCGCCATCTTCGTGACCGGCTTGTCCTTTGCCGTCACCCAGTTCCTGGTCTCCAACTACCACGGCCCCTGGCTCGTCGACGTCATCGCCGCCATCGTGTCGATGGGCTCGCTGGTGCTGTTCCTGAAGGTCTGGAAGCCGAAGAAGGTGTGGACCTCGACGAGCCTCAAGGGCCATGAGAACGACACCTCCGAAGTGTCGGATCTGGCGAGTGAGAAGCCAGTGGGCCACGAAGCCGACGCCGGCGCCGCGATCTTCGCCAAGAACGACCGGCGCGCCGTGATGCTGGCGTGGGCGCCGTGGGCGATCCTGTCGGTGTTCGTCTTCGTCTGGGGCATCCCTGCCTTCAAGAAGGCGATGGACGGTATATCGGTGGTCAAGATTCCGTTCGACGGCCTGCACAACATGATCGAGAAGGTGCCGCCGGTCGTCGCCGTGGTTCACAAGGAAGCGGCGATCTTCAACTTCAACTACCTGTCGGCCACCGGCACCGGGATCCTGCTGGCTGCCATCATCGCCGGCCTGTTCATGCGCTATTCGCTGCTCGATCTGGCGCGGATCTACATGCGCACGATCTACCGCGTGCGCTTCTCGCTGCTGACCATCATGGTGATGCTGGCGCTGGGCTACCTGACCCGCTACTCGGGGCTCGACGCGACACTGGGCCTGGCCTTCGCGCTGACCGGGCCGATGTATCCGATGTTCGGCACGCTGCTCGGCTGGCTGGGTGTGGCGATCACCGGTTCGGACACTGCGTCGAACGTGCTCTTCGGCGGTCTGCAGAAGGTGACCGCGCAGCAGCTCGGGCTGGACCCGGTGCTGATGGCTGCCGCCAACAGCTCCGGCGGCGTGATGGGCAAGATGATCGATGCGCAGTCGATCGTCGTGGCGGCTACCGCCACGCGCTGGTTCAACCACGAGGGCGACATCCTGCGCTACGTCTTCTTCCACTCGGTGGCATTGGCGGTGCTCGTCGGTGGCTTGGTGACGCTGATGGCTTACGTCTACCCGTTCACCAAGCTGGTGTATTAGCCGGGTGCCCGCCACGTGCGACGCCGCACGAGGCACCGCGGAGTCTGGAAAGGAACTAGGAGCACCCATGCAGATCGGCATACCGAAGGAAACGGCGGCGGGCGAGAAGCGCGTCGCCACCGTGCCCGACGTGGTGGAAAAGCTCGTCAAGCTGGGCTTTCAGGTGGCGGTACAAAGCGGTGCGGGGGATGCCGCGAACTTCGCCGACGACATCTACCGCGCTGCCGGTGCCCAGGTGCTGCCCAGCGCCGCCGAGGTCTGGGCCCGATCCGACATCGTCTTCAAGGTGCGTGCGCCCAGCCCCGACGAAGTGGCCCAGTTGCGCGAAGGTGCCACGCTGATCGGCTTCATCTGGCCGGCGCAGAACCCCGAGCTGATGCAGCAGCTGGCGGCGCGCAAGGTCACCGTGCTGGCCATCGACGCGCTGCCGCGCCAGCTGTCACGCGCGCAGAAGATGGACGCGCTGACCTCGATGGCGGGTGTCAGCGGCTACCGCGCGGTGGTCGAGGCGGCCAACGCCTTCGGCCGCTTCTTCAACGGCCAGATCACGGCCGCGGGCAAGATCCCGCCGGCCAAGGTGTTCATCGCCGGGGCTGGCGTGGCGGGCCTGGCGGCCATCGGCACGGCGGCCAACTTGGGCGCCATCGTGCGCGCCAACGACACCCGCGCCGAGGTGGCTGACCAGGTGGTCTCGCTGGGCGGCGAGTTCGTCAAGGTCGACTACGAGGAGGAAGGCTCGGGCGACGGCGGCTACGCCAAGGTGATGAGCGAGGGCTTCCTGGCCGCCCAGCGCGCGATGTACGCCCAACAGGCCAAGGACGCGGACATCATCATCACCACCGCGCTGATCCCGGGCAAGCCCGCGCCCAAGCTGATCACCGCCGAGATGGTGATGAGCATGAAGCCCGGTAGCGTGATCGTCGACATGGCCGCCGAGCAGGGCGGCAACTGCGAGCTCACCGTGCCCGGCGAGGCGGTGGTGCGGCATGGTGTGACCATCGTCGGCTACACCGATCTGGTCAGCCGCCTGGCCAAGCAGTCGTCGACGCTGTACTCGAACAACCTGCTGCGCCTGACCGAGGAGCTGTGCAAAAACTCGGAAGGACGCAAGGATGGCCTGATCAACGTCAACATGGACGACGACGCCCTGCGCGGCCTCACCGTGATCAAGGACGGCACGATCACCTGGCCCGCGCCGCCGATCAAGCAGGCCGCGGCCCCCAAACCCAAGGCCGCGATGCCGGCCGCCGCCCCCAAGGGCCACGGCCACGGTGCCGGCGCGCCGATGTCGGTGCAATCGCTGGTCACGGTGTTCGGTGTCGGCGCGCTGCTGTTCGGGCTGGTGGGGCTGTACGCGCCGGCCAGCTTCCTGTCGCACTTCACCGTGTTCGTGCTGGCCTGCTTCATCGGCTACATGGTGGTGTGGAACGTCACGCCGTCGCTGCACACGCCGCTGATGAGCGTGACCAATGCCATCTCCTCGATCATCGCCATCGGCGCGCTGGTGCAGGTGGCGCCGCCGCTCACGTCCACGGTCGGCGGCGGTGGGATCGACCGGCCCAACGCGCTGATCCTCGGCCTGGCCGTGTTCGCGCTGGCGCTCACGGCCGTCAACATGTTCGGCGGCTTCGCGGTCACGCGGCGCATGCTGGCGATGTTCCGCAAGTGATCGGAAGACGACCATGACCGCGAGCCTGGCCACCGTCTCCTACATCGGCGCCACCATCCTGTTCATCCTCAGCCTGGGCGGGCTCGCCAACCCCGAGACCGCTCGCCGCGGCAACCTGTTCGGCATGATCGGCATGGCGCTGGCTGTGCTGGCCACCGTGCTGGGCCCACGCGTCACGCCGGCCGGCATCCCGTGGATCGTCGGGGCGCTGGCCGTCGGCGGGGCCATCGGCCTGTTCGCGGCGAAGAAGGTGCAGATGACGCAGATGCCCGAGCTCGTCGCGCTGATGCACAGCCTGGTGGGCCTGGCCGCCTGCCTGGTGGGATTTGCCAGCTACGTCGACACCTCCACCGTGTTCCCGACCGAAGCCGAGAAGGCCATCCACGAGGTGGAGATCTACATCGGCATCCTCATCGGCGCCGTCACCTTCTCGGGCTCGCTGATCGCCTTCGGCAAGCTGTCGGGCAAGATCGGCGGCAAGCCACTGCTGCTGCCGGGGCGGCATTTGCTCAACCTGGCGGGCCTGCTGGTGGTGATCTGGTTCGGCCGTGTGTTCCTGAATTCGCACGATATCCAGTCCGGCATGCTGCCGCTGCTGGTGATGACGGTGATCGCGCTGCTGTTCGGCGTGCACATGGTGATGGCCATCGGCGGCGCCGACATGCCGGTGGTCGTCTCCATGCTCAACAGCTACTCGGGCTGGGCCGCAGCGGCCACAGGCTTCATGCTCAGCAACGACCTGCTGATCGTGGTGGGCGCGCTGGTCGGCTCGTCGGGCGCGATCCTCAGCTACATCATGTGCCGGGCGATGAACCGCAACTTCATCAGCGTGATCGCCGGTGGCTTCGGCGGCGGCGCGCCGGTGGCCAAGGGCGACGGTGCCGCGGCCGAGCCGCAGGGCGAGGTGTCGCCGATCCTGGCCGCGGAGACGGCCGAGCTGCTGCGCGAATCCAAGAACGTGGTCATCGTGCCCGGCTACGGCATGGCGGTGGCGCAGGCCCAGCACACGGTCTACGAAATCACCAAGCTGTTGCGCGAGAAGGGCATCAACGTGCGCTTCGGCATCCACCCGGTGGCCGGGCGCATGCCGGGCCACATGAACGTGCTGCTGGCCGAGGCCAAGGTGCCCTACGACATCGTGCTGGAGATGGACGAAATCAACGACGACTTCCCCAACACCGACGTGACGATGGTCATCGGCGCCAACGACATCGTCAACCCGGCCGCGCAGGACGACCCCACCAGCCCCATCGCCGGCATGCCGGTGCTGGAAGTGTGGAAAGCAAACACGTCCATCGTCATGAAGCGCAGCATGGCCAGTGGTTATGCCGGCGTGGACAACCCGCTGTTCTACAAAGAGAACAACCGCATGCTGTTTGGCGACGCGAAGAAGATGCTCGAAGAAGTGCTTGCAGCGCTGAGGAGTTGAGCGCTTGAGTACATTGGAGCGACAGGGCCGACACCGGTCTTGCGGAAGGCGACCCAGATCGCGTCAAAGATGATCGAGGCGGTGGTCCATCACCGCCACCTCCCGAACGAAAGTGCGCATGAGCAATACCCTGGTTTCATCGCCGCCGGCATCACCCCGAGTGGCGCTGTTCGTCACCTGCCTGGTCGACGCGATGCGCCCGAGCGTGGGCTTCGCGGCGCTCAAGCTGCTGCAGGACGCGGGCTGCAGGGTCGAGGTTCCGATGCAGCAAACCTGCTGCGGGCAGCCTGCGTTCAACAGCGGGGACACGAAGGACACCGCCGTCCTTGCCCGGCGCTTCATCGAACAGTTTGAGCCCTATGACTACGTGGTCGCTCCGTCGGGCTCGTGCGCAGGCATGACGCGTGCCCACTACCCCGAGGCGCTTGCCGACGATCCGCGCTGGGCCGAGCGCGCGCGCAAGCTCGGCGCGCGCACCTTCGAGTTGATGAGCTTTCTCGTCGACGTGATGCACTACAAACCTGCCGGCGTGAAGTTTCCGGCCACGGCGACCTATCACGACAGCTGCTCCGGGCTGCGTGAGCTGGGTGTCTTCGACCAGCCGCGTGCGCTGCTCGGCGAAGTGGGTGGCCTCACGATGAAGCCGCTGGAGGGCAATGATGTCTGCTGCGGATTTGGCGGCACGTTCTGCGTCAAGTACCCGGCGATCTCGAACGCCGTGGTGTCGGAGAAGGCTGCCGCGATCGAGCGCACCGGTGCCCAGGTCCTTCTGGGTGGAGACATGGGCTGCCTGATGAACATGGCCGGCAAGCTGCATCGCAATGGTTCTCCGGTGCTGGTCTACCATGCTGCCGAGGTGCTGGCGGGCATGGCCGATGCGCCTTCCATATCGGCAAGAAGCAGCGACAAAGGATGAGCGCCGCCATGCAGACCTCCGTCATCTCGTTCAAGGCGCGCGCGGACGCGGCGCTCGCTGATCCCACGCTGAAGCTGGCGATCGACCGCACGACCGGCACGGCGGAGCGCAAGCGTGCCGCCGCGTTGGTGGATTTTCCGCAGTTCGAGGCCGCCCGCGAACGGGGCAAGCGGATCAAGGACCACGTCATCGAGCACCTCGATCACTACCTGCTCGAGTTCGAACGCAACGCCATCGCTTCCGGTGCGAAGGTGCACTGGGCGACGTCGGCCGACGAGGCCTCGCGCATCGTCGTCGACCTGTGCCGCCAGGCGAAGGCGAAGCGGGTCACGCGCGTGAAGTCGATGCTTGGCGAGGAGATCGGTCTGCCGCACGCGCTGGACGCCGCCGGCTTCGAGCGCTTCGAGACCGATCTGGCCGAGCACATCGTGCAACTCGCGGGCGACCGACCGTCGCACATCGTCTGGCCGTCGATGCATCGCACGCGCGAGCAGGTGTCGGTGATGTTCAAGAAAGCGCACCGTGTTCCGCACAAGGACGAGACCATCGAGGCGATGGTCGACAGCGCCCGGCGCGAGTTGCGCGACAAGTTCCTCAGCGCCGACGTGTCGATCTCCGGCGCCAACTTCCTGATTGCCGACACCGGCGCGACCTGCACCGTGACCAACGAGGGCAATGCCGAGCTGACGACATCGCCACCGCGCATGCACATCGTCACCGCCGGCATCGAGAAGCTCGTGCCGAGCCTGCCGCACGCGTTTGCACTGCTGCGCTTGCTGGTGCGTTCGGCCACCGGTGCCGATGTGACGCAGTACACCACCTTCCATTGCGGACCCAAGAAGCCCGTCGACCTGGACGGCCCGGAAGAATTCCACATCGTGCTGGTCGACAACGGCCGCACGAAGATGCTCGCCGACGCTGGCTTGCGCGACATGCTGCGCTGCCTGCGGTGCGGCGCCTGCATGAACCACTGCGTGGTCTTCAAGCAGTTGGGCGGCCATGCCTACGGCGGCGTCTACCCCGGGCCGATGGGAGCCGTGCTCACGCCGGTGTTCGACGGCCTGAAAGAGTCCCGTGAACTCTCGCATGCCTGCACGCTCAACGGCAAATGCCAGGAAGTCTGCCCGGTGGACATCCCGCTGCCGACCTTGATGCGTGGCTGGCGCGACCGCTCGTGGCGCGAAGGCTTGGAGCCGTCGTCGATGCGGTTCGGGATGGGGATCTTCACGTTTGTCGCCTCGCGACCTTGGATCTACCGGCTGGGCGCGACGGTAGCGGTCCGCATGATGCGCTTGTTCGGCCGCGGCGGCTGGATCCGCGGCATGCCCGGACTCGGTCCATGGACCGCGCACCGGGACTTTCCGGTGCCTTCAGGCCGCACCTTCATGGCCCGCTACGCCAGCGGCGAGGGGAGGCAGAAGTGACGGCACGTGACGACATTCTGGGCCGCGTCCGCGCTGCGCTCGGTCGCCGAAGCATCGATCCGGCAAGCGTTGCCAGCGCTGCCGCGACGCTGCTGGCGGACCTGCCGTCAACGCGGCCCAGGCTCCTCGCAAGCTCGTTGGCGGAAGCCTTCATTGCGCGTGTCACCTCGCCCAAGGTGGCCGCGACGGCTGAGCGCATCGAATCGACAGCCGCACTGCCTGAGGCCGTGGCCAGGTACCTTCGCGCACGCGATCTGCCGAAGGCCATCGCACTCCAGCCGCTTGCGCAGCTGCGTGCGCTCGACTGGTCGGGGTTCGAGGTGCGCGACCGCGTCGCCTCTGACGAAGTGGCCGCGATCGGCATGGCGCGGTGGGGTATTGCCGAGACCGGCTCGCTGGTCTTCCACTCCGGGGCCGACACGGCGGTGCTGGCGAATTTCCTTCCGCTGCATCACATCGTGCTGCTTCGCAACGCCGACCTTCTGGCCTACCTTGAAGACTACGCGACGCTGGTTGCTGGCCAGCTGATGCCCCGCAACGTGAACCTCATCACCGGGGCCAGCGGCACGACCGACATCGAGGGAAGCCTGGTGCTGGGCGCCCATGGCCCGAGGTACATGCATGTTGTTCTCGTCGACGCCTAGCAACGGCGGTTGCAGTCGGCTGCGCGCTCGTTTCGCATTCGATGGACAAGTGCTCGAGGCGACCTGGCGTTGACTGCCGAGGCCCCGACCCGGTTGGGGCTGGCTGGCGAAGCACCAGGGCATCCACCAGGCGAGCTCTCATGACCTTGGCACCGCCCATGTGCGGCAGTGCGTGCTGGCTTAAATCTCTAAACCAATGTCACATCGCCCTGATTCCCGTTCCCCATCCACCCTGAGCGCCGACCGCAAGCTCGCTCTGTTCCAGGCGGTGTTCGACGAGATCCCGGACGTCGTGCTCCTCAAGGACGAAGCCGGCAATTTCCTGCTGTGCAACCAGACCGTCGCTCGTCTCTATGGCACCACGCCGGACGAGATGATCGGCAAGCACGACGACGACTTCGGTGTTCCGACGGACATGGCGGATGGCTTTCGGGCGAACGTCATGGCCATCATGGCCAGTGGGCAAACAGAGATCGTCTTCGAAGACAGCCGTGACGCCACGACGGGCGAGGTCCGCCATTTCAAGTCGATCAAGCGACCGTTCAAGGACGCACAGGGCCGTAACCAGATTCTGGTGATCGCGCACGACATCACTGATGTGGTCCGCGCCCAGCAGCAGGTTGCGCAGAGCGAGTTCACGTTGCAGCAGGTCATGATGGCCACGGAGGAAGGCGTCTGGGACTGGCATGTGCCGTCGGGTCGGTTGGTCCACAACGAACGCTGGTTCGGGATCCTGGGCTTCCAGGCGGGCGAGATTGGTGACCACCTGGAAGCGTTCGTCGGCCAGTTGCATCCCGACGACCACTCATCAGTCTGGCAGCAGATCCAGCGCTTGCTGGATGGCGCTGACAGCCACTACGAGTCGGAACACCGGATGGTCAGGAAAGACGGTTCGGTGATCTGGGTTCACGACCGCGGACGGGTGGTCGATCGCGATGCACAAGGCAGGGCAACCCGCGTCGTCGGCGCCTACGCCGACATCACCGAGCGCAAGCAGGGTCAGACCGCCCTCGAGCAAGCGCTGCAACACGCCCAGAGCGCCACCCGCGCCAAGTCCGAGTTTCTGGCCACGATGAGCCATGAACTGCGAACGCCGATGAATGGAGTCCTCGGCATGGCGCAACTGTTGATGGCGCCTTCGCTCACGGCGGCGCAGAGAATCGACTATGCCAAGGTGATCCTGCGCTCGGGCGAAACCTTGCTGGCTCTGCTCAACGACATCCTGGATCTGTCGCGGGTGGAAGCCGGCCGGCTCGAACTCTCGGTGTCCAGCTTCGAGCCGGCCGCCCTGGTCGCCAGGACGATGGACTCGTTCCGAGCGTCGGCGTCCCGCAAGGGTCTACAACTCAGCATGGACAACAATGCCGTGCCGCGCGGCAGGTTCATCGGCGACCCCTTGAGATTGGGGCAGATGCTTTCGAACTACCTGGGCAACGCGGTCAAGTTCACCCCGCGTGGATCGATCACGGTGTCGGTGACCGAGGGCGTCGACGAGGCGGGGAACCCGACGCTGGAGTTCGCCGTCGATGACACTGGCGTCGGGTTTTCAGAGGACAAACGGCACCTGCTGTTTCAACCCTTTTCGCAGATCGACGGTTCGTCGACCCGAGAGTACGGTGGCACGGGTCTGGGACTGTCCATCGTCGCGAGGTTCGCGCAGCTCATGGGCGGGCAGGTCGGTGCCAGCAGCACGCCGAGGCTCGGTTCGCGCTTCTGGTTTCGGGTGCCGTCGAAGCGATTGATGCGTGCCGAACCCCTGCAGGACACGCCGGCGCAGTGCCCCGTTCAGCCATCCGGCGCTTGTCGCGCGCAGGTGCTTGTCGCCGAGGATGACCCCGTCAATCGCGAGGTCCTCGGCCTGCTCCTTGGCAGCCTGGACGCGAAGGCAGACTTCGTTGCGGACGGCGAGGCGGCGGTCGCCGCCATGACCGGCGGGCACTGCTATGACCTGGTCCTCATGGATGTGCAGATGCCCGTGTTGGATGGGCTTGCCGCTGCCAGGCGCGTGCGGGCCTGGGAACATGAGCAGGGCAGGGCACGGCTTCCCATCGTCGCAGTGACCTCGGGCGTGTTCGAGGAAGACCGCCGGCTTTGCTTCGACGCGGGCATGGACGACTTCATTGCCAAACCGATCGTGCTCGAGCAGCTTGCCAATGTGCTTGACCGCTGGTCACGCTGATGGCGTCGCGCGAGGACTCATGCTCGGCCGGTGATACGTGGCCAGGCGATCGGCATCCGAATCGCCATGGCCGTTGTAGTCGCGCCGTCAGTCAACCTTGATGCCGGCCTCGTCGATCACCTTTTTCCACTTCGCCGCGTCACTCCTGATCAACTCGGTGACCTTGGCCGGGGGGCCGCCCGCAATGTCCAGGCTCATCTCGGCCAATCTGGAGCGCACATCCTTGTCCCGCAGGATGGTGTCGATCGTGCTGTTGAGCTTGTTGATCACGTCCACCGGCGTGCCGGCCGGCGCCATGAAGGCATACCAGAAGGTCATGTCGAAGTCCTTGCCGCCGGCCTCGGCGACCGTAGGCACGTCGGGGTAGGCGGGCAGCCGCTTGGGTGACGTGACAGCCAGCGCGCGCAGCTTGCCGCTCTTGACGATCGGCATCGCCTCGGGCACCAGCGCCATCATCACCTGCACCTGGCCGCCCATCATCTCCTGCAGCGCCGGTGCGCCGCCCTTGTAAGGCACGTGCACCGGGTCGAAGCCGTTCTGCCGCTTGTAGTACTCCATACCCAGGTGGCTGGGCGTGCCGTTGCCGGCCGAAGCGTAGTTCACCGTACCCTTGTTCGCCTTCAGGTACGCACCCAGTTCAGCCATTGACTTCACTGGCAGTTGCGGGTGTACCACCACCACACTCGGCACCGTGGCCGCCAGCAGCACCGGCGCCAGGTCCTTCAGCGGGTCGTAGGGCAGGCGCGGGCCGTACAGGCCCGGGTTGACGGCCAGGCCGCTGAGCGTCGACAGCAACAGGGTGTAGCCATCGGGCGCCGCCTTGGTGACGTTGACGATGGCGATCTGCTCGCTGCCGCCGGGCCGGTTGTCCACCACCGCCGGCTGTCCCAGGAGCTTGCCCAGTCGCTCGCCGATCAAGCGCGCCAGCACGTCGGTGGAGCCGCCGGCCGCATAGGGCACCACGATGCGGATCGGCTTGGTCGGGTAGTCCGCGGCCTGCGCGGACAGGGCGCCGGTCAGCAGTGCGGCACCGGCAAGGAGAGGGGCAAGGGCGTGGGTCATGGGTGGCCTCGATGAGGTGGCGGGATGGCGTGGCGGCTCGAAAACGCTCCCCTTGGTGGGGTGAGTGGACGAACTCTACAATCATGTTGACGTAACGTCAACATAACGACGATAATTTATCGACGTTACGCAGTCGATCGACACCACAACCAAGGACCGGCGATGAAGAACACCCTACCGGCAGAACCGGCATCTGCCGAGTCGCCATCACCAGCCCCAGTCCATCGCATCGTGACCTCGCAGCACCTCATCTCGCCCAAATCGCCCGAGTTGTCGGAGGTCGAGTTCGGCCTGGCCATCGTGGGCAACGCATATGAACGATGGATGGTGCGCTGCATGACGGCCGCCGGCCACCCCGACACCGCGGCGCTGGACGTTTTGGTGCTGCACCATGTCAACAGCCAGCAACAGGAGAAGAAGCTGGCCGACATCTGCTTCGTGCTCAATGTCGAGGACACCCATGTGGTGTCGTACGCCCTGAAAAAGCTCGCTGGGATGGGCCTGGTGGAAGGCAGCAAGCGTGGCAAGGAGGTCTTCTTCCGCACCACCGGGCGCGGCCGCGCGGCCTGCGAACGCTACCGCCAGGTGCGCGAGACCTGCCTCATGCCGGGCTTTGCCGGCACTTCGGAGGAAAACCTGCGCCTGGGTGACGTGGCCAGCCTGCTGCGCACACTGTCGGGTCGTTATGACCAGGCGGCACGGGCGGCGTCGGCATCGATGTTCACGTCGCTGGGCGTGAGCCCGGTCGAGGGCGAACCTGCAGCGGACAAGGAAGCACCATGACGCCACGACTGCTCGACGCCGGCGACGGTGCGGTGACGATCGAGTTCGGTGACCAGATCACCTCGCAGTTGGTGGGACGGGTGGCGGCCCTGGACAAACTGCTGCAGGCCGCGCGCGAGCGCGGCGAGCTGGCAGGCGTCGTCGAGACCATGCCGACCTTCCGCTCGCTGACCGTGCTCTACGACCCCCTGCAAACCAGCCGGGCGGCGCTCGACCCGGTCCTGACGGCGCTGGCCTCCCAGTCCGAGGCTGCCCCCGCTGCGAATGGGCGCCGCTGGCGGTTGCCGGTGTGTTACGGCGGCGAGTTCGGCGCCGACCTGGCCGATGTCGCATCGGCCACCGGCCTGTCGCCCGATGCGGTGGTGCAGTTGCACGCCGATACCGAGCTCAGCGTCTACATGATCGGCTTCATGCCCGGCTTTCCGTTCATGGGCGACCTGCCGTCGGCGCTGGACATGCCGCGCCGGCGCGAGCCGAGGCTGCGTGTGCCGGCGGGATCAGTGGCGATCACCGGCAGCCTGACGGCGATCTATCCGTGGCAGAGCCCGGGCGGCTGGCAGCTGATCGGGCGCTGCCCGGTGCCGCTGTTCGATGCTGCTGCTGCCACGCCGTCGCTGCTGGCACCGGGCGACACGGTGCGCTTCGAGGCCATCACGGCACAGCGCCTGGCCGAGCTCGAAGCGGCGATCACAGCGGGCGAACTGGGGCCACACGCGTGGCTGGCAGAGACGCCATGAGACTGCCTGGCCACCCGACCTGCCAACGTCCGAGAACCGCTCCATGACTGCCACGGTCGAAGTTGTCTCCCCCGGCGCGTTGTCCACGCTCCAGGATCTGGGCCGCCCCGGCTGGCGCCGCCACGGCGTACCGGGCTGCGGTGCGCTCGACCCGGCGCTGCTGCGCATCGCCAACGTGCTGGCGGGCAACGCCGAAGGCGCCGCAGCGATCGAGTTCTTCGTGGCCGGGCCAACGCTGAAGGCGCTCGACGAGCCGGTGCAGCTTGGCTTCGCCGGCGACTTTTCGCTCACCCTCGTGCGCGCCAATGGCGAGCGCACCCAACTCGACAGTTGGCGCAGCGTCACGCTGTGGCCCGGCGACACGCTGCGCGCGGGTTCGCCGCGCAACAGCCGTTGCGGCGTGGTGGCGGTGCGCGGGCTGGTGGCCCCGCTGGTGCTCGGCAGCGCCTCGACCTACATGCGGGCACTACTCGGCGGGTACGGCGGCCGGGCGCTCGCGGCCGGCGACAAGCTCAGCGCGAGCGCCATGCCACTCAAAGCGGGCATGGTGCCGACCGAGCAGATACTGCGGCGGCCGCGGGCGCCCGAGCGTGGCGCCATGCGTGTCGTGCTCGGCCCGCAAGCCGACCACTTCGACGCGGCAGCACTCGCGAGCTTCTTCGGCAGCGAATACCAGGTGTCGACCGAAGTCGACCGCATGGGCGTGCGGCTGCAGGGCCCTGCGCTGCTTCACAACGACCGGGGCGGCGAGATCGTGTCGGACGCCACAGTGCCCGGCTCAATCCAGGTGCCGGGCAACGGCCTGCCGATCGTGCTGCTGGCCGATGGCCAGACGGCCGGCGGCTACCCGAAGATCGCCACCGTGATTTCCGCCGACCTTCCGCGCCTGGCGGTGGCCGCCGTCGGCACCCCGTTGCGCTTCGAGTCGGTGACGGTGGCCCAGGCCGAGGTTCTGGCCCGCGAGCACGAAGCTGGGCTGCGCCGGTTGTTGTCGGCCATCGAGCCGCTGGCGCTGGATGGCGACGTCGACCTCCATGCGATGTACAACGCCAATCTGGTCAGCGGCATGATCGACGCGTTCGACCCGCGCTGAACTGCAGGCCCGATGCGCCGTTGACAGACCCTGCCACCCGCGCCGCCATGTGTGGCGCCGGACGGCTGCCGGCAGACAAAAAAGCTGAGGAGATCGAAGTGGACATCAACCTGAACGCGGACCTCGGAGAGAGCTTCGGCGCCTGGCGCATGGGCGACGACCGGGCGTTGCTGGCGGTCATCGGCTCTGCGAACGTTGCCTGTGGTTTCCACGCCGGCGACCCGCTGGTCATGACCGAGACCGTGCGACTGGCGGGCGAGACCGGTGTCAGCCTGGGCGCACACCCGGCGTTTCCTGACCTGCAGGGTTTTGGCCGGCGTGAGATGCAGTTGTCTCCGCGCGAGCTGTCGACGGTGGTCACCTACCAGGTTGGCGCGTTGATGGGCATTGCGCAGTCGCAGGGCCAGCGTGTCACCCATGTCAAGCCGCATGGGGCAATGAGCAACATGGCCTGTCAGGACGCTGCCATGGCGGCCACCATCGCTGCCGCGGTCAAGGCGATCGATGCGCAACTGATCCTGCTGGCCCCCGCCTTGTCCGAACTGGCCGCTGCAGGACGTGCCGCCGGACTGCGCGTTGCGGACGAGGTTTTCGCCGACCGCGCCTATACCGACGAGGGCAACCTGGTGCCGCGCAGCGTGCCCGGCGCTGTCCTCCACGACAGCACCGATTGCCTGGCGCATGTGCTGCGCATGGTCGAGCGCGGCGGCATCGTCGCGATGAGCGGCAAGCTGCTGCCATGCAGCTTTCACAGCATCTGCGTGCACGGCGACTCGGCGCATGCGGTGACCACGGCCGCCGCGGTGCGCGAGGGCCTGCTTGCGGCCGGTCACCGACTTCGGGCGCTGCCCGAGATGTTCCGATAAGCAACCGACGGTCGGCTTTGCGGAGATCAGTGATTGATCGGCCGTGACTCGGTTGAGACTCGACGTCGCCTTATGCCTTGGTCAGCAGTTGGGCACCGCTGACCTTGGCGACGCCCTTGTCAAAGGTCCACAGCGGCTGCTCGCCGGCCTGTGTGGCCGGCGCGACGTGCAGACCGTCGGCGAAGTCCGCCGAACCCATTCGCAACAACTGCACCGCGATCTCGAGCGCACGCTCCGACGCGAACGTGAGCTCGGCGGCCGAGAAAAGGCTGGACTGGGTCATCAGCACGTCGTCCTTGCCGAACTCGAAGCTGGACTGCAGCACCCCATGGTGTCAACCCGTACTTCTCATGCGATTGAAATGCGATCGCAGGGGTACTGGTTGACGCCTCCAGTCAGCATCGGCTGACGGTCCAGGAAGGTCGGGAACATTCATCTGAAAATGAACGACCTGTGACGGTGCTCGGTCTCCGACGCGCTCGCACGAGTTGACATAAACATTATCGGCGACAGCGTGGTGCACTCTCCCAGGCCCCGATCCCCCTCAAGCCCTGGTCTCTCCCTTTGCGACTGCAGCCGGTGCGCCCCGTGCTTTGGTGCTTGCGCTCGCGCACCCTGGTCGCCTTGCGCTCGACCGAATAGCGCCAGCCCCGCAGGACCTGCGCCACCTCGTTTGCCTGCGTTGGGGCGAGCTCCTGCAGCATCGTGCCGGCCAGCGACTGCACCACCGTTACCCGCGCAAGCGCGCAGCCTTCCTTGCCGCCGCCAGGACCTTGACGTCCTGGGCTTCGCTGTTGAGGAAGACGCATCGGCTCATGGTTTCGATTGTCGGGGGCAAGCACTTGGTCGTTCACGTCATTTCGACCCTGGCCGGATCCGTCCTGCTCGGTCAGACCTCGAAGGACCAAGCGCACAAGTGCGACGCGACGACTTGATGGCGCTGGGTTGACTCGTAGCCTGCTCCGATGCTGACCGACACCGACAAGAACCTCGTCCGGCAGTGCATGAACGCACTGCGGGACGGCATCGCCGGGTTCAGGACAAGGCGTCCCCAACTCGAGATGGTCGCCGCTGTTGCAAACACGCTGGCCTGCTGCCGCCAGGCGCCGAATGAAGGCGGTGGCGGCCGGGGCGACCACATTGCGGTGATCGAGGCCGGCACCGGAACGGGCAAGTCCTTTGGAGCGCTGGTTCCTGCGCTGGTGATGGCACGCACGCTCGGCAAGCGCCTCGTCGTGTCGAGTTCGACGGTCGCGCTCCAGCACCAGTACGCGGAGAAGGACGCTCCGATGCTGCAGTCCCTGCTGCCGCTGGACTTCAGCTTCGCGGTGGCAAAGGGCCGGCGCCGCTACGCCTGCACAGCCTGCCTGATGGCCGCCGGCACGGCAGCGGGCCAGCAGGACTTGCTGCCTGACGAGGCCAGGGATGAGCACAGTGGCCAGCAAGGGCAGTTTCACAGCGCCAGCCTCGCCGCCACGGAGTCTGCGCTGCGCCGCCAACGCAGGATCGTCGTCGGCCTGGCCGAGTCCTTCGAGGCCGGACGCTGGAACGGCGATCGAGACGAACTGGCCATCCCGGTCGCCGACGAGCTCTGGGCCGACCTGACGACAGACCGCCAGGGATGCTCAAGCAATCGCTGCCCCGACTTCGCTCGCTGCCCGTTTCAGGCCGCGCGCCAGCGTGCGAAGGAGGCGGACCTGGTGATCGCAAACCACGACCTCGTCCTCTCGGCGCTGGACATGGAGCCTGGCAGCGTGCTGCCGCCTGCGAGCGAGACCTTCTACGTGTTCGATGAGGCGCACAGCCTGTCGGCCAAGGTGGTGGAGCACTTCTCGGCCAGTCATGCCCTCCGAGGGGCCAGGGAGTGGGTTCAGGGCGCCACCGATGCGGTGCGGGATGCCGTGCTTGCACTGCGCCTCGATGACGGTCTGCTGCGTGATGCGCGTGCCCAGGCCCATTGCATCGACGAGGCACTGGGTGATCTCTACCGGCTGATCCACGCGACCCGCGCCTTCGAGGAAAAGAGGGCCCGTCGCTTGCGGAGCGGCGAATTGCCCGATTGGGTCCTTCAACACGGCGGCGCGCTCCATGCGGCCGCATCCGACTTGCAGAAGACATTCGCCGGGCTGCGCGAGGCCGTCCTGCAGCGTGCCCCGATCGAAGGGTCTCTGGCTACCCAGGTTCTGTCTGCGCTCGGGTTCTTTGCGGCGAAGTTGGACAACCTCGTCGAAACCTGGCGCCTGGTGCTGGCCGAGGACGTCGACGGCGAGGCGCCGGTGGCACGGTGGATCGAACTGCACGACAGCACGTCCTCGTCAATCGACTACTTGGTCTGTGCGTCACCGATCAGCGGCAGCGACAAGTTGCGCCAGCTGCTCTGGAACCGCGCCAGCGGCGTGATCCTGATGTCGGCGACGCTGACTTCCTGCGGCACGTTTGACCTCTTCCTCCAGCAGTCCGGCCTCTCGGTCTACACGGCCGTCCAGTTCCTGCGCGTGGAATCGCCGTTCGACTACCGTTCGAACGCCAGGCTCGTCATTCCTGCGATGCGCTCGGATCCTGGCGATGCCCGGCGGCACACGGACGAGGTTGTCGAGCGCATGCCGGGTCTCGTTCAGACGCTCGGTACGCTGGTGCTGTTCGCGTCGGGCAAGCAGATGCGCGAGGTCTATGCGCTGCTGCCGGAAGACCTGCGGCGCTGCACCCTGATGCAGGGCACGATGCCGAAGATGGAGATGCTGTCCCGGCATCGTGCCACGATCGACAGCGGCGAGCGATCGGTGCTGTTCGGGCTGCAGAGCTTTTCCGAGGGCGTCGACCTGCCACGCGAGT
>CAMTUD010000010.1:0-30650 GCA_947084805.1 uncultured beta proteobacterium | reverse complement strand
CGCGATGATAACAAGTGTGACTGGAGTTCAGACGTGTGCTCTTCCGATCTCCCAGCGCGCCGCCGCGACGGCCGCAGCGGCGGCTGCCGTCGCCACCACCCCGGCGACCGCGCGGCTGCGGCTGGAGGCCGCCGAACCGGTTGCCGGCGCGCAGGCCGCCGCGGTTGACGACGCGCTGGCTGCGGTGGCGCAAGCGGCGAGTGCGGCGCGTGAGGCGGCTTCGGCGGCGCAGGTCGCGGCAGCACGCATCGCCAGCCTGGAAGGCGACGTGAACAAGCTGCGCAGCGACGCCACGGCCAGCCGCGAGGCGGCGGCCGTGCTGCGCGAGCGCCTGCAGCGCACCGAGCAGTCGACGCGCTGGACCTGGCCGCTGCTGGCCATGGTGCTGCTGCTCACGGCGCTGGCGGCCTGGCTGGCGTGGCGCCTGAATGCCTCGGAGCGCAAGCGCCAGCGTGGTTGGCAGGCCGCGGCCGCGCCGGTGCCGGGCCCGGCGTCGGAGCTGACGCCCAGCAAGCTGCCGACCGCGCCGATTCCGTTCGTCACCTCGGAGCTCACGCTGCCGCGCAGTGCGCCGGCGCGTCCGCGCCCGCTGCATGCCTGGCCTGCGCCCGCACCGGTCGACACGCAGCCACCGCCGTTGTCCGAGACCCGCACGATTGCCGTCGAGCGGCCCGCCGCGCCGGTGCACCGGACCGATTTCGAGCCGCCGATGCAGCGCACCGAGGTGCTGCCCTCGCAAGGCACGATCGACGACAAGTCGGCGCGCGACGTGTCAATAGAGGAACTGATCGACCTCGAGCAACAGGCCGAGTTTTTTGTCGTGCTGGGCCAGGACGACGCGGCCATCGACCTGCTCGTCGAGCACCTGCGCCACACCGGCGGCGGCAGCCCGCTGCCCTACCTGAAGCTGCTCGAGATCTATCGCCGCCGCGGCGAGCGCGAGCACTACGAGCGCACGCGCACACGCTTCAACCACCGCTTCAACGCCTACGCGCCCGAGTGGGACGTCGACCTGCTGGCCGGCCTTTCGCTCGAGAGCTACCCCGGTGTCATCCCACGCCTGCAGCAGGTGTGGACGCGGCCGCTGGACGCGATGGCCGAACTCGAGGCGCTGCTGTTCCGCAAGTCGCGCGGCGAGCTCTTCGACCTGCCCGCCTACCGCGAGGTGCTGTTCCTGTACTCGCTGGCGCGCGACCTGATGGACCGCGAGGTGGTGACCACTGGCAACGTCGACCTGCTGCTGCCGCTGGCCGACGGCGGTGAATTCAGCAGCACTTCGCCCGCGCCTTTCATCGCGCCGGCAGCCGAGGGCGCCGCGCCGCTCGACTTCGACGTGTCCGCCGACACCGGCCCGGCGACAAGCCTGTTCGGCCCGCTCGACGACGCGCTCGAACGCCCGCCGCGGCGCTGAGCGCTGCGGGGTGCCGCCGCTAGAGCCGCTGCAGCCGCTGCAGCGCCTCGTGCAGCGTGGTGTCGCGCTTGGCAAAACACAGCCGGGCCAGGCCTTGCTCGTAGCCGCGGGCGTAGAACGCGGCCAGCGGGATCGCCGCCACACCCACTTCGCGCGTCAGCCACTGGCAGAACTCACCCTCGGGCAGGCTGCTCACCGCGCTGTAGTCGACGAGCTGGAAGTAGCTGCCCTGGGTGTGCAGCGGCTTCAGCCGCGTCTGCGCCAGGCCGGCGCGGAAGAGATCGCGCTTGCGCTGGTAGAAGGCCGGCAGCTCGAGGTAGGGCGCGGCGCTGGCCATGTAGCGGGCCAGCGCGTGCTGCATCGGCGTGTTCACGGTGAAGACGTTGAACTGGTGCACCTTGCGGAACTCGGCTGTCAGCGCCGCCGGTGCCGCCACGTAGCCGACCTTCCACCCGGTGACGTGGTAGGTCTTGCCGAAACTCGACACCACGAAGGCACGCGCCGCCAGCGCCGGGATGCTGGCCGCGCTGACATGCGCCACGCCGTCGAACACCATGTGCTCGTAGACCTCGTCGGCGAGCAGCAGCGTCTGCGTCGGTGCCAGCAACTCGGCCAGCTGCTGCATCTCGGCGCGTGTCCACACCGTGGCGCTGGGGTTGTGCGGGCTGTTGACGATGACCAGCCGCGTCTTCGGGTTCAGCGCCGCGGCGATCTTGTCGAAGTCGGGGCGGAAGCTGCCGGGCGTCAGCGGCACACGCACCACGGTGCCTCCGGCGAGTTCGATGTTCGGCGCGTAGCTGTCGTAGCAGGGCTCGAGCACGATGACTTCGTCGCCCGGATGCACACAGCACAGCACCGCCGTCAGGATGGCCTGGGTGGCGCCGGCGGTGATGGTGATCTCGCTGGCCGTGTCGTAGCGGCGGCCGTACAGCGCCTCGACCTTGGCCGCCACGCGCTCGCGCAGCGGCGCCACGCCGGTCATCGGCGGGTACTGGTTCAGGCCCTCGCGCATGGCGGCGTTCACATGGTCCAGCAGCGCCGGGTCGCACTCGAAGTCAGGGAAGCCCTGGCCCAGGTTGACGGCGCCCAGATCGTGCGCCAGCGTCGACATCACGGTGAAGATGGTGGTGCCCACCTCGGGCAGGCGGCTGCGGATGGCGGGCGTCAGGACGGCGGTCATGGCGGGTTCAGAGTTCGTAGTCGGAGCCCTGGCCGGTCATCGCGCGCGACAGCAGGGCCGGGGTCAGGCGGGGCGACAGCAGCTCGGCGAAGGCCAGCACGAACTGCCGCAGGTAGGCGCCACGCTTGAAGGCGACGCGGGTCGTGTTGGGGCCGAACAGGTGGCCCAGCGGGCGCCAGGCCAGTTCAGCATCGGCGGCTTCGCCGCGCATCGCCAGTTCGGTGACGATGCCCACACCCAGGCCCAGCCGCACGTAGGTCTTGATGACGTCGGAGTCGATGGCCTCCAGCGCCACCAGCGGCTTCAGCCGCGCACGCTCGAAGGCCTGGTCGATGCGCGTGCGGCCGGTCATGGTGGGCTGGTAGAGCACCAGCGGATGCGCGGCCAGCTGCTCGAGCGTCGGCCGCTCCACGGCGGCCAGCGGGTGGCCCGCGGGCACCACCATCGCGTGGTGCCATTCGTGGCAGGGCAGGGTGATGAGTTCGGCGTGGGCCTCGAGCGCCTCGGTGGCCAGGCCGATCTCGGCCACGTCGTCCCGCAGCATGCGCGCCACCTGCTCGGGCATGCCCTGGTGCAGCACCACCTGCACCTTGGGGTAGCGCTTGCGCAGCAGGGCCACGGGTTCGGGCAGGAAGTAGCGCGCCTGGGTGTGCGTGGTGGCGATGGACAGCGTGCCGGCGTCCTGCTTGCTGAACTCTTCGCCGATGCGCTTGAGGTTGGCAACCTCGCGCATGATGATCTCGACCGACTTCAGCACCTCCTGCCCGGGCTCGGTGACGCGCTTCAGGCGCTTGCCGTGGCGCGCGAAGATGTCGACGCCGAGCTCTTCCTCGAGTTCGAGGATCGCCTTGCTGATGCCCGGCTGCGACGTGAACAGCGCCTTGGCGGTTTCGGTGAGGTTGAGGTCGCGGCGCACCGCTTCCTGCACGAAGCGGAACTGGTGCAGGTTCATGCGTCGGCCTTCCAGGGCGCCAGCGTGCGCACGGCCACGTCGGCCATGGCCACCATCACGCTGTCCTGCTCGCCCACGGCCGTGTGCAGGCTGAAGTCCACGCCCGGGTGGTTGGCGCGCAGCGTGTCCATCAGCAGCGGCAGGTCCTTGCGCACGTGGCCACCGGCGCCCAGGAACATCGGCAGCACGGCCACGCTGCGGCAGCCGGCGGCCACCAGCTCGGCGCCCGCCTCGGGCAGCGTGGGCGACATGAACTCGAGGAAGGCCAGCCGCACGGCCGCGGCGGGCTCACGCAGCCGCACCTGCGCGGCCACGGCCTCGAAAGGTGCTGCCCAGCGTGGGTCGCGGGCGCCGTGGGCGAAGAGGATCAGGCCGGTGGACATGTGTCAACTCACTTTCAGCGGTAGCGCACCAGCCAGGCGAAGGCGGCCATCGACAGCGCAAGGTAGAGCAGGCTCGGCGTGGCGGCGGCGACCCAGGGTGTCCAGCCGCGCAGCATGCCGATGTGCCCCGAGAGGTTGTTCAGCAGCACGAAGCTGATGCCCAGCATGATGCCGCCGAAGACCTTCAGGCTGGTGCTGCCGGCGCGGGCGTGCAGGTAGGCGAAGGGCAGGGCCAGCGCCACCATCACCAGGCAGGCCAGCGGGTACAGCGCCTTGCGCCAGAAGCGGATCTGGTGCTGCTGGGTCGCCTGTTCCTGGTCGCTGAGGTGCACGCTGTAGCGCCAGAGTTCGGCGGTGGTCATGGTGCTGACAGGCAGCACCGCGGCGGCCACGACGGCAGCGCTGAGCGTGCTGGGCCAGCGCAGCGCGGTGTGCTGCTCGAGCCGCACCGCCGCATCGTCGGGGCTGCGGGCGGCGGGCCAGCGTGCCTGGCGCACGTCGCTGAGCAGCCAGGTGCCGTCGTCACCGACATGCCCTTCGCGCGCCTCGGTGCGCGAAACGAGGCGGCCGTCGCTGTCGAACTCGAAGATGCGGATGCCGGCCAGCGCGCCCGCCGCCGTGGCCCCGGCAACGTTGACCGAGTAGCTGCGCTCGCCTTCGGGCGTGCTGCGCTTTTCCTTCAGCCAGGCGCCTGCGCCACCGAGCTGGATGCCGCCGCTGAAGCGCGCCTTCAGCAGCACGGCCTCGCGCTCGCTGGCCGGCGCCACGTAGTCGCCGGTGACGAAGGTCAGCACGCCGAAGGCCACGCCCAGCACGGCCAGCAGCGACAGCGCGCGGCCCGGCCCCAGGCCGCCGGTGCGCAGGATCGTGAATTCGGACGACTGCGCCATGCGCGCCAGCGAGTAGATGGTGCCGATCAGCACCGCGATCGGCAGCAGTTCGTACAGGTGCCCGGGCAGTTCGAGTGCGGCCGCCAGCAGGGCGTGCACGGCGGTGCGGCCGCGGGTGCCCACGCCGTCGAGTTCGTCGACGAAGTCGATGAAGAAGAAGAGTGACAGGAAGGCCAGCGCCACGAACATCACCGAGGCGACGATGTCGGTGTAGAGCAGGCGGCGCACCGTCCTCATCGGGCGCGCCTCACGCCGCGGCGCGCCGTGCGCGGTGGCCGAAGCTCATGACCGCGGCATGGTCGCGCCACCACAGCAGCGCCAGCGCCGCAGCGAAGGCGCCGCCGTGCAGGCCCAGCAGCGAAGCGCCCATGGACATGCGGCCGCTGGCCACCCATGCCTGCGTCAGGTTGATGAGGTTGTAGTACACGACGAAGGCCAGCAGCGCGAAGAGCAGGTTCCAGTTGCTGGCGCGGCGCGGGTTGGTGGCGGCCAGCCCGATGGCCAGCAGCAGCAGGTTGGCCGCGCCGAGGAAGAGGCCCAGGCGCCAGGTCAGCTCACCCAGGTTGCGCGGCGTCGGGTTGCGCGCCAGTTCGATGCTGCGCACCGCGCGGGGTGGGCGTGCCTCGGCCGAGCGGACGGCGCGTTCGCTGGCCAGCACGCGGTAGGTCTCGAAACTGGACAGCGTGCGTTCGCCGCCCTGCGTCTGGGTGTCGTTGCGCTGGCCGCGTTCGAGCACGAGATAGCGGTCGTCGCCCTGGCTTTCCAGGCGGCCGGCACGCGCCGAGGTGACCGACTCGCCACGCTCCTGCTGCGCCAGGATGAAGACGTTGCGCGCGTTCACGCCGTCGGTGCTTTCGCGCTCGATGAAAAACACGCGGCGGCCGTCGCTGCTGGTCTGGAACACACCGGGCGTGACGCGGGAGAGGTCCGAGCGCTGCTGGTAGCGGTCGCGCAACTCGAGGCTGTTCTTGTTGCCCCAGGGCCAGACCACCAGGGTCAGCACACCCACCACCAACAACACCGGCCAGCCGGTGCGCAGCACCGGGCGCACGAAGCGCGTCAGGCCCACGCCGCTGGCGAACCAGATCGCCATCTCGCTGTCGCGGTACATGCGGCCCAGCGTCACGACGACGGCCACGAACAGGCTCAGCGCGATCATCGTCGGCAGGTGGCCCAGGGCCACGTAACCGAGCAGCAGCACGACGTCCTGCGGGGCCACGCTGCCGCTCGCCGCCTGGCCAACCGTGCGGATGAGGAACATCGTCAGCACGATGGTCAGGATGACCACCAGGGTGGCCCCGAAGGCCCGTGCCAGCTCACGTCGCACAGTTGAATCGAATAACATCTTGGGCTTTGGGCGGTGGGCGGAATTATGGACTTCAAGACGCAAGTGGCGGGTACGACAGGGCTGGCCGGCTTGGGCGCCGACGCCCTGCTGGTGCTCGTGGGTGGCAAGGCCGTGCCCGAGGACATGGAGTCCACGCTGGCCGATGTGCTGACCCCGGCCGCCAAGGACGGCGACTTCGCGTTCAAGCCAGGTCACACGCTGTATGCGCACCGCGTGACGGGCGTGAAGTCGGCGCGCGTGGTGTTCGCTGCGCTCGGCGACGGTTCGGTGAGGAACCTGCGCAAGGCCGTTGTCGCCGCGTTGGCGCCGCTGAAGAGCGGCGGCACGAAGACGCTGGCCGTGGCGCTGTCGGGTGCCGGCACCTGGACGGCCGCGATGGCCGAGGGCGTGGTGGCTGCGGTCGCCGAGGCCAGCTACCTGTACCGCGAAACCAAACCCAGCGCCGCCCCGGCGACCAAGCTGGCCACCGTGAGCCTGGTCTGCGGCAAGGGCGACGCGGCCGTGCTGTCGGCGGCATTGCACCGCGGCGAGGCCATCGCCGCCGGCACGACGCTGGCGCGTGAATGCGCCAACCGGCCGGCCAACCACTGCACACCCACCTTTCTGGCCGAACAGGCGAAGAAGCTCGGCAAGGAACACGGCCTGAAGGTCGAGGTGCTCGACCGCAAGGACTGCGAGAAGCTCGGCATGGGCTCCTTCCTGGCCGTGGCCCAGGGTTCGGACGAGCCGCTGAAGTTCATCGTTGCACGCTGGAACGGCGGCGCCAAGGGCGACGCGCCGGTGGTGCTGGTCGGCAAGGGCATCACCTTCGACACCGGCGGCATCAGCCTCAAGCCCGCTGCCGAGATGGACGAGATGAAGTACGACATGGGTGGCGCGGCCAGCGTGCTGGGCACACTGAAGGCCGTGGCGACGCTGAAGGCCAAGGTCAACCTCATCGGCATCATCCCGGCCTGCGAGAACATGCCCAGCGGCCGCGCCATCAAGCCGGGCGACGTGGTCACCAGCCTGTCGGGCCAGACGATCGAGATCCTCAACACCGACGCCGAAGGCCGCCTCATCCTGTGCGACGCACTGACCTACGCCGAACGCTTCAAGCCGGCCGTGGTCGTCGACATCGCCACGCTGACGGGCGCCTGCGTCATCGCGCTGGGCCACCACCGCTCGGGCCTGTTCAGCCCCGATGACGCGCTGGCCACCGAACTGCTGGCCGCCGGCGAGCAGGCCCAGGACCCGGCGTGGCGCATGCCGCTGGACGAGGAATACGACGAGGCGCTGAAGAGCCACTACGCCGACATGGGCAACGTCGGCGGCCGTGCCGGTGGCTCCATCACCGCAGCCAAGTTCCTGCAGCGTTTCACCGCCAAGCTGTGCTGGGCCCATCTCGACATCGCCGGCACGGCCTGGAAGTCAGGCCCGGCCAAGGGTGCCACCGGGCGGCCGGTGCCGCTGCTGACGCACTTCGTGCTGGCGCGCGCCAGCTGAATGGTGGCCCCTTGAGCGCAGCGCGCGGGCTGAGGTCTTGACCGAAGTCGAGTTCCACACCGGGGTGGCCGACAGCGTCGGCTTCACCTGCCGCCTGTTGCGCAAGGCCTGCCGGCAAGGCGCGCGGGTGCTGGTGACCGCCCCCGAAGCGACCTTGCGCGAACTCGACCGCCAACTCTGGACCTTCGAGGAACGCGAGTTCCTGCCGCATGTGCGCATGCCGGGCGCACCGGCCGCGGTGGCGGCGCGCACGCCGGTCTGGCTGGCGGGTGATGCTGCGGCGGTCGACGCGCCGGGCGTCGTCGTCAATCTCGGTGCCGAAGCGCCAACCGATCTCGGCGCCGTGCAGCGCCTGATCGAGATCGTTTCCGACGATCCCGACGAGGCGGCGCGCGGCCGCAGCCGCTGGCGCGCCTACAAGGCCGCCGGCCTCGAAGTCAGGCACCACGCCGCAGGAGCGTCGCGTGATTGACGACCGCCCACTGAGCGCCGACCGGGTGCCGACCTTGACCGAGGTTGTTGAACTCGACCTGCCACCTTACGCAACCGACGAGCCCGATCCGGGGGCCCCGCTGGCCGTGGATGACAGCGGCGATGTCAACAAGACGGCAGTGCCGAACGACGTGCCGCCCGCCGAGACTGCGGATGAAGCCCGTGCTGACGAGGCGGGCCGCATGGCACCGGCCGCCGAGGCGCCAGCCCCGGATGCCGTGCCTGCGCTGGAGACTGCCGCGGTGGAAGCCGATGTCGTGCCGGAGCCAGAGCCAGAGCCAGAGCCAGAGCCAGAGCCAGAGCCAGAGCCAGCACACCTGGCCGTGGCGGCCACGGCGCCTGCCGCCGAGTCGGCGCCCGTCGAAACCGCCCCGGCCCCATCGGTGCCTGCGCTCGACATCGACGCCGTCGTCGGCCAGTTGCTCGCAGAGCTCACGCCGCGCATCGACATGCTGCTCGAGTCGCGCCTGCGTGAGGCCCTGGCGCCGGCGCTGGCGCGCGCGGCCGATGGCCTGATCCGCGACACCCGCGCAAGCTTGTCGGTGGCGGTGCGCGACCTGGTCCAGGAAGCCGTCGACCGCGCCTTGCAGCGACGCGCCGAGCGATAGCCTTTCGGCGCCGCTGTCAGCGGCAGAAGGCCGCGGCGCGTTGAGTCCGGGGCTGGCCGCATGCCCGCATCGTCGGCACGCTGAAGCTCTTGGGGCTACTGCGCATTTGGGTTATCGTGCCTCGCCTGGTTTTTCCGCAATCACCTGAGCGACAACATTCCTTCTGGAGGTATTTGAATGCAATTCAAGCTGAACCTGATCGTCGGCGCCGCAGCCCTGGTGCTGGGCGGGTCCGTTTATGCACAAGACATGGTCGTCAAGATCGGTCACGTGGCGCCCACCAGCGGCGGCATCGCCCACCTGGGCAAGGACAACGAGATGGGCGCCCGCATGGCCATCGACGAGCTCAACGCCAAGGGCGTGACCATCGGCGGCAAGAAGGCGAAGTTCGAACTGCTGGCCGAAGACGACGCCGGTGACCCGAAGCAGGGCACCGCTGCCGCGCAGAAGCTGGTCGACAGCAAGGTCAACGGCGTGATCGGCCACCTGAACTCGGGCACCTCGATCCCCGCCTCGAAGATCTACAGCGACGCCGGCGTGCCGCAGATCAGCCCCTCGGCCACCAACCCGAAGTTCACCCGCAACGGCTACAAGACGACCTTCCGCGTCGTGGCTGACGACGTGCACCTGGGCGGCACCCTGGGCCGCTACGCGGTCAAGGACCTGAAGGGCAAGAGCATCGCCGTCATCGACGACCGCACCGCCTACGGGCAGGGCGTGGCCGACGAGTTCGAGAAGGCCGTGAAGGCCTCGGGCGGCAAGACGGTCGGCCGTGAGTTCACCAACGACAAGGCGACGGACTTCACCGCCATCCTGACCAGCCTGAAGGCCAAGAAGCCGGACATCGTCTTCTTCGGCGGCATGGACGCCGTCGCCGGCCCGATGCTGCGCCAGATGAAGCAGCTGGGCATCGAGGCCAAGTTCATGGGCGGCGACGGCATCTGCTCGGGCGAACTGCCCAAGCTGGCCGCTGGCACCATGGCCGACGGCCAGGTGGTCTGCGCCGAAGCCGGTGGCGTCGACGGCCCGGCCAAGAAGGGCCTGGAAGACTTCAAGGTTGCCTTCAAGAAGAAGTTCAACTCCGACGTCCAGATCTACGCGCCTTACGTCTACGACGCCGTGAACGTGATGGTGGCGGCGATGGTCAAGGCGGGTTCCGCCGAGCCGGCGAAGTACCTGCCCGTGCTGGCCAAGACCGACGGCTACAAGGGTGTCACGGGCACCATCGGCTTCGACGCCAAGGGCGACATCAAGAACGGCGCGTTGACGCTCTTCACCTACAAGGGTGGTCAGCGCGAGCAGATCGCCGTGGTTCGCTGAGCGGCACTGCGCTCAGGCAAGAGGGGCTCTTCGGAGCCCCTTTTTTTTGATCTCATCGATGCACGACAGGCAACAAAAAACCCGCCATCGGCGGGTCGTTTGTTGCTCCTCGGACGAACACTGCGCAAACCGGCTGGGCCGGGCCGCGGGTGTTGCCCCCTCGAGGGCGGAGCGGCGTCAGCCGCTCGGCGCTCGACCTACTTGAGCTTCACTTCCTTGTACAGGACGTGCTTGCGCGCCTTCGGGTCGAACTTCAGGAATTCGAGCTTCTCGGGCGTCGTCTTCTTGTTCTTGCTCGTGGTGTAGAAGTGCCCGGTGCCGGCTGTCGACTCCAGCTTGATCTTTTCGCGTCCGCCTTTGCTGGCCATGGTGTGCTCCTAGGTGTTCAGATTTCGCCGCGGGCACGCAGGTCGGCGACGACCTGCTCGATGCCCACCTTGTCGATCAGGCGCAGGGCCGCGTTGCTGATGCGCAGGCGGATCCAGCGGTTCTCGTTCTCGACCCAGAACCGGCGGTACTGCAGGTTGGGCAGGAAGCGACGCTTGGTCTTGTTGTTCGCGTGCGAAACATTGTTGCCCACCATCGGGCGCTTGCCGGTGACTTGACAGACGCGTGCCATGACGCTCTCCAGGGAAGTTCCCGAAACCCGCGACTGCGAATTCCGGTTGTTGTGACCACTGCCGCTCGGTCCGGGCGGTGGCAACAAACACCACGCGGCCAAACCACGCTCAGCAAAGCCCGCGATTGTAGCCCGAAATTCAAGCTTCCTGCTGCTCCAGGTAGCGCTGCGCGTCCAGGGCCGCCATGCAGCCGGTGCCGGCACTGGTGATGGCCTGGCGGTAGACGTGGTCCTGCACGTCGCCGGCGGCAAAGACGCCGGGCACGCTGGTCATCGTGGCCATGCCGTCCAGGCCGGTCTTGGTGATGATGTAGCCGTCCTTCATCTCGAGCTGGCCCTTGAAGATGTCGGTGTTCGGGTGGTGGCCGATGGCGATGAAGCAGCCCTTCACGGCGATGTCCTTCGTGGCGCCGCCCGGGGCCTGCGGGTTTGTGCTCCTCAGGCGCACGCCTGTGACGCCGCTGTCGTCGCCCAGCACCTCGTCCAGCGTGTGCCACAGGTGCAGCTCGATCTTGCCCGCCGCCACCTTGGCCATCACCTTGTCGACCATCACGGCCTCGGCGCGGAACTTGTCGCGCCGGTGCACCAGGTGCACCTTGTCGGCGATGTTGCTGAGGTAGAGCGCTTCCTCGACCGCGGTGTTGCCGCCGCCGACCACCGCAACCGTGTCGCCGCGATAGAAGAAGCCGTCGCAGGTGGCGCAGCCGCTGACGCCCTTGCCCATGAAGGCGGTTTCGCTGGCCAGGCCCAGGTACTTGGCGCTGGCGCCGGTGGCAATGACCAGCGCGTCGCAGGTGTAGGTGCCCGAGTCGCCGGTCAGCGTGAAGGGCCGCTGGCTGAAGTCGACCTTGTTGATGTGGTCGAAGACGATCTTGGTGTTGAAGCGCTCGGCGTGCTTCAGGAAACGTTCCATCAGCTCGGGGCCCTGGACGCCGGCGACGTCGGCGGGCCAGTTGTCGACCTCGGTGGTGGTCATCAACTGACCGCCCTGGGCGATGCCGGTGATCAGCACGGGCGCCAGGTTGGCGCGCGCGGCATACAGCGCCGCGGTGTAGCCGGCGGGGCCCGAGCCGAGGATGAGGACACGGGCGTGGAGAGTGGGGTTGGTCATGGCAGGGGCTGAAAAGGAGCGCGAGACGTCGCGCGGAACCGACGCACCGACTCTACCTAGGGGCGGTTCGCTGGGGCCGCAAGGGCATGAATGGGCACAATAGCGAGATTCTTGCAGACGGCATCCCCGGCCGGCCTGACAAGCGGGATAAGACAACAAGAGGAGCCCTGTCGATGTCGATGCTGTCCAACCTGGACCTGATTCGCCGCGTACCCCTGTTCTCGATGCTCACCGCTGAACAGGCGCAAGGCATCGCAGACGCCGTCGTGAAACGCCGCTTCCGACGCGGTGAACTGGTGGTCGAGCAGGGTCGCAAGAGCAACTCGCTGTTCATCCTGCTCAACGGCCGCGCCCGTGTGCTGACGGCCGACACGCGCGGCCGAGAGGTCATCCTGGCGGTACTCGAATCGGGCGACTACGTCGGCGAGATGAGCCTCATCGACAACGAACCGCACAGCGCCACCGTGCGCGCCGAGATCCAGACCGACATGCTGGTGCTGGCGCGCGCCGACTTCGCGCGCTGCCTACCCGAGAACAGCACGCTGAGCTACGGCATCCTGCGCGGCCTGGTCAAGCGCCTGCGCAACGCCGACCGCCAGATCGAGAGCCTGGCGCTGCTGGACGTCTACGGCCGCGTCGCGCGCACGCTGCTCGACATGGCCGAAGAGATCGACGGCATCAAGATCATTCGCCACAAGGTCAGCCGCCAGGACATGGCCAAGGTGGTGGGCGCTTCGCGTGAGATGGTCAGCCGGGTCATGAAGGACCTGGAAGAGCGCGGCGTCATCGAGACGCAGGAAAACGGCTCCGTCGTCATCAAGGAACGGCTGCCGCAGGACTGATCACCGACGTCGGGCGCCGGAAGGCGTCTGTCGCCGTGCGAAGGCCCGAGCGCGATTTCACGCGCGAGGGCTGACGGCCGCTGGCCACGCCATCGGCCACAATGGCTCGCATGACTTTTCCGCTCGGTTCCCTGGGGGGCGACGGCGCCACGGCGCTGGCCTCACCCGACGCTGGCGCCTTGCCGCGCTGGAAGCAGCAGGCCGCCGTGCTGTTCGGCGGCCTGGCCTGGCTGCTGTTCCTGCTGGCGATGCTGACGCATCACGCCGGCGACGCCGCGTTCAGCACTTCGGGCACCGGCCAGGCGCTGCAGAACAAGGCCGGTCTGCTGGGCGCGCGGCTGTCGGACATGGCGCTTTTCCTGTTCGGTTATTCCGCCTGGTGGCTGCTGCCCGTCACGGCGCGGGCGTGGCTGTCGGCGCTGGCGCGGCTGCTGCGCGGGCCTTCGGCCACGCCGCGCCCGCCACGCTGGATGTTCTGGCTCGGCCTGGCGCTGCTGCTGGCCGCCAGCTGCGCGCTGGAGTGGACACGCCTGTACCGCTGGGAGGCCCAACTGCCCGGGCACGCCGGTGGCGTGCTGGGCTACATGCTGGGGCCGCTGTCGATGCGCTGGCTGGGTTTTGCCGGCTCGGGTGTGCTGTGGATCGCGCTGCTCGTCACGGGTAGCGCGCTGGCCTTGCGCTTTTCGTGGCTGCACCTGGCCGATGCCATCGGCACCGGCTTCGACCGCCTGCGCGAGAGCCGTCAAGACAAGCGCGAGGCCGAGGAAGACCGCCGCCTGGGCGAACTCGCCGCGCGTGAGCGTGAGGTGGTGGTCGAGGAGCAGCGTGTCGAGGTTCAGGAGCACGTACCGCTGGTCATCGAGCCCGCTGCCGCCGCGCTGCCGCCTTCGCAACGGGTCGCCAAGGAACGCCAGAAGCCGCTGTTCGCGGAACTGGTGGACACCAAGCTGCCGCAGGTCGACCTGCTGGATGCCGTGAGCGGCCGCCAGGAGAGCACCGTCACGCCCGAGAGCATCGAGATGACCTCGCGGCTGATCGAGAAGAAGCTCAAGGACTTCGGTGTCGAGGTGCGCGTGGTGGCCGCCAGCCCCGGGCCGGTGATCACACGCTACGAAATCGAGCCAGCCACCGGCGTCAAGGGTTCGCAGGTGGTGGGCCTGGCGCGCGACCTGGCACGTTCGCTGTCGCTGGTGAGCATCCGCGTCGTCGAGGTGATCCCGGGCAAGAACTACATGGCGCTGGAACTGCCGAACGCCCGCCGGCAGACGATCAAGCTCAGCGAGATCCTGGGCTCCGATGTCTACAACGATTCGGCCAGCATGCTGACCATCGGCCTGGGCAAGGACATCGTCGGCAAGCCGATCGTGGCCGACCTGGCCAAGATGCCGCACTGCCTGGTGGCAGGCACCACCGGTTCGGGCAAGAGCGTGGGCATCAACGCGATGATCCTTTCGCTGCTCTACAAGGCCGAGGCGCGTGACGTGCGCCTGATCCTGATCGACCCCAAGATGCTCGAGATGAGCGTCTACGAAGGCATTCCGCACCTGCTGGCGCCGGTGGTCACCGACATGAAGCAGGCCGCCAACGCGCTGAACTGGTGCGTCGGCGAGATGGAGCGCCGCTACAAGCTGATGAGCAAGCTGGGCGTGCGCAACCTGGCCGGCTACAACAAGAAGATCCACGAAGCGGCCGAGCGCGGCGAAAAGCTGCCCAACCCCTGCAGCCTGACGCCGGACGAGCCCGAGCCGCTCGACCGTCTGCCGCACGTGGTGGTGGTGATCGACGAACTCGCCGACCTGATGATGGTGGTGGGCAAGAAAATCGAGGAACTCATCGCCCGCCTGGCGCAGAAGGCGCGCGCCTCGGGCATGCACCTGATCCTGGCCACGCAGCGGCCGAGCGTGGACGTCATCACCGGCCTGATCAAGGCCAACATCCCGACACGCATCAGCTTCCAGGTCAGCAGCAAGATCGACAGCCGCACCATCCTCGACCAGATGGGCGCCGAGGCATTGCTGGGCATGGGCGACATGCTCTACATGGCCAGCGGCACCGGCCTGCCGGTGCGTGTGCACGGCGCCTTCGTCAGCGACGAAGAGGTGCACCGCGTCGTCACCTACCTCAAGAGCCAGGGCGAGCCGAACTACATCGAGGGCATCCTGGAAGGCGGCGTGCTCGACGGCGAGGCCGACGCCGCCACGGCCGGCGGTGGCGCGGCAGGCGGCGGCGAAAGCGACGCCATGTACGACAACGCCGTGGCCGTGGTGCTGCAGCACAAGCGGGCGTCGATCTCGCTGGTGCAACGCCACCTGCGCATCGGCTACAACCGCGCCGCGCGATTGCTGGAACAAATGGAGCAATCCGGACTCGTAACCCCCATGGGACACAACGGCAACCGGGACATCATCGTTCCGAGACGGGACGAGTGATGCGGCGATGGATGGGCAGTGCAGTGCTGGCCTTGGCAGCGGCGATGGCGCCGGCTTGGGCACGGGCCGACGCGGTGGACACGCTGCGCGAGTTCGTGCGTGACGTGAAGACCGGTCGCGCCGACTTCACGCAGGTCGTGACCTCGGCCGACGGTGCACGCAAGAAGACGTCGAGCGGCCAGTTCGAATTCCAGCGCCCGAACCGCTTCCGCTTCAACTACACCAAGCCCTTCGAGCAACTCATCGTCGCCGACGGCAGCAAGGTCTGGATCTTCGATGCCGACCTAAACCAGGCCAGCTCACGCAAGGTGGCCCAGGCGTTGGGCTCGACGCCGGCGGCGCTGCTGGCGGGCGGTTCGCTCGACAACGAATTTGTCCTCTCGGCGCTGCCGGCGCGCGACGGGCTCGAATGGGCGCTGGCCACGCCCAAGGTCAAGGACGGGCCGTTCCAGGCCTTGCGCGTGGGTTTCAAGGGCAAGGTGCTGACGTCGGTGGAGATCACCGACAGCTTCGGCCAGCGTTCGCTGCTGGCCTTCAGCCGCTTCGAGGACAACGCGGCGCTGGCGGCCGAACGCTTCCGCTTCACGCCGCCGGCCGGGGCCGACGTCATCGAGCAGTAGGCCGGGACTGGCGCCCCGGCGCCGGCGCGCGCGGGTGCCTCAGAACTCGAGCTTTGCGCCGAGCGTCAGCCCGCGCACCCGCGGCTGCTCGAACTGCCAGGCCAGCGTCGCATTGAGGCTGAAGCCCCGGCCAACGCCCAGCCCCACGCCCGCCGACACGCCCGGCCGGTTGCGATCGTCGCCGAAGACGTCGGCCGCCAGGATCACCGTGTCGATGCGCTCGATGCCCACCGACCACAGCGTGCTGCCCTGACGCGCGCTGCGGCTGCGGGCATGGCCCAGGTTTGCGTGCACGAGCAGGCCCGGCGACAACTCTCTGGTGTACAGGCCGACGATCGCCAAGGTCTCCGAGCGCCACCCGCTGCCCGGCGCCTTGACGGTCTCGACCGCATAGGCCAGGCCCCAGCCGGCGCGGCCCGTCTCTGGCGCGGCGAGGGTGGTCTTGCCCGCCAGGCGCAGCGCCTGTTCGCGGCTGCCGTCGAAGCGGGTCTGCGTGTGGATCAGTGCGGCCTGCGACGCGGCGCCCACGCCGCAGCCCAGGATCGCGGTGCTGCTGCGCAGCGTCGGCAGGCCGCTGCTGCGCGCATGCGACGCGGCGGCCTCCAGTTCGCACTGGCCCGGCGCCAGGCTGTCGGCGGTTTCGGTGGCCAACGGCGCCCCCGCCAGCGCCGGGCCGGCCAGGGTGAAGGTAGCGCTCAGGATCAGTGTCGTCTTGCGCATGGTCAGGGTCGGAAGTTGAAAGCGGCAGTCATGCCGCGTGGATTCTCACCTGCCGGTGCGGGGCGACAATCGCGGCATGCCGACCCAGGACGCCCTGTTTGCCGACGACACGTCGGCCGCCGCCGCTGCCACCGTGCCGCTTGCCGAGCTGTTGCTGCCGCGTCACCTGGATGAAGTCGTCGGCCAGCGCCACCTGCTCGACGCCGGCCGGCCGCTGCGCGTGGCCTTCGATTCCGGCCGCCTGCCGTCGATGATCCTGTGGGGCCCGCCCGGGGTCGGCAAGACGACGCTGGCGCGGCTGCTGGCGGGCGCCACCGGGGCCCACTTCATCGTGCTGTCGGCGGTGCTGGCGGGTGTGAAGGACATCCGCGATGCGGTCGAGCAGGCCGCCGTTCAACGCCGTGCCGGCCACGCCACGGTGGTCTTCGTCGACGAGGTGCACCGTTTCAACAAGGCGCAGCAGGACGCCTTCCTGCCGCATGTCGAGGCGGGCCTCTTCAGCTTCATCGGCGCCACCACGGAGAACCCGTCCTTCGAGGTCAACTCGGCGCTGCTCTCGCGCGCCACGGTGCACGTGCTCAAGCCGCTGGACGACGAGGACCTGGGGGAACTGATCCGTCGCGCCGCGGCGCTGCTGGCGGCGCCTGCCTTGAGCGCCGGCGCCCACGAGCGCCTGGTGGCCCACGCCGACGGCGACGCGCGCCGACTGCTCAACGCCTACGAGAACCTGGTGGCCGCGCATGGCGACGCGGCCGAACTCGACGAGGCACGGCTCGAGACCACGCTGGGTGAACTGCTGCGCCGCGGCGACAAGGGCGGCGACGTCTACTACGACACCATCTCGGCGCTGCACAAGAGTGTGCGCGGCAGCGACCCCGATGCCTCGCTGTACTGGCTGGCCCGCCTGCTCGACGCCGGCATGGACCCGCGTTACGCCGCACGCCGCCTCATCCGCATGGCAGCCGAGGACATCGGCCTGGCCGACCCCCGTGCGTTGCGCCTGGCACTCGACGCGGCCGAGGTCTACGAACGCCTGGGCTCGCCCGAGGGTGAACTGGCGCTCGCCGAAGCCGTCACCTACCTGGCCGTGGCGCCCAAGAGCAACGCCGTCTACAAGGCCTGGAACACGGTGCGCGACCTGGTGAAGAGCGACGGCACGCGCCCCGTGCCCATGCACCTGCGCAACGCGCCGACGAAGCTGATGAAGGGCCTGGGCCATGGCGCCGGCTACCGCTACGCCCACGACGAGGCTCAAGGCTACGCGGCCGGCGAACACTACCTGCCTGAGGGCCTGCCGGCGCGCCGCTTCTACGAACCGGTGGCGCGTGGCCTCGAAGGGCGCATCGGCGAGCGCCTGGCCGAACTGCGGGCGCTGGACGAAGCGGCGGGCAAACCGCGTTGATGCGCTCTGCGCTGCGCAGAAGCGGCGCCTGTCGAGGGGGTAACTCCCGCTCGGGCAGCATCGGGGCGCCACCTAGAATGCCGCCGCAGCCCGGTCTCGCCGGGTGTGCCGGCGGTGGTACGGCCGGCTTCTTGCATGTGTCCCGCCATGCCGCGACGGCCGCGGCAACCGGAGTCCTCCCTCGATGGAAACCTTCTTCCAGCAGATCATCAACGGCCTGGTGCTCGGCGCGATGTATGCGCTGGTGGCGCTGGGCTACACCATGGTCTACGGCATCATCAACCTCATCAACTTCGCGCACGGCGAAGTGCTGATGGTGGGCGCGCTGACAAGCTGGACCATCGTCTCGACGCTGGCCGATTCCGGCCTGCCGGGTTGGTTGATCATGCTCATCTCGCTGGTGTGCGCGATCATCGTCTGCGCAACGCTGAACTTCACGATCGAGAAGCTCGCCTACCGACCTTTGCGAAGTGCGCCGCGGCTGGCACCACTGATCACCGCGATGGGCATGAGCCTGCTGCTGCAGACGCTGGCCATGATCATCTGGAAGCCCAACCCCAAGCCCTATCCGCTGCTGCTGCCCACCGAGCCCATCGATCTCGGCGGGCCCGTCATCACGGTCACGCAGTGCCTGATCCTGGGTGTCACCGCGGTGATGCTGGCCGCGTTGATGTACCTCGTGAACCGCACCAAGCTGGGCCGCGCGATGCGCGCCACGGCCGAGAACCCGCGCGTGGCGGCGCTGATGGGTGTCAAGCCCGACATGGTGATCAGCGCCACCTTCATCATCGGCGCCGCGCTGGCCGCCGTGGCCGGTGTGATGTGGGCCGCCAACTACGGCACCGTGCAGCACAGCATGGGCTTCCTGCCGGGGCTGAAGGCTTTCACCGCGGCGGTGCTCGGCGGCATCGGCAACCTGGCCGGCGCGGTGGTGGGCGGGCTGGTGCTGGGGCTGGTCGAGGCGCTGGGCGCGGGCTACCTGGGTGCACTCACCGGTGGCGTACTCGGCAGCCACTACGCCGACATCTTCGCTTTCGTGGCGCTCATCCTCGTGCTGACCTTGCGGCCCTCGGGTCTGCTGGGCGAGCGCGTCGCCGACCGGGCCTGAGGAGCGTGTCAAGATGAACAAGAAGATCCTCGTCTTCGTGATTTCGGCGCTGGCGCTGCTGGCGCTGCCCCTGGTGGCGCAGTACTTCGGTCAGGGCTGGGTGCGCATCCTCTCGCTGTCGCTGCTGTACGTGCTGCTGGCGCTGGGGCTGAACATCGTCGTCGGATACGCCGGCCTGCTCGACCTCGGTTATGTGGCCTTCTACGCCGTGGGCGCCTACATGTACGCGCTGCTGGCCAGCCCGCACCTCTGGGAAAACTTCGCGTGGATCGCCAACCTGCTGCCCAACGGCATGCACACGCCGGTGTGGGCGGTGATCCCGCTGGCCGCCGGCCTGGCGGCGCTGGCCGGGGTGCTGCTGGGCATGCCGGTGCTGAAGCTGCGCGGTGACTATCTCGCCATCGTCACCTTGGGCTTCGGCGAGATCATCCGCGTGTTCATGAACAACCTCGAGCACCCGGTGAACATCACCAACGGGCCGCGCGGCCTGGACCGCATCGACTCGATGAACCTCTTCGGCTTCAGCTTCGGCAAGGCCATCGACATCGGCGACTACCGCATCAATTCGGTGGTGCTGTACTACTACCTCTTCCTGATGCTGGTGGTGTTCAGCGTGATCATCTGCCACCGGCTGGAAACCAGCCGCATCGGCCGCGCCTGGATGGCCATCCGCGAAGACGAGATCGCCGCCAAGGCGATGGGCATCAACACGCGCAACATGAAGCTGCTGGCCTTCGGCATGGGTGCCACCTTCGGCGGCGTCTCGGGCTCGATGTTCGCAGCCTTCCAGGGCTTCGTCTCGCCCGAGAGCTTCAGCCTGCAGGAAAGCGTGCTCATCGTGGCCATGGTGGTGCTCGGCGGCATGGGCCACCTGCCCGGGGTCATCCTGGGCGCGGTGATGCTGGCCGCGCTGCCCGAGGTGCTGCGTTACGTGGCCGGGCCGCTGCAGCAGCTGTCGGGCGGGCGGCTCGACGCGTCCATCCTGCGCCAGCTGCTGATTGCGGTGGCGATGATCGCCATCATGCTGTCGCGTCCGCGCGGGCTTTGGCCGGCGCGCGAGCACGGCAAGGCAGCGCCTCAGCCCGTGCGCAGCTGAGGGAGCCTGAAGCCATGGCAACACCCGTACTCAAGGTCCAGGGCGTCAGCAAGCGCTTCGGTGGCCTGCAGGCGCTGTCCGATGTCGGCATCACCATCGAGGCCGGCCAGGTCTACGGCCTCATCGGCCCCAACGGCGCCGGCAAGACGACTTTCTTCAACGTCATCACCGGCCTCTACATCCCCGACGCGGGCAGCTTCGAGCTCGGCGGCGCACCCTACAAGCCCAGCGCCGTGCACGAGGTGGCCAAGGCCGGCATCGCGCGCACCTTCCAGAACATCCGCCTCTTCGCCGAGATGACGGCGCTGGAAAACGTGATGGTCGGACGCCACGTGCGCACGCACTCGGGCCTGGGCGGCGCGATCTTCCGCACCGCCAGATTCAAGGCCGAAGAGGCCGCCATCGTGCAGCGCTCGCAGGAACTGCTGGACTACGTGGGCATCGGCAAGTACGCCGAATTCAAGGCGCGCACGCTGAGCTACGGCGACCAGCGCCGGCTGGAGATCGCGCGCGCGCTGGCCACCGACCCCAAGCTCATCGCACTGGACGAGCCCGCCGCCGGCATGAACGCCACCGAAAAAGTGGTGCTGCGCGAACTCATCGACCGCATCCGCAAGGACGGCCGCACCATCCTGCTCATCGAACACGATGTGAAGCTGGTGATGGGCCTGTGCGACCGCGTCACCGTGCTCGACTACGGCAAGCAGATCGCCGAAGGCAACCCGGCCGAGGTGCAGAAGAACGAGAAGGTGATCGAGGCCTACCTGGGCGCCTCGGCACACTGAGGGGCGAAGGCGAGATGGCGCAGATCATGTTGAAAGTCACCGGCCTGAAGGTCGCCTACGGCGGCATCCAGGCCGTCAAGGGCGTGAGCTTCGAGGTGCACGAAGGTGAACTCGTCAGCCTCATCGGCGCCAACGGCGCCGGCAAGTCGACGACGCTGAAGGCCATCACCGGCACCCAGGCGGTGGCCGAGGGCGGCATCGAATACCTCGGCCGCGACATCAAGGGCCAGGGCCCCTGGGACCTCGTCAAGCAGGGCCTGGTGATGGTGCCCGAAGGCCGCGGCGTGTTTGCGCGCATGACGATCACCGAGAACCTGCTGATGGGCGCCTTCGTGCGCAACGACAAGGCCGAGATCGAGGCCGACATCGACAAGGTCTTCGCGATCTTTCCGCGTCTGAAGGAGCGCCGCAACCAGCTCGCCGGCACGATGAGCGGCGGCGAGCAGCAGATGCTGGCGATGGGCCGGGCCCTGCTGGCGCGGCCCAAGGTACTGCTGCTCGACGAGCCCAGCATGGGCCTGAGCCCGATCATGGTCGACAAGATCTTCGAGGTCGTCAACGACATCCACCAGCGCGGCACCACGGTGCTGCTGGTCGAGCAGAACGCCAGCCGGGCGCTGAGCCTGGCCAACCGCGGCTACGTGATGGATTCGGGCCTGATCACGATGACGGGCGAGGGCAAGGCGCTGCTGGCCGATCCCAAGGTGCGAGCCGCCTACCTCGGCGAGTAAATGCTGCGGGCGTGCGCCCGCACGCCAGACCAGCGTCGAGAGCATGTACCAAGCTTCCCGCCGCGGAACCGGCTCCGCCGGGCCGCTGGCGGACGGCCCCCCCGGGGGGTAGCGAGCGATAGCGAGCTTGGGGGCTCGATTTCAGTCGGCCTTCGCGCCCGAAGCCTTCACCACCGTCTCGTACTTCGCCAATTCGGCCTTCACGAAGGCGCCAAACTGCGCCGGTGTCGTCGGCGCGGCCTCGGCCATCAGCATCGTGAACCGCGCCTTCACTTCGGGCGCGCCCAGCGCGTCGACGAAGGCCTTGTTCAGCTTGGCCGTGGTCTCGGCCGGCAGCCCCGCAGGGCCGAAGAGGCCGAACCAGGTGCCGATGTCGAAGGCCTTCAGGCCCAGTGCAGCACCACCCTCGGAAACGGTGGGCAGCTCGGGCATCGCCGTCGAGCGCCTGGCGGTGGTGACGGCCAGCGCCTTCAGCTTGCCGGCCTTGATGTTGGCCGACGCCGCGGCCAGGTTGTCGAAGTTGAAGTCGACCTGGCCGCCCAGCAGCGCCAGTTGCGCCGGTGCGGCGCCGGCATACGGGATGTGCACGACGAAAAGCCCGGCCTGCGCCTTGAACATCTCGCCGGCCAGGTGGCCGGCGCTGCCGTTGCCGCCGCTGCCGTAGTTCAGCTGCCCCGGGTGGGCCTTGGCGTAGCTCACGAGGTCGGCCAGGCCGTTGATCTTCAGCCGCGCCGCCGTCTCGGCGTTCATCACCAGCACGTTGGGCACCTGGGCCACCAGCGTCAGCGGCGTGAAGTCGCGCAAGGGGTCGTAGGGTAGCTTCGCATACAGCCACGGGTTGATGGCGTGCGTGGCCACGGCGCCCATCACGATGGTGTGGCCGTCGGGCGGCGACTTGGCCACCCCGTCGGCGCCCAGGTTGCCGCCGGCACCGGGTCGGTTCTCCACCACCACCGTGCCCAGGCTGTCCTTGACCGCGGCGGCCAGCACCCGCGCGATGCTGTCCAGCGGGCCGCCGGGCGGGTAGGGCACCACCAGGCGGATGGGCCGGGCGGGTTGGGCGCCCGCGGCGCCCGCGGCGGCGGCCAGCGCCAGGGTCAGCAGATCACGTCGTTGCAGTGCCATGTTTGTCGGCCTCGGAGGTGAAGGAATCGGCGAAGAACTCGTCGGCCGGCAGCCCGCAGCGCGCGACAAAATCGCGTTGCGCGGATTCGACGACGATGGGCGCGCCACAGGCGTAGACCTGGTGGCCCGAGAGATCGGGCAAGTCCTGCATCACCGCGTGGTGCACGAAGCCCGTGCGGCCCGTCCAGGCGTCTTCGCGCAGGGCGTCGCTGACCACCGGCACATAACGCAGCCACGGCAGCTCGGCCGCCGCCTGTTGGCACCAGGCGTGCATGTAGAGGTCGGCCGGGCGGCGGCCACCCCAGTACAGCACCGCGGGGCGGTCGTGCAGGCCGTTCAACTGCATGTGCTCGATCAGCGCCTTGATGGGCGCAAAGCCGGTGCCGCTGGCCAGCAGCACCAGAGGCTTGTTCGATTCCTCGCGCAGGAAGAAGCTGCCGTAGGGGCCTTCGACGCGCAGGATGTCCTTCTCCTTCATCGCCCCGAAGACGTGGTCGGTGAACTTGCCGCCCGGCATGTGGCGCACGTGCAGTTCGATGGCCGGCGGGTTGCCCAGGCGGCCCGGCGCGTTGGCCATGCTGTAGCTGCGCCGCGCGCCGTCGCGCAGGATGAACTCGACGTACTGACCGGCGCGGTATTGCATGTTCTGGTTGGCCGGCAGTTGCAGCTTGAGCAGCGCTACGTCGGCTGTCGCACGTTCGATGCTGAGCACACGCGAGGGCATCTTCAGCACCGGGAACTCGCCGGCGCCGGGCACGCTGCGCGCTTCGACGACGCAATCACCCTGCGGCCGCGCGCAGCAGGTCAGGATCAGGCCGGCCTCTTCTTCCGCCGCCGACAACGCCTTGCTCTGGTGCGGGCCGTGCACGACCTGGCCCTGCAGCAGCCGGCTCTTGCAGGAGCCGCACGCGCCGTCGCGGCAGCCGTAGGGCAGGCCGATGCCCTGGCGGATGGCCGCCGGCAGGATGGCTTCGTCGGCGTCGACGGTGAAGGCGCGTTCGGAAGGCTTGAGGGTGATCGTGAAGCTCATGGGATGCCGCGGGGCGCACGTAAACTGCAACCTTCGATTGTGCCCGGGCACCGCGGCAAGCCGGCCTGCACCCCGTCGATCGCCCCCGAAGCCCCAGCCGCGATGTCTCCGTCTCCCGTCCACGTGCCCAGACTGGCCCGCCGACCGACCCTGTTGATCGTCGGCTGCGGCGACGTCGGCCTGCGCGTGTTGCCCCTGGTGCAACCGGCCTGGCGCGTGCTGGCGCTGACGTCCAGCGCCGAACGTCTGCCCGCGCTGCGCGCCGCCGGCGCCGTGCCGCTGCTGGGCAACCTGGACGAACCCGCCACGCTGGGGCGCCTGGGGGGCCTGGCCGACGCCGTGCTGCACCTGGCGCCACCGCCGCTGCAGGGCGCCACCGACCCGCGCACGGCGGCCCTGCTGCGTGCGCTGGCGCGTGGCGGGCGCGTGCAGCGCGTGGTCTACGGCAGCACCAGCGGCGTCTACGGCGACTGCGGCGGCGCCTGCTTCGACGAGACCCGCGCCGTGAACCCGACCACCGACCGCGCGCGCCGCCGTGTCGACGCCGAAGCGCAGCTGCGCTGGTTCGGCCGCCGCACGGGTGCGCGGGTGACGCTGCTGCGCATCCCCGGCATCTACGCCGGCAACCGCCCCGGCGGCCACCCGCGTGAACGCCTGGCACGCGGCACCGCGGTGCTGGCGGCGGACGACGACGTCTACACCAACCACATCCACGCCGACGACCTGGCGCGCGCCTGCGTGGCCGCGCTCTACCGCGGGCTGCCGCAGCGTGTGCTGCACGCCAGCGACGACACCGAGCTGAAGATGGGCGCCTACTTCGACCTCGCGGCCGACCTGTGCGGCCTGCCGCACCCGCCGCGCATCACGCGCGAAGAGGCGCGGGCGCAACTGAGCCCGATGCTGCTGAGTTTCATGAGCGAATCGCGCCGCCTGGTGAACACGCGGCTGAAGGGCGAACTGCGCCTGCGCCTGCGCTACCCCAGCGTGCGCGAAGGCCTGCTCGCGGGCTGACTCGGCGTCAGATACCGACCGCGCGCCGCAGCGTCTTTTCGCGGTCGACGGCCTGCACGGTGATGTTCATCGGGCGGCCATCACGTTCGATTTCCAGTTCCACCGCGCGCTCGGCGCGTCTGTCGGCCCACAGCGCGAGCCACAACTGCGCCAGCGCCGTGACGCGGGTGCCGTCCAGACGCCGGATGCGGTCGCCGGCTTGCAGGCCGGCCACCTCGGCCGGGCTGTCGTCGCTGACACGCAGCACCCGCAGCTCACCATCGCGCTCGACGCAGCTCAGGCCCAGCCACGCCCGCGCGCTGGCCTGCGAACGGCCATGCTGGCGCAGTTCGGCCAGGATGGGCCTGAGCAGGTCGACCGGCACGAACATGTTGCCCACCGCGCGGGGCCGGCCCGGGCCCGGCGCGTCGGGCACCACGAGCGAGCCCACGCCCAGCAGTTCACCCTGGGCGTCGAAGAGCGCGGCGCCGCTGTGGTCGCGCGCCTGCGGCACGGTGTAGAGCGCCGCGTCGATGTGGTATTCCCAATAGCCCGAGAAGGCGCGCCGCGAGACCAGCCGCACCGGCTGCACCTGGCCGTCGTCGCCGCCGCTGATCACGGTGGCGGCGGTCTCGACGACGCCGCCCGAGGCCGCTGCCGCCGGCAGCCACTGGCCCAGTGGCGCTGGCTTGACACCCAGTGGCGCGAGCGCCTGCACGAGGCCGAAGCCGCTGGCCTGGTCGTAGGCCAGCACCCGCCCCGGCACGCGGCGGCCGGTCTCGGTGACGAGCTCGACGCTTTCCGCTTCCAGCACCAGGTAGCCGATGGTCAGCACGACACCGTCGTCGGCGATGAGCACACCCGAGCCCCGCCGTTCGAGGCCCAGCGTGGCGGCCGAACGGGCGTCTTCCAGCGCCTGCACCTGCAGCCCGACGACGGCCTCGCGGGCGCGTTCCAGCGCGCGCGAGCGCTGCTCGATGTCGGTGGCGGCAAGGCCCGCGCTGCAGGCCGCCAGCAGCGCAGCCCCAAGCAGGTGTCGACCGGTGCCCAAGCAACGCTGCATGCCCATCCCCCGTTCACAAGGAACGCCAGCATGAGGCCGGCGCGCTGCCGACGTGCGCCCAGGGGCTTGCCGCCCCGGGCTGGCTCTCAGCGCCGGCGCCCGCCGAAGGGCGGCTGGCGCCGCCAGTAGCGGATCATCAGGAAACCGCCCACCATGCCGCCCAGGTGCGCGAAGTGCGCCACGCTGCCGGTGTCCATCAACCCCAGCACGAGTTCGAGCGTGCCGAAGACGATGACGAAGGTACGCGCCTTCATCGGGATGGGTGGGAACAGCGGCATGATGACGCGGTTCGGGAACAGCATGCCGAAGGCCAGCAGCAGCGCGAACAGCCCGCCCGAGGCGCCCACCGTGGGCACGCGTGAACCGCTGATGGCCGTGAAGATCAGCTGCGTCACGGCCGCGGCTAGCACGCCGGCCAGCAGGAAGGCGGCGTAGCGCTTGGCACCCCACAAGCGTTCGAGCTCCGAGCCGAACATCCACAGGCCCAGCATGTTGAAGAACAGGTGGCCGATGCCGCCATGCAGGAAGGCGTAGGTGACGACCTGCCAGGGCATGAAGTTGCCGCTGTTGAACGGGTAGAGCGCAAACAGCCCCTGCAGGAAAACGATCTGCTGCAGGCAGAAGATGGCCGTGCAGGCCAGCATCAGGTTCTTGGTCAGCGTCGGGATCGGCGGCATGCGGCGCAGGGCGGGGGCGACAGTGGAGGCCGTTCTACGGGCTGGCAGGCGCTTGGCAAAGCGCCCGGTTGGTGCCCCCGGCCAGACTCGAACTGGCACGCCTTGCGGCGGCGGATTTTGAATCCGCTACGTCTACCGATTTCGTCACGGGGGCAGCATGCCGCGGGGGCTTCCCGAGGCTGGAATGATTATCACACGCGGCCTTGTCCGTGCCGCTGCAGCGGCCGGCGGAGGCGCTGCGACAATCGTGCCCCGCAGCAGGAGCCCGCGCCATGAACCCATCGGCCCCACCCGCCTACAAGACCCTGGAAGACGCCATCGGTGGCACGCCGGTGGTGGCGCTGCAGCGGCTGCCCGGCGCGGCGGGTTCGGCGCGCGGCAACGTCGTGCTGGGCAAGCTGGAGGGCAACAACCCGGCGGGCTCGGTGAAGGACCGGCCCGCCATCAGCATGATCCGCCGTGCCGAGCAGCGTGGCGAGATCCGCCCCGGCGACACGCTGATCGAGGCCACTTCGGGCAACACCGGCATCGCGCTGGCGATGGCCGCGGCGATCCGTGGTTACCGCATGGTGCTGATCATGCCGGAGGACCTGTCGATCGAACGCGCGCAGACCATGAAGGCCTTCGGCGCCGAACTCATCCTCACACCGCGTTCGGGCGGCATGGAATACGCCCGTGACCTGGCCGAGCAGATGCAGAAGGACGGCAAGGGCCGGGTGCTCGACCAGTTCGCCAACGCCGACAACCCGCGTGTGCACTTCGAGACCACCGGCCCCGAGATCTGGGCCGATACGGCGGGCCGCGTGACGCACTTTGTCAGCGCCATGGGCACCACGGGCACCATCACCGGCGTCTCGCGTTACCTGAAGTCGCAGAACCCGGCGGTGAGGATCGTCGGCGCGCAGCCCAGCGAAGGCAGCCGCATCCCGGGCATCCGCAAATGGCCCGAGGCCTACCTGCCGAAGATCTACGACGCCACGGCGGTGGACGAACTGCGGCTCGTGAGCCAGGCCGACGCCGAGGCGATGGCGCGCCGCATGGCCGCCGAAGAAGGCCTGTTCGCCGGCATCTCGGCCGCCGGCGCCTGCTGGGTGGCGCTGCAGCTGGCGCAGCAGGTGGAAAACGCCACCATCGTGTTCATCGTCTGCGACCGCGGCGACCGTTATCTGTCGACCGGCGTCTTCCCCGCCTGACATGGGGCCCCCAAACTCGCTTGCGCTCGCTACCCCCCGAGGGGGCCGTCCGCCAGCGGCCCGGCGAAGCCGGTTCCGCGGCGGGACGCTTGATAGTGCGGGCATCGCATGAACTCGACGGCGGCCTCGGTCCGGTTCTGCCTGCAATGCGGCACTGCGCTGGCCTGGCTGACGCAAGACGAAGACGGCGGCCCGAAGTCGCGGCTGCGCTGCGCGGCCTGCGGCTGGACACACTGGAACAACCCGACGCCGGTGCTGGCGGCCATCGTCGAATGCACCGACCGCGGCGGCCAGGTGCTGCTGGCGCGCAATGCCGCCTGGTCGGGGCGGCTGTTTGCGCTCATCACCGGTTTCATGGAAGCCGGCGAGACACCCGAGCAGGGCATCACGCGCGAGGTGCTGGAAGAAACCTCGCTGCAGGTCGACCACCTGGCGCTCGTCGGTGTCTATGACTTCCAGCGCATGAACCAGGTCATCATCGCCTACCATGCACAGGCGCGCGGCGAGGTGCGGCTGTCACCGGAACTCGCCGAGTACAAGCTGTTCGAGCCGCAGGACCTGCGCTGTTGGCGCGCCGGCACCGGCTTCGCGCTCGCCGACTGGTTGCGCAGCCGCGGCCACGAGCCGCAATTCATCGAACTGCCGCCCAAGACCTGAATCGCGACGGCGCGTCGCCAGCCCACACGACAAGAGAGCCAGACATGGACGTCAGCAAGGAACTCGACACCCGCGGCCTGAACTGCCCGCTGCCCATCCTGAAGGCCAAGAAGGCCCTGGCCGACATGGTCAGCGGCGAGTTGCTGCGTGTGGTCAGCACCGACCCCGGGTCGATGCGCGACTTCCAGGCTTTTGCGCGCCAGACCGGCAACGAGCTGGTGGAGCAGAAAGCCGCAGGCGCAGACTTCCTGCACGTGCTGCGTCGACGCTGAGCTACAGCGCCAGGCCCTTGAGGAACTGCTTGAAACCCGGGCCCAGCTGCGGGTGGGCAAGTGCCAGTTCGACGTTGGCTTCCAGGAAACCTTCCTTGCTGCCGCAGTCGTAGCGCTTGCCTTCGTAGCGGTAGGCGAAGACCTTCTCGCGCCGCAGCAAGGAAGCGATGCCGTCGGTGAGCTGGATCTCGCCACCCACGCCGCGCGGCTGGGTAGAGATCTCGTGGAAGACACCGGGCGTCAGGATGTAGCGGCCGGCCACGCCCAGGCGCGAAGGCGCGTCTTCCGGCGCGGGCTTCTCGACGATGCGGGTCACGTCCATCACACGTTCGTTGACCTGCGTGCCGGCGACGATGCCGTAGCGGCGTGTGTGCTCGGCTGGCACTTCCTGCACGGCCAGGATGGACGCGCGCCATTCGTCGAACTGCTCGACCATCTGCGCCAGCACGGGCGGGCTGCCGACCATCAGGTCGTCGGCCAGCAGCACCGCAAACGGGTGGTTGCCCACCAGGCGCTGCCCGCACAGCACGGCGTGGCCCAGGCCCAGGGCCTGCGCCTGGCGCACGTAGATGCACTCCATGTCGTCGGGCTTGACGCTGCGCACCACCTCCAGCAGCTCTTCCTTGCCGGCCTTCTCGAGCGCCACTTCCAGCTCGTAGGTCATGTCGAAGTGGTCTTCGATCGGGCGCTTGTGGCGGCCGGTGACGAAGATCATCTCGCGCACGCCGGCCGCGTAGGCTTCTTCGACCGCGTACTGGATCAGTGGCTTGTCGACCACCGGCAGCATCTCCTTGGGCTGCGCCTTGGTGGCGGGCAGGAAACGCGTGCCGAGGCCGGCGACGGGAAAGATGGCTTTCTGGATCAGCATGCTCGTGTGCGCCGGGTGCAGGACAGATTTCATTCTTTCACGGCGCCCGGGCGGCCTTCTGTGCGCTTTGGCTCAGACCGCGGCCGCCCGCGGCGGTGTCGGCCTCACCCGGCCACGGCCAAGCGCGACAGCTGCCCCTGCAACCTTTGCAGCGCCTGCTGGAAGTCGGCGATGCGGGCTCGCTCCTGCGCCACCACCGCCGCCGGCGCCCGCGCGACGAAGCTCTCGTTGCCGAGCTTGGCCTCGGCCTTGACGATCTCGCCCTGCAGCCGCGCAATCTCCTTGGACAGGCGCGTGGTCTCGGCGGCGACGTCGATCTGCACGTGCAGCGCCAGCCGCAGGTCGCCGTTCATCGCCACCGGCGCGGCCTGCGTCGCGGCGGCGAAGGCCGCTTCGTCGGCGAAGGTCTGCACGTCGGCCAGCCGCGCCAGCGCCTTCAGCAGCGGTGCGGCGCTGGTGACGAAGGCCCCGTCGCCCAGCGTCAGCAGCGGCACCCGTTCGCCCGGCGGCAGGCCCATCTCGCTGCGCAGCCGGCGTGTCTCGGCGGCCACGGCCTTCAGCCGCGCCACCCAGGCATCGGCCTTCGGGTCGACCTTCTGCAACTGCGCCTCGGGGTAACGCGCGGTGACGATGCTGTCGGTCGTCTTCAGGCCGGCGACCGGCGCCACGGTGTCCCACAGTTCGGCGGTAATGAAGGGCGCCAGCGGGTGCAGCAGGCGCAGCACGGTTTCCAGCGTGCGGATCAGCGTGCGGCGCGTGGCGCGCTGCTCCGCGTCACCCCCCGTGGCGATCTGCACCTTGGCGATTTCCAGGTACCAGTCGCAGTACTCGTCCCACACGAAGGTGTAGATCGCGTTCGCGACGTTGTCGAGCCGGTAGTCGGCAAAGCCCTGCGCCACCGCCGCTTCCACGCGCTGCAGCTCGCCGCTGATCCAGCGGTCGGCCATGCTGAAACGCATGTAGCCGTGGAAGGCCCCGGCCGGCGTCACCACCTGGCCTGCCGCGTCGAGCACCGGCGCGGCGCAATCGGCCCTGGTGTGTTCCTTCAGCCCGCAGTCCTGGCCCTCGCAGTTCATCAACACGAACTTGGTGGCGTTCCAGAGCTTGTTGCAGAAGTTGCGGTAGCCCTCGCAGCGCTTGGTGTCGAAGTTGATGTTGCGGCCCAGCGTGGCGTAACTGGCCATCATGAAGCGCAGGGCGTCGGCGCCGAAGGCGGGGATGCCGTCGGGGAACTCCTTCTCGG
>CAMTUD010000009.1:0-12820 GCA_947084805.1 uncultured beta proteobacterium | reverse complement strand
TCAAGCAGAAGACGGCATACGAGATGTAGCCATCAGTGACTGGAGTTCAGACGTGTGCTCTTCCGATCTTCCTGTACCGCTTCGGCCAGGTCGGACGGCGGCTCCAGCGTTTCGATCACCTCGAGCAGCGCGTCGGCGTCTTCCAGGTCTTCGGGGTCGAAGTGCATGAACAGCAAGGCCAGCGGTTCGACCAGTTCGGTGTCGCTCATCGCCATCAGGGCCGGAAAGGCCTCCATCGCCGCGGCGAAGCCGGCCACCCAGGGCAGCACACATTCCGACGGGCCGTCGGCGTCTTCCATCTGGTAGATCCAGGGGTCGAACCACTGGCGCTGCGCGATCGCCTGGTCGAGTTCGGCGTGGCGGCGGTGCACCAGCGCCTGCAGTTCGTCGAGCGCAGGGCTCGCCGGGGCCGGGCGGCCGTCCATGTCGCTGATGCGGGGCAGCCAGTGCTCGGCCGGCACCGGCCGCGGCTGCAGCAGCACGCCGCAGAGGTAGCCGTCGAGTGCGCTCACGTCCATCGGTTGCAGCGGCGGCGGCAGGCCGTCGAGCAGGGTCTCCAGGCGCACCAGGTCGGTGTCCGACAGCCCGGGCGTGTTCGCGACACTCATGTGGTTTCCCCTCCATTAGGGATGTGGTTGCTGCGCGGCGCCCGCTAGATTCAGGCTTCAGTGGCGCCGCGCTGGATCTGATTGTCCTGCAGCACGGCGCCCACCCGGTCCCAACGACGTCCTCCTCGGAGGACTTGCAACAACCCGCTGCGCAAGCAGCGGGTTCTTTTTTGGGCGCGTCGCGCGGCGGTGCAGGGCACGCGCAGGCCGGCGGCGGGTCTGGTTAGACTGCTTGGCTGTCTGCCTTTCCGCCTACCGTCACCGGAGCCCCGCCATGCGCGCACCCGAGCCCCACACCCACACCGCCGACCTCACGCACTGGATCGCCGGCGCCGCGAATCGCGGCAGCGGCACACGCGCCCAGACGGTGTGGAACCCCGCCACCGGCGCCGCCGCGCGCCAGGTGCTGCTGGCCAGCGAGGCCGACGTCAACGCCGCCGTGGCCGCCGCCGTGGCCGCACAGCCCGCCTGGGGCGAAACGCCGCCGATCCGCCGCGCGCGCGTGATGAACAACTTCCTGGCGCTGATGAACCGCCACAAGGACACCCTGGCGGCGATGATCACCGCCGAGCACGGCAAGGTGTTCACCGACGCCCAGGGCGAGGTCAGCCGCGGCATCGACATCGTCGAATTCGCCTGCGGCGTGCCGCAACTGCTGAAGGGCGACTACACGGACCAGGTCTCCACCGGCATCGACAACTGGACGCTGCGCCAGCCTCTGGGCGTGGTGGCCGGCATCACGCCCTTCAACTTCCCGTGCATGGTGCCGTGCTGGATGTTCCCGGTGGCGCTGGCGTGCGGCAACGCCTTCATCCTGAAGCCCAGCGAGCGTGACCCCAGCCCGGCGCTCTTCATGGCCCAGCTGCTGAAGGAAGCGGGCCTGCCCGACGGCGTGTTCAGCGTCATCAACGGCGACAAGGTCGCGGTCGACGCGCTGCTGCACCACCCCGACGTCAAGGCGCTGAGCTTCGTCGGCTCCACGCCCATCGCGCAATACATCTATGAAACCGGCGCCCACCACGGCAAGCGGGTGCAGGCGTTGGGCGGTGCCAAGAACCACATGGTGGTGATGCCCGACGCCAACCTCGAGCAGGCGGTGGACGCGCTCATCGGCAGCGCCTACGGCTCGGCCGGCGAACGCTGCATGGCGATCTCGGTGGCCGTGCTGGTGGGCGACGTGGCCGACCGCCTCGTTCCGAAGCTGGCCGAACGTGCACATGCGCTCAAGATCAGCAACGGCATGGAGCTCGACGCCGAGATGGGCCCCATCGTCACGCGCGAGGCGCGCGACCGCATCGAGGGCTACATCGGCATCGGTGTGCAGGAAGGCGCGCAGCTCGTCGTCGACGGTCGCGGCCTGCAGGTGCCGGGCTGCGAAGCCGGCTTTTTCACCGGCGGCACGCTCTTCGACCACGTGCTGCCTTCGATGCGCATCTACAAGGAAGAGATCTTCGGCCCGGTGCTGGCATGTGTGCGTGTGCCCACTTTCGCTGATGCGCTGGCGCTGGTGAACGCCCACGAGTTTGGCAACGGCGTGGCGCTGTTCACCAGCGACGGCGGCGTGGCGCGTGAGTTCAGCCGGCGCGTGCAGGTGGGCATGGTCGGCATCAACGTGCCGATTCCGGTGCCGATGGCCTGGCACGGCTTTGGCGGCTGGAAGAAGAGCCTCTTCGGCGACATGCACGCCTACGGCGAAGAGGGCGTGCGTTTCTACACCAAGCAGAAGAGCGTGATGCAGCGCTGGCCCGACAGCATTGCCAAGGGCGCCGAGTTCGTCATGCCGACGGCGAAGTGAGCGCGCGGCCGCGCCTGCAGTACGCGCGCGGCCCTTCATTTGCGTCGGTGGCCGTCGATATGGCCTGGATGAGGACATCCGGGGTGCCGTCGTGAACGCACGCTTCGAAGGCGGCCAGGCCGCCTGTGCGGAGCTGCAAGCCTGCATGGCCACCGCCGAGCCGGCGGGGGGCGCACGCCCGGCCGAAGGCGCTGAAGCCGCGCGCCGCGCCCGCGAACTGGCAGCCGGGCTCGGCCGCCCGCACGATGAGGCGCGCGCGACGCTGTGGCTCTGCACCCACCTGCTGCGCCTGGGCGAGCACGATGCGCTGATGGCCCAGGCGCAGCACGCGCGGCCTTTGTTTGCCGCGCCCGAACTGCTGGCCGAGCGGCGGGAGCTGCTGCGCCTGGTGACGCTGGCCGGCAGCGAGTCCGGCGCCTTCGACGTTGCGCTCGGCGCCGCACACGAACTCGTCAGCAGCACGGCGGGTGAAGTGCACAACGGCGCCGCGCTGACCGCCACGCTGGCGCTGGCGATCTGCTTCGAGCGCATGGGCGACTCGTGGCAGGCGGTGCGCCTGCTCGAACAGGCGTTGCGCGACCACCGCCCCGCCAGCGCCGACGCAGGGGCGACCGAGCCCGTGATGCCGATGCTGATGGCCGTCAACGCCTTGTGTGCGACGGCCATCGGCATCCTGCACCGGCTGCTCGAGGTCGGCAGCGAGGCCGAGGTGCAGGAAGTGCTGCAGCTGGCACGTCGTGCCGGCGAACAGGCGCGTGAACTGCTGCCGCAGCTGATCGACCCGACCTACCGTGTTGCGGTGCTGGGCAACCTGGGCGAGGTGATGCTCTACCAGGGAGAAATCGACGCCGCCGAACCGCTGCTGCGCGAAAGCCACCGCCTGGCGCTCGAGCGCGGGCTGCTGGCCCACGGCTGGCGTGTCCAGGCGACGCTGGGCGCCTGGCTGCTGGCCCGCCATGCCCCGGCCGCCGCCCTGGAGACGATGGCGGCGCTGGTGACAGAGATGGGCAGCGACCCGCCGCCGCAGACGCTGGTGCGGGCCCGGCACGTGGCCTACCGCGCCTGCCGCGCCCTCGGGCGCCACGCCGACGCGCTGGCGCACTTCGAGGCCGTCGAAAAGGTCGAGCGGCGGCGCACGATGGCGCAGCTGCGCGCGCAATCGCAGCTCTTCGTCACCCGCACCGAGGCCCAGCATGCGCAGTGGCAGGCCGAGCAGGCGCGCCTGGAGGCGCAGCACCAGCGCGAGCGCGCCGCCGAAGCCATCGCGCGTGCCGAGCGCGACCCGCTGACCGGCCTGGGCAACCGCCGCCACCTGGCGGCGCGCTGTGCCGAACTGCTGCCTGCCGCGCAGCGCAGCGGGCAGCCGCTGGCGCTGGCGCAGATGGACATCGACCGCTTCAAGAGCATCAACGATCGCTACGGCCACGCCGTGGGCGACGCGGTGCTGGTGGAAGTGGCCCGCCTGCTGCGCGAGAACATGCGCACCGGCGACGTGCTGGTGCGCCACGGCGGCGAGGAGTTCGTGCTCGTGCTGCCCGGGTTGGCGCTGGACGGCGCCGCCGAGGTCTGCGAACGCCTGCGCGAGCGCCTGGCTGCCCACCACTGGCAGGCGGTGTGCGGCACCCCGCTGCAGCTGACGGTGAGCATCGGCGTGGCGGCCGCGCCGCTCTACGAGCTGGCGGCGCTGCTGCAACACGCCGACGAGGCGCTGTACCGCGCCAAGGACGGCGGGCGCAACCGGGTGGTGACGGCCGCCGGTTCCTGACCAAGGACTTGCACGCAGCGCAGCCGTTGGCTGGTTCGGGACGTAAAAATCCCCGACAGCCAAGAAGTCACGTTCCGATCACGCCGCCGTCAGTGCGCCGCACCACCACGGTCGACGAGCGCGGTCGGCCGACGGGGTTGAAGTCGGGCCAGTTCGAGAACTGCCGCGGGTTGCTGCCGTTGCGCGGCGAGCCCGAGCCCGGGTGCTGGATGTTGAGGAACATCGTGCGGCCGTCGGGTGTCCAGGTGCAGCCGGTGATCTCGCAGCGCGGCGGGCCGACGAGGAAACGCCGCACCTCGCCGCTGACCGGGTTGCAGGCCAGCAGCGCGTTGTTGCCCATGCGCGCAAATTCGCCCTGGCCGCTGGCGTCGTGGTCGGTGCCTATCCACAGCACGCCGCGGTGGTCGAAGGCGATGGTGTCGGGGCCGGCGAGTACATCGCCCTTGACGTTGCCCTTGGCCTCGGCGCGGGTGTTGGCCGGGTCACCCGCCAGCAGCAGGTGGTTCCATTCGAAGGCCTCGCCGGCGAAGCCACCGTCTTCCTTCCAGCGGATGATGTGGCCCATGGTGTTGTTGGCGCGCGGGTTCGCGGCGTCGACACCCGGGTTGCCATCGGTGCCACGGCGGCTGTTGTTGGTCAGCGTGCAATAGACCCAGCCGCTGCGCTCGTCGATGGCCAGCCACTCGGGCCGGTCCATCTTGGTGGCGCCCAGCAGGTCGGACGCCTGGCGCGCCTTGATCACCACCTCGCCGGGGTCGGCAAAACCGTTGGCCGCGGTCAGCGGGCCCTGGCCGTGCACCAGTGGCAGCCAGCGGCCGCGGCCGTCGGCGTCGAAACGCGCCACGTAGAGCGTGCCGTGGTCCAGCAGCGTGGCGTTGGCCTGCGCTGCGGTCTTGCCGTTGCCGGCCGGTGAGATCTTGTCGCGGCTGACGAACTTGTAGATGTACTCGAAGCGTGCGTCCTCGCCCGAGTACACCACCGCGCGGCCGTCCTTCGTCACCGCGACCCAGGCGCCTTCGTGTGCGGCGCGGCCGAGCGCGGTGCGCTTGACGGGGGTGCTCGTGGGGTCCATCGGGTCGACCTCGACGATCCAGCCGAAGCGGTTGGGCTCGTTGGGGTTGCGCACGGTGTCGAAGCGCGGGTCGTGCTCGGGCCAGCGGTACCAGGTGGCCTTGTTGATGCCCCAGCGCCGCTCGTGCGCTGTGGGGGTGTCGGCGGCGGTGAAGTAGTTGGCCCAGTTCTCCTCGCCCGAGAGGTAGGTGCCCCAGGGCGTCTTGCCGCTGGCGCAGTTGCCGATGGTGCCCAGCACGGTGCGACCGGCCGGGTCAGCGGCGGTTTTCATCATGGCGTGGCCGGCGCCCGGGCCGCCGATGGTGAAGGGCGTGTGGGCCGTGATGCGCCGCGCAAAACGCGATGGCCGCACGACGTCCCAGCGGGCGTCGCGCTGCTCGATCTCGATCACGCTGATGCCGTGCGCGGCCTGTGACTTGCGCACCTTGTCCGGCGTCCAGGTGCTCTGGCCGTCGCGGTGCAGCAGGCCTTCGTCGGTGTACTCCTGGTTCACCGCCAGCAGGCCGCGACGTGAACCGTCGAGCGCGTAGTAGTGCAGGCCGTCGTGGTGCATGCCCATCTGCACCGCCTGCTCTTCGGCGCTGTTGCTGGCGTCGAACTTGAAGGCCGGCATGGCCCCGGCGATGCCCACCGGCTCGCCCCAGGGCGCCAAAGGCGTGGCGGTGTAGCCGGGTGGCACGATCACGCCGTCGGCGGCCGAGGCGGTCACCGGGCTGAAGCCCAGCGCCGGCCCGCTGCCGCCCGCGTCGCCCGGCATGGCCGCGCAGCCGGCCACCGGCGCCAGCAGCGCACCCAGCGACAGACCCAGGCTGCCGCGCAGCAGCGTGCGCCGGGCGGGGTCGGACACCTCGTGGATGCTGGGGTTGGAGGAGCGGTTGCTGTCCTCCAGGGTGTCGAAGTCTTTGGCCATGGCGTTCGCCGGATCTCTGAACTGCGGGTGCGATGGCCGCCATTCTGAACCGGCGGTCTCGCGGGCGTTCGTCAGAGCTTTTCGGTCTCTCCGGCGCGCGGCTGCCACTTCATCAGGTGGCGCTCGACGCGTCCCACGGCGGCGTCGATGACCAGCGCAAACGCTGTCAGCACCAGGATGCCGGCCATCACGGTGTTGATGTCGAAGGTGCCTTCGGCCTGCAGGATGAGGTAGCCCACGCCCTGGCTCGACCCCAGGTATTCACCCACCACCGCGCCGACGAAGGCCAGGCCGACGCTGGTGTGCAGGCTGCTGAAGACCCAGCTCGTGGCGCTGGGCAGGTAGACATGGCGCAGCAGCTGCTTCCTGTTCGCGCCCAGCATGCGCGCGTTGGCCAGCACCACGGGGCTGACCTCCTTCACGCCCTGGTAGACGTTGAAGAAGACGATGAAAAACACCAGCGTCACGCCCAGGGCCACCTTGCTGGCGATGCCGAGGCCGAACCAGACGCTGAAGATCGGCGCCAGGATGATGCGCGGCATGCTGTTGGCCGCCTTCACATAGGGCTCGAGGATGGCGCTGGCCATCGGCGAAAGCGCCAGCCACAGCCCGGCGCCCAGGCCCAGCGTCGAGCCGACGCCGAAGGCCAGCAGGGTTTCGATCAGCGTCACCGCCAGGTGGCGGTAGATGTCGGCCTCGGTGACGAACCAGACCCAGATGCGCGCCAGCACCTTCAACGGCTCGCCGAAAAAGAACGCGGCCTGGCGGTCGTTGTCGAACATGAAGGTCGGCAGCAGGCCGGGCGTGGTCATCGCCCACCAGAAGGTGAAGATCGCCACCAGCAGGCTGGCCTGCCACAGCCGCAAATACTTCATGCGGTCGCCTTCACCTGCAGCTGCTGCGCGTAGCCCTTCAGCACCTCGTCGCGCAGCACGGCCCAGATGGCGGCGTGCAGCTCGATGAAACGCGGCGTGGTCTTGATCTCGGCGACGTCGCGCGGGCGCGGCATGTCGATGACAAATTCGCCGATCGGGTGGCTGGCGGGGCCGGCGCTGAGCACCACGACGCGGTCGCTCATGGCGATGGCTTCGTCGAGATCGTGGGTGATGAACAGCACCGCCTTGCGGCCTTGGCCCCCCGCCGCTTCGCGCCGGCCCCCCAGGGGGGCGCTGGGCTCGCTTGGGGCGGCCCGGCGCTCGCCCGCCTGCCAGAGCGCCAGCACCTCGTTTTCCATCAGCTGCCGCGTCTGGATGTCGAGCGCCGAGAAGGGCTCGTCCATCAGGATGATGTCGGGGTCGAGCGCCAGCGTCTGCGCCAGGCTCGTGCGCTTGCGCATGCCACCCGAGAGCTGGTGCGGGTAGCGGTCGCCGAAGCCGCCCAGGCCGACGCGGCGCAGCCACTCCTCGGCACGCGGTTGCGCGTCCGGCGCGCCGCGGAACTCCAGCCCGGCCATCACGTTGCCCAGGGCGGTGCGCCAGGGCATCAGGCTTTCGGCCTGGAACATGTAGCCGGCGCGCGGGTTGACGCCCTGCAAGGCCTGGCCGAAAACCTGCACGCTGCCCGTGCTGGGCGCAAGCAGCCCGGCGGCCACGTTCAGCAGCGTGCTCTTGCCGCAGCCGGTGGGGCCGACGACGCTGACGAACTCGCCCGCCCCCACGGTGAGCGTGACGTCGCGCACCGCGGTGTAGCGCTGGCCGGGGCTGTCCTTGCTGACAAACGTGCAGGACACGTCCTGCAGCGACAAGGCGGGGCTGTTCATTGCGTCAGTGGCCCCCGAGTCGCCGATCCAGCTTCCCGCCACGGATCCGGCTCTGCCGGGCCGTAGGCGGACGGCCCCCTCGGGGGGTAGCGAGCGCTCGCGAGCTTGGGGGCCTCATTCAACCCTTGGGGTACTTGGTGTTGGCCTTCTTCACGAAGTCGTTGGTCCACACCGCGGTCAGGTCGAGCTGGGCCTTGGCGATCTCGGCGTCGATGCTGGCCAGCGCGCGGAAGGCGGTGTCGGCGCCCTTCTCGGGGAAACTGCCGTCGGGCGACAGCGCGCCCTTGGCGGCCAGGAAGGCGTCGATGTAGACGGCGCGGTCGCCCAGCAGGTAGCCCTCGGGCACGTTCTTGATGATGTCACCCGCGCCGGCGGCCTGGATCCACTTGTCGGCGCGCACGATGGCATTGGCCAGGGCCTGCGTGGTGGCCGGGTTCTTGTCGATGAAGGACTGCGGTGCGTACAGGCAGGCCGCCGGCATGGGGCCGCCGAAAACCTGCTCGGCCTGGGCCACGATGCGGGTGTCGCTGACGATCTTCAGGTCGCCGCTGCGCTGCAGCAGCGTGATCACCGGGTCGAGGTTGCTGATGGCGTCGATCTGCCCGGCGCGCATCGCCGCCACGGCACCCTGCGCCGCACCGACGCCGATGATCGACACGTCAGAAGGTTTCAGCCCCGCCTTGGCCAGGATGAAGTTCACCATCACGTTGGTCGAACTGCCCGGCGCCGTGACGCCGATCTTCTTGCCCTTCAGGTCGGCCACGGTCTTGAAGTTGGGCATCGTCTTCGGGTTGACGCCCAGCACGATCTGCGGCGCCCGGCCCTGCAGCACGAAGGCGCGCATGCGCTGGCCCTTGGCCTGCATGTTGACCGTGTGCTCGAAGGCGCCGCTGACGACATCGGCGCTGCCGCCGACCACCGCCTGCAGCGCACGCGCGCCGCCGGCGAAGTCGACGATGGTGACGTCCAGGCCCTCGTCCTTGAAGTAGCCGCGCTGCTCGGCGATGGTCAGCGGCAGGTAGTACAGCAGGTTCTTGCCGCCGACGGCCAGCGTGAGCTTGGGCTTCTCGACCGCCTGCGCGCGCAGGAAGGCCGGCGCGGCCAGCAGGGCGGCCGTGGTGGCCTGCAGCAGGTGTCTTCTTTGCATCGTCTGTCTCCGTCGGTTGTTCGGAACTTGCCCGGCATTTTCGCCCACGCCCGCGGCGGCGCCCATCGGGATGCGCCCCTTGCCACACACGGCCGCGGCTGCGGCGCTCGCGAGACAATGCACGCATGCCTGCTGCACCGCTTCTGCTCATCACCGGCGCCAGCCGCGGCATCGGTGCCGCCACCGCGCGCCTGGCCGCTGCCCAAGGCTGGGACGTCGCCGTCAACTACGCCCACGACGAAGGCGCCGCAGAGGCCGTGGCCGACGCCGTTCGCGCCCAGGGCCGGCGCGCGCTGACGCTGTGCGCCGACGTCGCCGACGAGGGCCAGGTGCGCGCGATGTTCGCCACGCTCGACCGCCATGCACGCGACGGCGGCGGGCTGCTCGCCGGCCTGGTGAACAACGCCGGCGTGGTCGACGTGGCCGCGCGCCTGGACGAGATGAGCGGCGTGCGCCTGCAGCGCATGCTGGCCATCAACGTCTTCGGCACCATGGTCTGCGCGCGCGAAGCCGTGCGCCGCATGAGCACCCGCCACGGCGGCGAAGGCGGCAGCATCGTCAACCTCGGCTCGGCGGCGGCGCGGCTGGGCGCGGCGGGCCAGTACGTCGACTACGCCGCGGCCAAGGGCGCGGTGGACAGCTTCACCGTCGGCCTGGCGCGCGAGGTGGCGGCCGAGGGTGTGCGCGTGAACGCCGTGCGGCCGGGCATCATCGAGACCGGCATCCACGCCAGCGGTGGCCAGCCCGACCGCGCAAAGCGCCTGGCGCCGACGGTGCCGATGCAGCGTGCCGGCAGCGCCGACGAGGTGGCGCAGGCCATCGTGTGGCTCTTGTCGCCGCTGTCCAGCTACACCACCGGCGCCATCCTCGACGTCACCGGCGGGCGCTGAGCCCGCACGCGGCTTCACGCGTGCGGGCCGGAACCGCTACTTCGCGTAGCCCTTCAGCACCGCGAGCAGCGTGGCGGCGGCTTCGGCCTCGGGGCCGGGCGCCTGCTCGGTGTAGGCCGTGAGCACGAAGTTGGCCTGGTCGGCCACCGAACCCCAGAGGTTGCGCCCGGCCACACGCCCATAGAGCTCGGCGTAGCGGTCCTGCAGCTGGGCCAGCGTATCGGCCAGCGCGCCGGCGGCCACCGCCTCGTACATCTCGAGCTCGATGAGGCCCGCGAAACACCAGAAGTCGGGGTCGTCGGTGGCATTGGACTGCAACTGGCGCTGCACGCTGGCGTTGGCCTCGGTGTCGAAGCCGGCCCAGCCCGGCTGCCCCAGGTTGGCCACCAGTTCCAGCGCCATGCGGTTGAGGGCCGGATAGAAAACGGCCGGCATCTGCGTCGCCACGGCCAGTGCTTCGGACTTGCGGTAGGCCTCGGCCGCCGAGAGCAGCGCCTGGCGGGCCTCGGCCGCACGGCCGGCGCGCCGTTCCAGCATGCCCAGGCGTTTCCAGGCCGAACCGCACAGGCTGTGCCGCTCCATCGTCGGCTGCAGGCTCGACAGCGCCTGCAGGTCCTGCAGCGCGCGCGTGATGTCGCTGCGTGCCGCGTCCAGTGCCGCCTTCGTGGTGGCCGCGTCGGCGCGCGCCCAGCCGCGGCGGGCGCGCAGGTTGCCCAGCTGCTCGTGGGCCTTGATCGACGCACTGGCATCGTTGCACTGCAGTGCACGTTCGTACCAGCGGATGGCGTCGTCGCGGTCGCCGGCTTCGGCATAGGCCAGGCCGAAGGCCTCGGCCACCGCGCCCATGCCGCCCCACAACGCGCCGAAGCGCGCTTCCAGGTGGCGGGCCTTTTCCAGCTGCGTGGCGGCATCGGCGCGCATGAACTTCGACTTCACGGCCAGCTCTTCGAGCGCCAGCGCCAGGCCCAGCGGCGAGGCCACGCCGTCGAATTCCTCGCGTGGCGGCGGCGGTGCGCTGGCCACGTCGCCGGCGTTGCGGCGGTAGGTCCAGTTCGGGTCGCCGTAGGCCTGGTAGGCGGCCCAGGTGTTGCTGTTGCGGTCGGCGTTCCATGCCGCTTCGCGTGCCGTGGCCACGGCGGTGATGAAGGGCTTGCGGTCGAGGATCTCGCGGTAGAAGGTGGTGGCGAAAACCTGCGCCGGCCCATCGTCCACGGCCCAGCCGGCGGCGATGACGCAGCGCACGCCGATCTCGATGAGCGAATCGGCCACGCCCCAGGCGAACTCGGCGCGGTTGATGGTGCGCAGCACGCGGCCGCTGTCGCGCGCCGCGAGGTGGCAGCAGTTGACGAACACCAGCTCGGGCACGGTGCGCATGCTCTGGATCTCGTCGGCGCCGAGGAAGGTGCCGTCCGACAGCACCACGCCGCCCTTGTTCACGAGTTTGCCGGCCGCGTCCTTCAGCACCGCTTCGCCGTGGCCGGCGACGTGCACGATGCGGTAGCGGCGCTCGAACAGCGCGTTGACGATGCTCATGGCGTCGTTGTCGTCCACCAGCGCCGTCACACGCTGCGCGTGCAGGCCGCCGGGGCCGGCCAGTGCTTCCACGACCGCCAGCGCCTCGTTGCGCGCGCCGGGCAGCGGCGGGTAGGTGGCGGCGTCGACCTTGGGTTCGCCGATGACGAGCACGGCGTCGTCGACGCTGGCGTCCTGCACCTGCTGGCGGTAATGGTCCTGGCGCAGCTTGCGGATGAGCTGGGTGCGGATGGCCCACGGTCGGACGTCGCTGCGCACGCCGTCGTCGTTCTGCGCGTCCAGCAGTTCCCAGGGGATGGCGGCGGTCTTGTCGTCCAGTTCCAGCAGCATGCGGCTGGTGCCGGCCAGGAAGGGCTCGACCTCGGGCGGCACCAGCAGCTGGAAGAGGGTGTTGCCCAGCCGCGTGTCGCCGCTGCCGGCGGTGGAGGCCTTGGCCACCAGTTCACGCAGCAGCCTGCCCTGCGTGCTCTGCGCGCGCACCTCGGTGCGGGCCCGTTTGGTGTCGAGCGCAAAGGCGATGGTGTCGTCGCTGGGGCTGGTGGCGGTGATGAAGTCGTAGTCGGCACCCCGGTAGCCGCTGTCCATCTGCCGGCGCAAGGGGCCGATGCCGCTCTGGATGGTGGGCGTGACGTCGAAGCGCCCGGGCGTGGCGGCGGCCAGCACCTGCAGGCCGTTCCAGGCGTCCGACGCCCGTTCGAGGTAGAGCTCGACGAGCGTCAGCGCGCTCACCAGCGGCCAGCCGCTGCGCACGATGCGGTCGTTGGCGTCGCGCACGCCCTGCGCGATGGCCCGTGCGGCGTTGCTGGCGTTCATGCCGACACCGCCGCTGCCCATCAGCGTGCAGGCCAGCTCGATGGCCGACGGCGCGCCGCCGGGGTTTTCGGCCGTGCGCTGGGCCCAGGCGATGACACCCTGGCGCACGCTGCGCGCCAGTTCCTGCTCGGTGAGCTTGCCTTCGTCGCCCAGGCCCACCACCACCACGCAGGCCGGCTGCGGCGCGCGCCAGGGGTTGTCGGGGTCGGTGCGCGTGTTCATGAAGAGCTGGTGCGAGCCAGGCAGGTCGGGGTAGAGCCCGGCGTCCAGCGAAGCCTTCATGGCGCCGCCGATCAGCGTGTTGACCACGGCCTCGGTACCGAAGAGCGACATCGAACGTGTGTGGCCCACCATCAGCGGCTGGTTGACGAAGCTGAGGTTGCCGTTGAGCACGGTGACACGCAGCGCCGCGCCGCCAGCGCTCTCGACGCTGTCGGGCAAGGTGTTGCGGCCGGTGAAGACCGAGGCCTCGCTGTCCGCCGGCCGCGCCGAGGGCCGCGCGCGGGAAGGACGGCCGGCGGTACCCCTG
>CAMTUD010000008.1:0-44702 GCA_947084805.1 uncultured beta proteobacterium | reverse complement strand
GGGCCATCCACCCCCTCGCGCAGGTGGACGCGGATGCCGCAGCGGCAGGCGCACATGTAGCAGGTGGTGTTGCGCGTGGCCGGGCTGGCCGCAGGCAGCGGCGCGGCGGTGGGGTCGTGCAGCGGTGTGGCCGGCATCGTGTCTTTTGGTGGGGCCGGCAGCAACGTGCAACCTGGCTTGTCTCCGGCGGGATTAGGCGCAGCCGGGGCGAGCAGCGTCTACTCCCGGGACGGGTAATGACCATCTAACCCATATGGGGGATGGCCCGCCGCGTGCGTCAATCAGCCAGTTGCGCAGCCACCAGTTCCATCAGACTCTCCGGGTGTTTGTCCCAGCCCGACTGCTTCGCACCCATCTCCAGCGTGATGAGGCACTGGCCGCAACTCGTCACCAGGCGCTGGGCCCCGGTGGCCTCGACCTGATGGCGCTTCATCGCGAAGATCTTCTGGCGCAGGGGCGCGGCACGCTGGTTCGACACCACGCCGCCGCCGCCGCCGCAGCAGTAGCCCGTCACGCCGTGGTTCTGCAGTTCGATGAGCTCGAAGCCCAGCGCGGCCAACAGCCGCCGCGCTGCCGCTTCCAGCCCGCCGCGGCGCACGATCTGGCACGGGTCGTGGAAGGTGGCGGTGGCGCTGATCTTGTTGACGCGGATGCGCCCGCTGCCGATCAGCTCGTCGAGGTACTCCGTCATGTGCACCACGCGCACCGGCAGCGCCGCGCCATACCAGCGCGCGGCTTCCCAGCGCGCCGCGCCGTAGGCGTGACCGCACTCGGGCAGCAGCACGGTGTGGGCGCCGATCTTCACCGCGGTGTCGATGAGTGCACGCGTCAGCCTTTCCTGCAGTTCGACGTCGCCGTTGTTGAAGCCGATGTTCGACGCGTCGTAGCCGCCCTGGTGCATCGTCCAGCGCACACCCGCGCGGTGCAGGATGCGCGCTGCGGCGGCCAGCGCCTGTGTGTGGTCGCCCAGTTCGGCCGGCGCGGCGGTCATCAGCACGTCGGCCTGCGGCAGGTCGCAGGGGATGGGCACACCGTGGGCTTCTTCCGCCTCGGCCAGGATGTCGGGCAGGTCTTCCGGCGGCGTGGCCGGGCTGCCCCACTGCCGCGCCGTGCGGTCCATCAGCGCCAGCCGCTCGGGGATCAGGCCGGCCTTGTACAGGCCGTGGCGGGCGTCGCGCACCAGCTCGGCGATGTCGATGCCCATCGGGCAGGCCAGGGTGCAGCGGCCACACATGTTGCACGAGTCGTAGACCAGTTCCTGCCACTGCTGCAGGTCGGTGATGCTGGGCTTCTTCACCAGGCCCAGCGCGCGCACCAGCGGCGCGAAGGGGCCAGCTTCACGCTGGTAGGCGCGGCGGAAGGGTTCGAGCTTGCGCACCGGTGTGTACTTGGCGTCGCCCGTGGTGACGTAGAAGTGGCAGGCCTCGGCGCACAGGCCGCAGTGCACGCAGGCTTCCAGGTGCAGCGCGGCGGTGCGGCCGAAGTCGGTGGCGAAGCTGCGCATCGCCGCGTCGACGCGGGCTTCGTCGGGGGTGTCACCCTGGCGGTCGAAAGCGGCAGCTGCGGCGGTGGTGGTGGTGGTGGCGGTGGCGGTGGTAGCGCTCATACCTTCACCCCGCGATGGCTGAAGCGGATGCCGGTGGCGCCGCGAGAGAAGGCGAACAGCACCGCGTGCATCAGCTTGCCGAACGGGAACCACAGCAGCAGCAGTTCCAGCGTCAGCAGGTGCACGGCCAGCGGTGTGCGGTAGAGCAGGGCGTCGCGCGCCAGCAGCGTCTCCGACGGCCCCGTCATCACCGCCATGCCCGTGAAGACGGGCAGGAAGACGAGCAGCCAGCTGAGGTAGTCGTCGGCGTTGCTGATCAGGCGGCGCACCGGGTCGGCCAGGCGCGTCCACAGCGCCAGCAGCAGCGAAATCATGGTGGCGCCCGAGGCGATGTACATCACCGCGTCGGGCAGTGCCGGCCAGCCGACACCGGTGAGCCGCTGGATGAAGGCGATGTGCGGCGCGTAGCCGAAGGCGATGAGCGCCAGGCCGACATGCATCACATAGCCGTTGACGGTGCTGACGCGGGCCGCGGCGCCGAACTCGGGGCGCGGCCAGAAGCCGCGCGCAATGGCACCGAGGGCAGCGTTTGTCCTGGACGGTGCGCCTTCCCGCGCAGGCGACAGGTCGGTCATGGCCGGCAGGCGCAGCACGGCGAACAGCCGCCAGAGCGTGCCGAGCGCGAAGACGGTCAGGGATACCCCCAGGCCCGGGCCGCGAGCGAAGTCGAGCAAGTCCATGAGTGACGCCTCCAGTGCGCACGGCGCCAGGCACCTGCCCCGCATCCGTTCGACGACAAGTCAGCGCTGCCATGCTAGGCAGCGCCCTGCTCGCGCCGCTTGACCTGGGTCACGTCCATGGCGTGACAGGTGTCCGGCCGAAGGGGGCGGTCAGCCCCGCTGCGGCGGCAGGCGGGGGAAGCCCGATGGCGCTGGCGCTGCGGAAAGGTTCAAATATGCGCATTCACGAAGCCAACAAGCCCGCCCGACCAGGGCAGGTGACCCAGACATGCCCTTGCACCCTGCTGAACTCGCACTGAAGCTGCCGCCCGCCTCGGGCCGCCCGCCCGTGCCCGACGGCGGCCTGCTGGTGGACATTGCCGCCGGCTTGGGCAGCGAGGCCGACCTGGGCGCCCTGCTCGAACGATTCCTCGACCCCATCGTTCGCCTCGCCGGGGCCCAGGCCGGTGCGGTGCGCGTGCTGTCCGAGGCCGGCGACCAGCTCGAGCTGGTGTCGTCGCTGGGTCTGCCAGCCGGCGTCTGCGACCGCCGCCCCGCCGTCGATGCGCATTGCGGCCATTGCGGCGCTGCCGCCGACGGCCACCGGCTGGTCTGGGCCACCGACCTGCGCGCCTGCGCCGAACGTTCCACCGGCCAGTTCTTCGGCCAGGCCTGCCAGCGCCTGCTGGCCGTGCCGCTGCAGCACCGGGGGCGTGTGCTGGGTGTCTACAACCTCTTCTTCAGTGGCAGCGAAGAACCGGCTGCGGACGTGCAGGCCATCCTGCGTTCGGTGGGGGAGCTGCTGGGCCTGGCGCTGAACAACGCCCGTCTCGAACAAGAGAACCTGCACGCCCGGCTGATGAGCGAACGCCAGATGATGGCCGCCGAGGTGCACGACTCGCTGGCCCAGTCGCTGGCCTTCGTGAAGATGCGGCTGCCGCTGCTGCAGGACGCGATGGCCGCGCGCGACGACGAGCGCGCGCGGCAGTACTGCGACGACGTGCGCTGCGCCGTCACCCAGGCTCACGCCAGCCTGCGCGGCATCATCACCCACCTGCGTGCACCGATGGACCCGCTGGGCCTGCTGCATGCGTTGGACGCTGCCGTCGAGTCCTTCAGGCGCGCCAGCGGCGTCGAGTTCGAGGTCGTCAACGCACTGCCGCGCCTGGCGCTGTCGCCCGAGGGCGAGTCGCAGGTCTTCCACATCGTGCAGGAAGCCTTGAGCAACATCGTGCGCCATGCCGCGGCGCGCCATGCCTGGCTGCACATGGGCAGCGCGGGCGACGGCCTGGTCGAGATCCGGGTCGAAGACGACGGCGCTGGCCTGCCGCGCCCCACGGCCTGCGTCGGTGCACACTACGGCATGGACATCATGCGCGAGCGCGCGCGCCGCATCGAAGGCACTCTCGAGGCCGGTGCACGCCCCGGCGGTGGCACGTGTGTGCGCCTGGTGTTTCCGGCGACGCCGGCGCAGGCGGCCGCCGCCCAGCGGGGAGCACACTGATGGCCGCGCCCCGCCTCGTGCTCGTCGACGACCACGCCCTGTGCCGCACCGGGCTGTCCGACCTGCTCAGCCACCGCGGCGGCATGCAGGTGCTGGCCGCGCTGTCCGACCCCGACGAACTGCTGACCGTGCTGCGCGAGCAGAAGCCCGACCTGGTGGTGCTGGACCTGCGCATGCCCGCCACCGATGGCCTGACGCTGCTGCGCCGCATCCGCGCCGAGGGCCTGGAGACACCGGCCGTCATCCTGACGATGAGTGACTCCGAGGTCGACCTCTCGGCCGCGCTGCGTGCGGGCGTCGTGGGTTATCTGCTCAAGGACATGGAACCCGAGGACGTCATCACCGCCATCGGCAACGCCGCGCGCGGCGAACTGACGGTGGCGCCGGCGATGACGCTGAAGCTGGCGCAGCTGCTGCAGGCCGGCGCCAAGGGCACCGACCGGCGAGGTCTGCTGGCTTCGTTGACGCAGCGCGAGTGCGAGATCCTCGACCACCTGGCGCGCGGCCAGAGCAACAAGACCATCGCCCGTGCGCTCGACATCAGCCACGACACGGTGAAGCTGCACGTGCGCCACATCCTGGCCAAGCTGAATCTGACCTCGCGTGTCGAGGCAGCGGTTTTCGCCGTCGAGGAGCGCGCCGCCAACCTGCGCTGAGCCGGCCGCACACGACCGGCGCGGCCGTGACCAAGCTTCCCGCCACGGAACCGGCTCTGCCGGGCCGTTGGCGGACGGCCCCCCCCCGGAGGGTCAGAGGGCCGCGGCTCCAAGCCCGCCTGCGCGGGCTTGGACGGCCCGAGGGCCGGCTGCCTCTGGCAGCCGGCGGGAGCGCAAGCGAGCTTGGGGGCTCACTCTATGGGCAGGCGCTCCAGTCGCCCGGCACCTTGCCCACCAGCAGCAGGAAACCGCCGAAGGGGCCCATGTTGCCCATGGCCTCCATCTTCGGGCCCTCGAAGTTCAGGCTGCCGAACATCATCGCGCGCATCGGGCCCAGGCTGCCGGCGCCCATCTCGCGCCACTTCGGCGTCTCGGCCCACATCAGGTAGTCGGTGCCCTTGTCCAGCGCCCTGGACTTCGCCGTGCCGCCGTAGACACATTGCGCCTTGTTGTCCTTGAGCGCGATCTGCATCTCGATGCGCGCGCTGTTGGGGCAGTCGCTGCGGTAGATCTGCATCGCCTTGTGGCCGCGGCCGCCTTCGTTTTTCGCCCAGCCCGATTCGGCCAGGCCGTCGGTCAGTGTGGTCTCGGCATTCCAGGCGCTGCACATCGCTTCGGCGAAGGCGGGCGACATGGCTACCGCCTGGGGCTGGGCTTGCGCGCCGATGGCGGTCAGAAGGGCGCTGGCCAGCAGGGCCGCGTGGCGGAAGGAAGTCATGCGGTTCAGGCCTCGATGGTGGACAGGGGGGTGGGTGCGTGCTCGCCGACGGCGGCATGCTCGAACCAGCGCAGTTCTTCGCGCAGCTTGACGACCTCGCCGACGATGGTCAGCGCGGGTGATTGCAGCCCGGCCTGCGCCACGGCCTCGGCCAGCGTGCCCAGCGTGGCGCAGACCACCTGCTGTTCGGCCAGCGTGCCGTGGGCCACCACCGCCGCAGGCCAGCTGGCCGGCAGGCCGTGTTCGACGAGGCGTGCGCAGATCGTCGCCAGCCCCGACAGGCCCATGTAGATGACCACCGTCTGGCGCGGCCGTGCCAGCGCCGGCCAGTCGAGGTCGCAGCTGCCGTCCTTGAGGTGACCGGTGACGAAGGTGCAGCTTTGCGCGTAATCGCGGTGCGTCAGCGGGATGCCGGCATAGCTGGCCACGCCGCAGGCCGCGGTGATGCCGGGCACCACCTCGAAGGGGATGCCCTCGGTGGCCAGCACCTGCAGCTCTTCGCCGCCGCGGCCGAAGACGAAGGGGTCGCCGCCCTTCAGCCGCACCACCGTGCGGCCTTCGCGCGCCAGACGCACCAGCAGTTCGTTGATGCCTTCCTGGGGGATGCTGTGGTGGCTGCGCTCCTTGCCGACGTAGAGGCGCCGCGCCTCGGGGCCGACGAGGGCCAGCACGTCGGCACCCACCAGGTGGTCGTAGACGACAACGTCGGCCTGGGCCAGCAGTCGCGCGGCCTTCAGCGTCAGCAGTTCGGCGTCACCGGGGCCGGCACCGACGAGGTAGACCTTGCCGCAAGCCGCGCGGCAGGCGGCCATCATGGCCGGGATGTCGACGAAGGAATTCATGCCGTTCTCCATGTGCCGTTCGATGGCGCTTCAGGCGCCGCAGCTGCCGCCACCGCAGCCCCCGCTGCCGCAGCCGCCCTGGGTCTTCGCTTCGCCGCTGCCGCTGCCGCAGCCACCGCCCCCCTGGACTTCGCCGGGCGGGATGAAGACGAAGCCGTACTGGCCGGGTTCGAGTTCGACATAGTCGAGCACGGTGTCCTGCAGCAGCGGCCGGCTGGGTGAGCCCAGCAGCACGGTCAGGCCGTCGAAGGCGACGGGCTCGTCGTCGTCGCGCTCGTCGTCGAAGCCCATGCCGTATTCGATGGAGCCGTCGGCGGTCTGGCGTGCGGCGATACGCAGGGCCATGCCGGCGGCGTCGCTGCGTGCGGCGGCGGCGAGCAGTTCCTGCGCCGCGGTGGAGGTGACGTTGAACATCGTCGTTGGCCTTTCAGTGTTCGCCCTTGGTCCGCAGCAGACCGGCCAGCCGGTTGCCCTGCTTCTGCGGCCCGCCGACGGGGAAGAGGTCGTGCAGGTGGTGGTTGCTGCCGCGCTCGGCGCCCCAGGCTTCGGTGAAGTGGCGGATCATCACGCGCACCTGGGCCTGCACGCCGTGCTCCTGGTAGTGCTGGCGCAGGAAGCGGATCACTTCCCAGTGTTCGGCCGTGAGCTGCAGGCCTTCCTGGCGGGCCAGTGCCACGGCGAAGTCCTCGGACCAGTCGTTCAGGTTCTCGAGGTAACCCTCGCTGTCGGTGCGCACGGCGCGCTCGCCCACCTGCAGGGTGCGTTGAAGGCTGCTGATCATCGCCAGGGGCTCCTGTTCAGGCGTTCGGTGCCATCGCGCGTGGCGCGGCGGCGGCTTCACGCAGTGCGCGTTCGCTGCGCACGAAGGCCACGAAACGTGGCGCCCAGTCGGTGCCGGCGGCGCTGCGCAGGTGGGCGTAGGACGCCAGCAGCTTGTGCACGCAAACACCATCCCGGTGGCCGTCGATGCCGTGGCCGCGCTTCACGCGCCACGCGAAGCCGACGCCCGGGTCGAGCTTGTCGAGACTGGAATGGTGGAACTCATGGCCGCGCACGGTGGCCCCTTCGGCCAGCGGCGCCCAGGGCAGGGCGGCGGTGGCCTGCAGGTGCACGTAGCCACGGCCCTGCGGGCGCGCGTGCATCACCGCGTCGCCCGGGATCACGCCGACCATCTGCGCCGTGCGGCCCTGCCAGGTGATGCTGCGCGACAGGTACATCAGCCCGCCACATTCGGCAAAGGTCGGCAGCCCGCCTTCGATGGCCCGGCGCAGCGCACTGCGCAGTGCGGTGTTGGCTTCCAGCTCGGCCATGCAGGCCTCGGGAAAGCCGCCACCGATGAACAGGCCGTCGACGGCCGGCAGGCGTGTGTCGTGCAGCGTGTCGATGGGCACCAGCTCGGCGCCCGCCGCTTCCAGCGCCGCCAGGTCGTCGGGGTAGTAGAAGCCGAAGGCGCGGTCGCGGGCGATGGCGATGCGCAGGTCGGCGCGTCGTGCCCTGGCCGGCGCCGCGGCGGCTGCATCGAAGCCCGGCGCCGCCGAGGCCGCCAGCGCAGACACGCGGCCCAGGTCGACCTGCGCGCCGACGGTGCGGCCGATCTCGCGCACACGCGCCGCGGCGTCTTCGACCTCGGCGCAGGGCATCAGCCCCAGGTGGCGCTCCATCACCGCCAGGCGCTCGTCTTCGGCCACCGCGCCGAGCACGGGCACGTCGGTGTAGTGCTCGATCACCGCGCGCAGCTTGGCCTCGTGGCGGCTGCCGCCGACACGATTCAGGATCACGCCGCCGATGCGGATGGCCTTGTCGAAGGCCTGGTAGCCCAGGATCAGCGGCGCGATGCCACGGGTCATGCCGCGTGCGTCGATGACCAGCAGCACCGGCAGGCCCAGGCGCGTGGCCAGTGCCGCATTGCTGTTGCTGCCGTCGAGCGCCAGGCCGTCGTAGAGGCCCTTGTTGCCCTCGACGATGGCGATGTCTGCGCCGCGGGCGTTGTCGACGAAGCAGCGCTGCAGCGCCGCGTCGTCCATCAGGTAGGGGTCGAGGTTGAAACATGGCCGGCCGGCAGCGCGTGCCAGCCACATCGGGTCGATGTAGTCGGGGCCCTTCTTGTAGGGCTGCACCACGGTGCCGGCCTCGGTCAGCGCGGCGCACAGGCCGAGCGTGACCGTGGTCTTGCCCGAGGACTTGTGCGCGGCCGAGACCAGCAGGCGGTGCATGCTCAGGCCTCCTTGACGGCGAGCTTGCCGGCGTCCGGGTCGACGGGTAGGAAGTCGAGCACACGCACACCGATGACCGTCATCAGGAAGGCCGCGCCCAGGCCGCCGATCCCCAGCAGCCACTCGGGAAGCGACGGCGTGTAGTGCTCGATGGCGCCGTCGGCGAAGCTGCTGCTGACGACGTGGCCGGGGAAGATCTCCAGCGGGAAGGCTTGGCCACCGATGATGAAGACGAAGAGCCAGGCGAAGGCCCCGGCGATGACCATCGCCGCTGCCGCCAGCGTGCTGCGCGCGTCACCGAACTTGGGGTGGAAGAGCAGCAGCATCGGCAGCACCGAACCGACGAGCACGTAGCCGCCCCAGAACAGCAGCGGGAACACCCCCCCGTCGCGCAGGATGAAGGCTTCGAAGGCGCCCTGGCGTGCGAAGTAGAGGTTGGTCAGGTGGTAGACGGCGACCAGGTAGAGCGAGGCGGCGACGAAGAGGCCCAGCAGCCTTGCCAGCCGGCGCTGGATCTCGGGCGCCAGCGCGCGTTCGTTCCAGCCGTACATCACCGCTTGCACGATGAGGAAGACGGCCAGCCCCCAGCCGAAGGACAGCACGATGAAGAGCGGCGCCAGCAGCGCGGACTGGTAGGCCTGGCGCGCGACGAGGAAACCGAAGATCGAACCCGTGCCCGTGGTCAGCACGAAGCGCCACACCAGGGCGGCCAGGCCGGCGGCCTTCGAATACTTGTTCATGCGGCGTTCGAACATCGTCCACAGGTAGATGGCGACGATGGCCACCATGCCCGAGTAGAGGATGACGTTCCACGCGAACACGGACTTGAAGTTGTAGTGCGTGGCCGCCACCACCAGGCGTTCCGGGCGGCCCAGGTCGAGCATCAGCACCATCAGGCCGCCGGCCAGCAGCGCCACGCACAGCAGCCCCGACAGCGGCGCCCGTGGCTTGTAGACCGGCTGGCCGAAGACCGAGCCGATGGACGCCACGTTCAGCACGCCCGAGGCCGCCACCACCATGAAGATGGCAAAGACATGCGGCAGGCCCCAGACCACCTGGTTCGTCATGCCCGTGACGATGTGGCCGTGGATTTCCATGAAGTGCGCCGCGGCCAGGCCGACGGCGGTGACCAGGCCGCCCAGGGCGACGAGCAGCCAGAAGTTGCGGGTTTCGCGTGGCGTGTTCATCGGTCAGATTCCGTGGTAGCGCACGCCCGGGTCGAGCTTCAGATCGGCGCGCAGCTGCGTCGTCTGGATTTCGCGCACGCGGCGGGAGATTTCGCTCTCGGGGTCATTGAGGTCGCCGAAGACGATGGCGCCGTAGCCCGCCTGGGTGCAGGCCTCGGCGCAGGCCGTCGTCTTCTCGCCCTTGTCGATGCGGTGCACGCACAGCGTGCAGCTCTCGACGCAGCCCTTGCCGCGGGGCACGTCGGGCGTCTGCCCCGTGATCGGCTCGTGCACGAAGCTGCGCGCCTTGTAGGGGCAGGCCATCACGCAGTAGCGGCAGCCGATGCAGGTGTGGCGGTCGACGAGCACGATGCCGTCGGCGCGCTTGAACGACGCGCCGGTGGGGCAGACGTCGACGCAGGGCGGCTCGGCGCAGTGCTGGCACATCACGGGCACCGAAGACGCGCGGCCGGTCTTGATCTCCTTGATCTCGACCTTGCGTATCCACTGCGCCGAGGTCGGCGTGGGCTTGGGGTCGAGGCCGTTCTCGGTATTGCAGGCGGTGACGCAGTCGGTGCAGCCGGTGGCGCACTTCGTAGTGTCGATCAGCATGCCCCAGCGCACCTTGGGGCTGGCGTCTGCGGTCGGGCCCGGACCGGCGCCGGCTGCGGCCTGCGCGATCTCGATGAGCTGGATGCCCGGCGCCAGCATCACACCACCGATGGCCGCGGCGGCGACACCGAGGAAGCCGCGGCGGCTCACTTCGGGGCCCCTTGCGCCACGGTGCGGGCTTTCGAGGTGTGGCACTCGAAACAATCGATCTTCACCGCCGCGTAGCTGTGGCAGCTGACGCAGAAGTTGCTCTCTTCCTTGGCCACGCTCTGGGTCTTCTGGCTGGCATGGCAATCGATGCAGCCCTTGAGGCTGAACTTCGCGCCGCGGATGCCGCCATGCACGGTGTCGTCGCGCTGGTGCTTCAGGAACTCCATGTGATTGCGGCGCATCACCTCGGGCGGCGCCACGCACTGCGTGCCCGCCGTGGCCGCTTCGATCACGGGCTTGGGCGTGCGCGCGCCGGCAACGCCCGCGAAGGCGAAACCGGCCATCAGCAGGCTCAGCAGCAGCAGCCGTGGCAACACAGTGCCTATTCCCCCAAGCCCATCTGGATGTAGCCCGTCGGGCAGACATCCTTGCAGATGTGGCAGCCGATGCACTTGGCGTAATCGGTGTCGACGTAGCGGCCTATCGTCGACTTCGACTTCGGCACCTTGAACACGGCGGTCTGCGGGCAGTAGACGACGCAGTTGTCGCACTCGAAACACTGGCCGCAGCTCATGCAGCGTTTGGCCTCGGCCTGGGCCTGCGTCTCCAGCAGTGGCAGCAGGCGTTCCTCGAAGTTGTTCAGCGCCTCTTCGGCCGTCAGCGAGACGATGTTGCGGCGGTTGCGCGGCGTGTAGGGGAAGTGGCCCAGGAACAGCTCGCTGTGCGGGATGACGTAGCGGTCGGAACGGTTGTCGTAGTTGTGGATGGCGCCGGTGCTGCGGTCGGTGCCGCGCAGCGGCTCGTCGATCTGCGTCACGGGCAGGCCCTTCTCGATCAGCTTGCGCGTGAGGTCGAAGCTGTGCACGTCGATCTTTGGCCGCTTGTCGAGCGCTTCGCTGTTCAGGTGGCGGTGTATGCCGTCGGCCGCGATGGCGCCGTGGCCGATGGCGGTGGTCAGCAGGTGCGGGCGCACCACGTCACCGCCGACGAACATGCCCGGCTGGCCTTGCACCTGGTAGTTCTTGTCGCTGGCGATCACGCCCTTGCCGTTGTTCAGCGACTCCAGGCCGGTGAAGTCCACCGCCTGGCCGATGGCCGAGACGATGAGGTCGGCCTCGATGTCCTGTTCGGTGCCCGGCACGGTCTTCACCTCGAGCCGGCCGCCGACCAGCTTGGCTTCGCACTGCATCACGCGCAGCGCGGTGGCGCGGCCGCTGGCGTCGCGGATCACGGCCACCGGCGCCAGCCCGCCGCGGATGGCGATGCCTTCACCCAGGGCGTGTTCCACCTCGGCCTTGCTGGCCTGCATCTTGTCGATGGCGAAGATCGAGGTCAGCGTGACCTCGGCGCCGCGGCGCGCCGACAGCGTGGCCACGTCGTGCGCGGCATAACCCGCAATGGCGTTTTCGGGACGGTCGGATTCGTGCACCTGGTCGATGTGGCCCAGGCGGCGTGCCACGGTGGCCACGTCGATCGACGTGTCGCCGCCACCCACCACCACCACGCGCCGGCCCACGTGCAGCATGCGGCCGTCGTTGAAGGCCTTCAGGAAGGCCGTGGCGGTGACGACGTTGGGCGCGTCGCTGCCTTCCACCGGCAGCGGCCGGCCGCTCTGCGCGCCCAGGCCCAGGAAGACGGCGTCGTGCTCGGCCTTGATTTGCTCGAGCGTGATGTCGGTGCCGATGCGGCAGGCCAAACGCGTTTCGACGCCCAGGTCGAGGATGCGCTGGATCTCGGCGTCGAGCACTTCACGCGGCGTGCGGAAGCCGGGGATGCCATAGCGCATCATGCCGCCGAGTTCGGCGCGCTCGTCGAAGAGGGTGACGCTGTGGCCCTTCCTCGCCAGCTGGTAGGCGGCAGACAGACCGGCCGGGCCGCCGCCGATGACGGCCACCTTCCTGCCCGTCTGTGTCGTCGGTTTCGGGAAGGCCAGCTTCTTCTCGATGGCATATTCACCCAGGAAGTGCTCGACCGAGTTGATGCCGACGAAGTCTTCGACCTGGTTGCGGTTGCAGCCCGATTCACAGGGCGCCGGGCACACACGCCCCATCACCGAGGGCAGCGGGTTGGCCTCGGTCAGTCGACGCCAGGCGTATTCCTGCCAGGGCATGCCGGCCGGCGGCTTTTCGATGCCGCGCACGATGTTCAGGTAGCCGCGGATGTCCTCGCCCGACGGGCAACTGCCCTGGCAGGGCGGCGTGCTCTGGATGTAGGTGGGGCACTTGTGCGAGTGGTCGGCGTCGAAGATCTCGTTCTGCCACGCCAGCGGCTTGCTGTCGCCGTCCTTGTAGCGGCGGAAGTTCAGCGGCTTGGCCGGCACGTTGTCTGCGGTGGTGGACATGACGGAGTCTCCTGTCGTATGGGGTCGTCTGTGGGCGGCTACTTGCCGGCCAGACGCTCGATGCCCAGTGCCTTGAGCACGTACTTTTCGTAGATGGGCTCGGAGTTGCCGGTTTTCATCTTGCGCATGAAGTACTTCTCGAAGCCGATCTTGGCCAAGTGCACCCACTTGCCCTTCTTGAACCAGTTCACGTTTCGCGGCGGTATCTGCGGCAGCGCCACGAAGGCCGCGCCGGTGTCGCCCATGTCGGCCAGGCAGATGGCGTTCCAGGTCGCCTTGGCCTCGGGCGCCCGGCCTTTCAGTTCGTCGGCGATGTTGTGCACGATGGCCGAAACCATGGTCTCGATCATGTAGCCCGTCTTCGGCGCGCCGGTGGGCACGGGTGTGGTTTCCACCGGCGGTATGGCCACGCATACACCGGCCGAGAAGATGTTCCTGTAGGCCTTGCTGCGCTGGTGTTCGTCGATGAGCACGAAGCCACGCGGGTTGCACAGCTGCGGCACCGCCGCCACCGCATCCACACCCTTGAAGGCGGGCAGCATCATCGCCAGCTTGAAGGCCACTTCGTGTTCCTTGAGCACGTTGCCCTGGTCGTCGAGCTGGGTCGTGAACAGCTTGCCGGCCTCGACCTGGGTGGTCTTGGCGTTGGTGATCCACTTGATGTCGTGGCCGCGCATTTCCGACTCGAGCATCGACTTGCTGTCGCCCACGCCGCCCAGCCCCAGGTGGCCGATGTAGGGCTCGCTGGTAACGAAGGTGATGGGCACCTTGTGGCGCAGCTTGCGCTTGCGCAGGTCGGCGTCGAGGATGAAGGCGAACTCGTAGGCGGGGCCGAAGCAGCTGGCCATCGGCATCGCGCCGACGACCACCGGGCCCGGCGCCTTCAGGAATTCCTGGTAGTCGACCCAGAAGGCCAGCGCGTGGTCGACCGAGCACACGGAATGGGTGTGACCACCGCCGCCCGATGACGCCGGGCCGGCGCCCGGCACCTCGGCAAAGCTCAGTTTGGGGCCGGTGGTGATGACGAGGTAGTCGTAGGCCAGCGTTTCTTCACCCGGCCGGCCGCCGTCGAGCGTGAGCTTGCTGCCCGCGGCGTCGATCTGCGTCACCGCCTTGGCGATGAAGGCGATGCCCTTGCGCTCCAGCAGCGGGCCCACCTTCAGGATCACTTCTTCGCGGCTGCGCCAGCCCACCGCCACCCAGGGGTTGGACGGCACGAACTGGAAGTAGTCGACCGCGCTGACGACGGTGACCTTGTGCTCCTTGGGCAGCGTCGCGCGCATCTCGTAGGCGGCGGGCATGCCGCCGAGGCCGGCGCCCATGATGACGATGTGTGCCATGTCAGTCTCCTGTGTGGCCGTGTCTCACTGGGGTTCGCCCAGCCGGATGGCCTTGCTGACGAGCTGGTGCACACCGCCCACCATGCCCATGTTGAAGCCGTAATAGGGCAGCACCTTGCTGAACTGCGCCTTGCAGATGGCGCAGATGGTGGCCATGAAGTTCACGCCGTGGTCGTCGACCACGTGCTTCAGCGCCTCCATGCGCGGCAGGGCGCCCTTGACGCGGATTTCCATCAGGTCGTCGGTGAGCAGGCCGCCACCGCCGCCGCAGCAGAAGGTGGCTTCGTGCGTGGTGCCGGGCGCCATGTCGTGGAAGTTGTTGACGACGGCCTTGATGATTTCGCGCGGGATGACGAACTGCCCGCCGGGCATCGTGCCCATGCGCGAGGCGCGCGCGACGTTGCACGAGTCGTGGAAGGTGACGATGCGGTCGTCGTTCTTTTCCTTGTCGAACTTCAGCACGCCGCGCTGGATCAGGTCGTAGGTCAGCTCGCAGATGTGCTGCGGCATCGGGTAACGCGGGTCCAGGCCCTCGATCGGCCCCATCAGCGTGTTCCAGAAGCTGTAGGCCACACGCCAGGCGTGGCCGCATTCGCCGACGACGATGCGTTTCACACCCAGTTCCTGCGCCGCTTCCTTCACGCGCAGCGAGATGTTGCGCATCTGCTCGTAGTTGCCGATGAAGAGGCCGAAGTTGCCGGCCTCGCTGGCCTTGGTGGACAGCGTCCACTTGATGCCCGCGGCATGGAAGACCTTGGCATAGCCGATCAGGCTCTCGACATGCGGCTCGCTGAAGAAGTCGGCCGACGGTGTGACCAGCAGCACCTCGGCACCTTCCTCGTCGAGCGGGAAGCGCACGTCCAGCCCGGTCTCTTCCTTGGTGTCTTCTTCCAGGCCGAGCAAGGTGTCTTCCAGCGCCGGCCCGGGGATGCCGAGGTTGTTGCCGATGCGGTGGACCTTGCCGATGATCTCGTTGGCGTACTTCTGGCCCAGGCCCACGCTGTCCATGATCTCGCGCGCCGCCATCGTCACTTCGGCGGTGTCGATGCCGTAGGGGCAGAACACGCTGCAGCGGCGGCACTCCGAGCACTGGTTGTAGTAGCTCCACCAGCCGTCGAGAACTTCCTTCGTCATGTCCACCGCGCCCACCAGCTTGGGGAAGTGCTTGCCGGCGAAGGTGAAGTAGCGGCGGTAGACGGCGCGCATCAGGTCCTGGCGCGCCACGGGCATGTTCTTCGGGTCGCCGGTGCCCAGGAAGTAATGGCACTTGTCGCTGCAGGCGCCGCAGTGCACGCAGGCGTCCATGTAGACGCGCAGGCTGCGGTACTTGTCGAGCAGCTCACCCATCTTCGCGACGGCGCGCTGCTCCCAGCCTTCGGTCAGTTCACCCGGGAAGCCGACGGCGGCCTGGATGGCCGGCGAGGCGACATAGGGCTTGAGGTGCGCCGTCGCACCCACGGCCACCAGCGGAATCACCGGGTAGGGCTTTAGCTTGGGTGTCTCGAACGGGGCGGTGGCCATGGGGGCGGCTACTTCTTTTCCAGCGCCGCGGCCCAGGCCGCGACGTGGCGCTTCTCGCGCGAGGTGTCGGCCTGGTTGCGGGTCGGGCTGAAGAACAGGCCCGGCGCGTGCAGCAGCTTGCTGATCGGGAAGACGATCATCAGCAAGGCCACCAGCGCCAGGTGCAGCAGCAGCAGCGGGTCGGTGGGCAGCGGCTGGATGTCGAAGCGCATCAGGCCCAGCATGAAGGCCTTCACCGCGACGATGTCGGTGTGGCTGACGAAGCGCATGCCCAGACCGCTCAGGCCGATGGCGATGAGCAGCGCCAGGTGCAGGTGGTCGGAAGGTGTGCTGATGTAGCGCACGCGGTCGACCAGGAAACGCCGCGCCCACAGGCCGCCCAGCCCCGCCACCATCGCGAAGCCGGCGACCATGCCGAAGGGCTGCACGAAGGTGATGACGTCCCACACCGGCTGCTGGAAGTAGCGCACGTGGCGCAGCACCACCAGCAGCAGCGCGGCGTGGAAGAGCCAGCCGAAGAGCCAGGTCCACTTGCTGGCCTTGAACAGGCTTTCGAAGAACACCACTTCGCGCGTCAGGCGCAGCGCCACGCCGCTGGTCGTGGTGGGTGCCGGCGTGGTGGGGATCTTCAGCGGCGCCGGCGTGCGCGCATAGCCGCGGATCTTCAGCGCCAGGCCGACCACGAAGATCGCGGTGGCGACGTAGAAGAGCGCGGCAAAGGCGATGGACAGCGCGGACATGGTGCGGGCTTCAGGAAGGCTCACGCCACGCGTGCAACAGGCACGCGGCGGGCGCGGGGCGCTTCTTCGGGTTTAGACGCAGCCGGTCGGCTTGGGCAGGCCGGCGATCTTGCAGGCCTGCTTGGCCGGGCCATACGGAAACAGCTCGTAGAGGTACTTGCTGTTGCCCTTCTCGGGGCCGAGCTGCTTGCCGATGGCCTTGGTGAGCACGCGCACTGCCGGGGCGATCTGGTACTCGTTGTAGTAGTCGCGCAGGAAATTCACGACTTCCCAATGGCTCGGCGTCATCTCGACGTTCTCGCCGGCGGCCAGCACCTTGCCGATGTCTTCGTTCCAGTCGGCCAGGTTGACGAGGTAACCCTCTTCGTCGGTTTCGTAGGTGGTGCCGTTGACTTCGATGCCCATGTCTCTTGTCTCCTTCGGGAACGGATGCGGCTGGCTGACTACAGCCAGGACTGGTTGTTGGGGTGCTCGGCGACGAGATCGACGAAGCCGGCGTAGTCGACGGCGTGGATGCCGTCGACCAGCTTGCCGGCCATGCCGCGCGCCTCGACGTCGGGCTGCAGCACGTAGACCTTGACCTGGCTCATTGCGCCGGTGATGCCCGAGGTGGCGGCCGCGGCCGTGGTGGCGGCGTAGACGGCGTCCTCGGTCAGCAGCAGCGCGTGCCCGGCCTTGGCCAGGCGCAGGCAGCTGGCCAGCGAGTTCGTCTGCGTGTGGGACTTGTTGACGATGTGCAGCATGGGATGCTCAGAAGGAAAGGACGACGTCCTGCTCGGCCATCAGGTCGGCCATCTCAGCGCTGGAGAGCACCTCCACCGGCACCAGCAGGTCGGCCTCGGTCAGGCCGCGTGCGTCCATCGATTCACGTTCGACGAAGAGCTTCTCGACGTCGTAGCCATCGAGCGCGCGGTAGGTGGGCGAGTGGTTCTTGATGCCGATGCCCTTGGGGTTCTGCCCCTTCACCAGTTCGTAGACGCCGTCGTCGATGAACACGAGGCTCACGTCCTGGTCGAAGGTGGCGGTGATGAGCACCACCTCCAGGCTTTCGAGCGCGTAGATCGTGCCGAAGGGGGCCTTGCGGTTGACGAACATGAACTTCTTCGTCGCCATGTCAGTCTCCGAACGTGACCATGCGGTCGGCCTTGATGCCGCTGTCGACCAGCTGGCCCAGGCCCGAGATGCGGAAACCCGGGGCCAGCACCTCGTCCTTGATGCCGCGACGCAGGGCTGCGGCCACGCAGACGACGAGGTCGACGTTGTGCTCGGCCTTCAGCGCCGCCCAGCGGTTGACGACGTGGCGGTCGTCCTGCGGCGGCTCGGTGAGGCGCGTCGCGTTGTAGACACCGTCGTGATAGAAGAACACGCGCTGGATCTCATGGCCCTTCGCGATGGCGGCCATCGCGAACTGGAAGGCCGTGTCACTGGCCTGGTGCGTGTACGGGCCTTCGCTGACGAGCAAGCCGAATTTCATGTCAGAACCTGATGTGCGTCGACGCGTTCAGGTTGGCCCGCGAGCCGCGCCAGTCGTCGATGAGGTACTTCGTGAAGGGCAGGTCGCACTTCTCGAAGAAACGCGGCCAGCCGATGCGCTCGATCCAGTCCGACACACGTTCCCACGAGCGTGCGTCGTTCTTGTAGGTGTAGAGGATCTTCTTCACCATGGCCGAGACCTCGGGCCAGCGTGGCGGGTTGTTCGGCAGGCCAGACGCCACCATCTTCATGAACACCGGCTTGCCACGCGCGTTCGAGTTCTTGCCGCCCACCCAGATGGCCAGCTTGGTGTGCTCGGGGTCGTTGATCTGCATCGGCGGGCACGGGGGGTAGCAGGCGCCGCAGCACATGCACTTCTTTTCGTCGATCTCCAGCGAGGGCTTGCCGTTGACCAGCGCCGGGCGGATGGCCGCCACCGGGCAGCGCGCCACCACGGCCGGGCGCTCACAAACGTTGGCCACCAGGTCGTGGTTGATCTTCGGCGGCTTGGTGTGCTGCACGATGATGGCGATGTCGGCCTGGCCGCCGCAGTTGATCTCGCAGCAGCTGGTCGAGAGGTGCACGCGGTTGGGCATGTCCTCCTTGATGAACTCCTCGTAGAGGTCGTCCATCAGCGCCTTCACTGCGCCGGACGCGTCGGTGCCCGGGATGTCGCAGTGCAGCCAGCCCTGGGTGTGCGCGATCATCGACACCGAGTTGCCCGTGCCACCCACCGGGAAGCCGTTACTGGTGAGCGATTCGATCAGCGGCGCCACTTTGTTCGGGTCGGCGACCATGAACTCGATGTTGCTGCGGATGGTGAAGCGCACGTGGCCTTCGGCAAAGGTGTCGGCGATGTCGCACAGCTTGCGGATCGTGTAGACGTCCATCTGGCGCTGCGTGCCGGCGCGTACGGTCCAGATCTCGTCGCCGTTGTGCGCCACGTGGTGCAGCACGCCGGGCCGAGGCCGGTCGTGCCACTTCCAGTTGCCGTAGTTCTTCAGCATCAGCGGGTGCAGGTACTGCTTGTTGTCCGGCACGCCGGACTCGATGGGGGTGCGCATCTTGGGCGGCGCGGCGGGGGCGGTTGCGGTGGCGGTGCTCATGGGGTGTCTCCCGGGCGGCTCAGGCCGCAGCCTTCTTGGCGTTGATCTTGGCCACTTCGTCGTCCCAGCCGTCGGTGCGCACGTAGGGGTTGGTGCGCGGCGTGGCCACCATGTTGGCGTCGATGTCGACGTCGATGCCCTCGAGGAAGTTGACAAGGCCGATGCGTTCGATCATCTCGCCGGTGCGCTCGTGCTCGAGCGCGTTCTCGGCGAAGAAGTCGATGACCTTCTGGCCCAGTTCGACCAGCGCGTCGTAGTCCTCGTCGGTCTTCAGCGGCATGAAGGGCATGACCACGGTGCCCATCAGGTCGCCGATCTTCAGCGTGCGCTTGCCGCCGATGAGAATGGTGGCGCCGGTGTCGGTGCCGTGCGCCAGCGCGCCCGTCATGACGTTGATGCAGTGCATGCAACGCACGCAGTTGCTGTTGTCGATCTCCAGCGCGTGCGTGTCGCTCACCTTCACGGTGGTCAGCGTGTCGCCGCTGCGGATGCCGTTCTTCGCGTCGCCGATCTCGCGCAGCATGATGGTCTTGGTGGGGCAGCGCGTGATGACGTCGTTGACCAGCTCGTTCATGCCGTGCTTGTCGAACCACTTGCGTGCCAGCGCCTCATCGCTGCGCATGTTGTCGCGCCAGGTGCCGATGACGGCCATGTCCGAGCGCTGGATCGAGTTCATGCAGTCGTTGGCGCAGCCGCTGAACTTGAACTTGAACTTGTAGGGCAGGGCGGGGCGGTGGATGTCGTCGAGGAAGTTGTTCAGCACCTGGCGGTGGGCGCGAGCTTCGTCGTAGCAGCTCTGCTCGCAGCGCGCGGCGCCGACGCAGCTCATCGACGTGCGCACCGCGGGGCCGGCGCCGCCGAGGTCGAAGCCGAGCTCGTTCAGCGCGTCGAAGGCGTCCTGCACCTTGTCGGTCTTCGCACCCTGGAACATGATGTCGCCGCTCTGGCCGTGGAAGGCGATCAGGCCCGAGCCGTGCTCTTCCCAGATGTCGCACATCTTGCGCAGCACGTCGGTGTTGTAGTGCATGCCGGCCGGCGGCTGCACACGCAGGGTGTGGAACTCGGCGGCGTCGGGGAACATCGGCGCGCCCTTCTCGTCCTTCAGTTCGGTGAAGCGCGGGATCACGCCGCCGCCGTAGCCGAACACGCCCACCGTGCCGCCCTTCCAGTAACCCTTGCGGGTGCGGTAGGACGTCTCCAGCTGACCCATCAGGTCGACCATGTAGTCCTTGTCGTTCGCCAGGCGCTTCAGGCCCGTGACGAAGCTGGGCCAGGGCCCGGACTCGAGCTGGTCGAGCATCGGTGTGTCGTGCGGTTTCTTGGCCATGGGGTCTTGTCTCCTGGTGTGCACCGGCAGTGGCCAGCGGCGGCCACCGTGCATTTGCGGAGCGAATCGTCGCTGCGCACAGGGCAGCGGGCTATCACTCTCGTTGGGTAGCGAAGATAGACCGTTGAGGGGGGGCTGCCACTACCCGAATGGCGTAGCCCGCGGTCACCCGTACCGGGTATGGACGGGGGGGTGGCCGGGCGCGCTCAATGCCGGCTTTCCCACGCACTCCCACGCCATGACGCGCCTGAACTCGCTGGCCAAGCTGCTGGTCCCGCTGGGTGGCCAGGAGATCGAACTGCAGCAGATCGACTTCGAAGGCGGCGGCATGAGCCTGCTGCGCACACGCATCCGCGAGAAGAGCCGCTTCACCATCTTCGACATCGACCCGGCCACCGCCGAGGCCTGGGGCCAGGCGCTAGTTGACTGGGCGCGCACCCAGCCGAGGAAATGAAGCCCCCAAGCTCGCTGGCGCTCGCTACCCCCCAGGGGGGCCGTCCGCCTACGGCCCGGCGAAGCCGGTTCCGTGGCGGGAAGCTTGGTCGATGTTCTGCGGAGCGCTGACATGGATGCGGTGCCCGCGCGCATGATCGACCTCGCCTTCGCGTTGGACGGCGATGCCTTGCCACGTGAACACCGCGGCCTGCTCGCCGCGGCCGTGGAGGCGGCGCTGCCCTGGCTGGCCGGCGTTCCCGGTGCCGGCGTGCACCGGCTGAACGTGTCGGCCGGCGGTGGGCCGCAGGCGCTGCTGTCGGGCCGCACGCGGCTGACCCTGCGCGTGCCGCGTGAACGCGCCGATGAGGCGATGACGCTCGCCGGCCGCGAATTGCAGTTGGGCGCGGGACGTCTGCGTCTGGGCGCGGCCCATGTGCGCGAACTGCTGCCCTACAGCGCGCTCTACGCCCATCTGGTGGCCGCGGACGATGCCGACGAGGCGGCCTTCGTCGAGGCCGTCGCCGCCGAACTGAAGGCACTGGACGTGGCCTGCCGCGCCATCTGTGGCCGCCACCAGATCACCGAGGCCGGCGCGCTGCGCGGCTTCAGCCTGATGCTGGACGGCCTGAGCGCTTCGCACTCGCTGCGTGTGCTGCAGGTTGGCATCGGCCCGCACCGCCGCCTGGGCTGCGGCGTCTTCGTTCCGCACAAGTCCTCGGTGGCGGTGGGCACACCGGCCTGAACCCTCGCCCGAACACGAACCCCCCGCAAACGACAAGGAGACTTTCACGATGGGCTACACCGTCAACGGCACCGAACTCGAGACCGACGACCAGGGCTACCTGCTCGAAGCCGACTACGGCGACGAAGTGGTGCAGGTCATCGCCGCGGACGAAGGCCTCACGCTCACCGACGGCCACTGGAAAGTGGTGTCCTACCTGCGCGACGAGTACCGCGAACACGGCCACACGCCCAACTTCCGGAACATGCTCAAGGGCATGGCCGAGGTGCTGCCGGGCTGCGACAGCAAGGCGCTGTACGACCTGTTCCCTCTGGGCCCGGCCAAGCAGGGCTGCAAGGTGGCGGGCCTGCCGCAGCCGCTGGGCAAAGGCGGCTATTGATGGCATCGGGTCGCGCGGCCCTGGTCACGGCGGATGCAGGGGTGGCATGAGCACGCCCGCGATGCGCATCAAGAGCCACTGGTTCAAGGCCGGTGAGCCCAAGAGCGCCGCCGAACAGGCCAGCGCCATGGCCTTCATCGTCTTCCGCGTGGCGCAGAACATGCTCAAGCGCATGCGTGGCGCCGATTTCGACATCGACGCCGGCCCGCCGTATTTCGCCTTCCTGCGCGAGGTGCTGGTCTTCCTGGGCGCCGTCACCGACCGTATCGCCCACGCCCGCCTGAACGACGCGGCGCGGCAGGAGTTCACCGTGGCGCTGGTGCGCCACCTGGCGCGCACGCTGGAAGAAAACGAAGACCGCCTGCTCGGCCCGCCGCCGGCCGGCGCACCGTCGCACGCCGAGACCTTCATCGACCTCGTCAATCAGCTCGGCCAGCACTACGCCGAGTTCGGTGCCGACCCCGAAGCCCACGACCCCGAGGCCGGTTTCGAGCCCGACTTCGCCTTCGTGCGCTACCTCGGCAGCCGGCTCGAACCGACGCTGCCCGAGAAGGACCGCCGCTGGGTGATCGAGCAGGTGATGGCCGCCGAGGCGCCCGAGGCGGTGGCCATCGTGCAGCGTTCGATGCGCGACCTGTGGAACCCGACGCCGCGACGCCCGCGGCGGGCCACGATGAGCGGCGAGTGAGGTGCCGATGGATGTGATCGCCACCGCCCCCACGCCCGCGCTGCCGACGCGCGGCGCGGACCCGTTCGACCTCGACGACGAGCGCAGCTACGCCCGCTGGCGCGCCTGGAAGCTGGCGCAGCAGCCAGCCAGCGCCGAGGCGCTGACGGTCGATGTCGGCGACCCGCGCGCGCTGCTGCCGAGCGAGCGTGCGGTGCTGCTGGACCGCATAGGCCGCGCCAGTTTCGCCGTCTACCGCTCGCCGGTGACGGCCGAAGACAAGGACATCCCTCGCCTGCTCGGCGCACAACTGGGCCTGCGCCGGCTCGACGCCAACTGGCTGGCCGACGAGGACGGCATCTCCAGCATCGCGATCTCGAAGGCCAGCGACGGCCGCGGCGGCTTCATCCCCTACACCGACCGCGCCATCCGCTGGCATACCGACGGCTACTACCACCCGGCCGAACGCCGCATCCTCGGCATGATCCTGCACTGCGTGCGGCCGGCGGCCAGCGGCGGCGTCAACGGCCTGCTCGACCACGAACTGGCCTACCTGCGGCTGCGCGACCTGTCGTCGGCGCACATCCGGGCGCTGATGCAGCCCGACGTGATGACCATTCCCGCGCGCAGCGACGACGACGGCGTGGCGCGCGCGGCGCAGACCGGCCCGGTGTTCTCGGTCGACGACGACGGCAGCCTGCACATGCGCTACACGGCACGCACGCGCAGCATCGAGTGGAAGGACGACGCCGCCACGCGCGCCGCGGTGGCCGCGCTGGAAGGTGTGCTGGCGGCCGACGCGCCCGGTGTCTTCCACCTGCGCCTTCAGCCGGGCATGGGCATCGTCGGTCACAACGTGCTGCACGAGCGCAGCGCGTTCAGCGACGACCCCCTGCACCCGCGCCTGCTCTACCGCGCCCGCTTCCTCGACCGTGTCGAGCCTCCTGCGGAGGCCCCGTGGCGCAATGGGTGACGGTCTGGCGCGCAGCGCAGCTCGTCGGCGTGCCACGCGGCGCGCTGCAGCAGCGTGTGCGTGCGGGCGAGATCGAACTCGCCGACGGCCTGGTCTCCACCGAGACGCTGCTCAAGCTCTACCCGCAGGCGCGGCTGGAAGAGTCGGGCCTGCTCGAGCGCGTGACGCAGATCCGCGACGAGAGTTTCGGCCGCCGCGTGCGCGAACGCCTGCTGCCGAACCAGGAAGTGCTGGCGCAGCGGCTGTTCCGCCAGACGCAGGAACTGGCCGACGTGCAGCGCCACCTGCAGCGTTACCACACGCTGGTCATCGCGCTGCGCGACCGGCTGAAGCAACTGTGCAGCGCAGCGGGCGGCGACGACCCGCGGCTGCACGACCTGCAGCGCCAGCTGAACGACGGGCTGGCGCGGGTTTTGGCCACTGAACCCGTCGATGTGCTGGACGTCATGGACGACATGCTGAAGGTGATGTCTGCGCAGGTCACGCTGCGCCCCAGCGGACACCAGTTCGCCGTCGAGGGCCACGAGACGCTGCTGCAGGCCGGCATGCGTGCGGGCCTGAAGCTGAACTACGGCTGCGGCAACGGCAGCTGCGGCATGTGCAAGGTGCGCGTGACGGCGGGGCAGGTGGTGCGCACCATGGCCACCGACTACCCGCTGTCGGAAAACGAGAAGACGCAAGGCTACGTGCTGGCCTGCGCGCACACCTCGGCCAGCAGCGAGCTGACGCTGGAAACGCTGGAAGCGCGCGGCCCGGCCGACATTCCGCAGCAGCAGATCGTCACCAGCGTGCGCGCCGTGCGTGCACTGGCGCCCGACACGATGCTGCTGCACCTGCAGACACCGCGCAGCCACCGCCTGCGTTTCCTGGCCGGGCAGTCGGTGACGCTGGGGTTGGCCGAGGGCGACGGGCTGCGCCGAAGCTACCCCATCGCCAGCTGCCCCTGCGACGACCGCAACCTGCAGTTCTTCATCGCCCGCGACGCCACCGACCCGCTGGCCATGCGCCTGTTCGCCGGTGGCCTGAAGCACGGCGACGCGGTGACGGTGTGGGGCCCCGGCGGCGAGTTCGTGCTGGTGGACGACGCGCACCCGCTGGTCTTCGCCGCCTGCGACACGGGCTTCGCGCTGGTGAAGAGCCTGATCGAGCATGCGCTGTCGCTGGACGCATCGCCGTCGATCTCGCTGTTCTGGCTGGCGACGCGGCCCGACGGGCACTTCATGGCCAACCAGTGCCGCGCCTGGTCGGAGGCGCTCGACCCCTTCGAGTACACGCTGTCGACGCACACCGATGCGGCGATGGGGGCCAGCCAGATGTCGGCGGCCATGCGCGCCGACCTCTTCGACATCGACTGCGCCTTCTACATCGCCGGCCCGGCTGCCTTTGTCGACGCGTTGTGCGGTGAACTGTCGGCAGCCGGTGTGCCGCGGTCCCAGGTCCACGCCGAGGTGGTCGAATGAGCTGTGACTGCAAGACCGCCCCGGTGCCGGGCGCGGACGAAGACGACGCTGGCTGCAGCGGCGGCGAGTCGTTTGCGCTGCGTGTGCTGGGCGACGACATGCTGCCCGAGTTCAACGAGGGCGAGATCATCCTCATCGAACCCGACGGTGCGCTGAAGGACGGCAGCTACGTGCTCGCGAAACACGCTGACGGGTGGATCTTCCGCCAGCTGCTGGCACGCGGCGAAGCCTGGGTGCTGCATGCGCTGAACCCGGCGCGCACCGACCTGCGCGACCTGCCGCTGGCCGACCTCTCGGCGGTGCACGGCGTGATCATCCAGAAGGCCGTGCCTGGCCGCCGCAAGCTCTCGAAGTTCTACACCTGAGCCATGCCTTACTACGTCTACGCCGTGAAGCCCTTTGCCCAGCTCGAAAAGCTGGCCGAGTTCGTCGCGTTCAAAGAAGCCTCGGCCCACGCGAAGGCGCTGCGCACCGCGTCACAGGCCGACGCGGCCACGCGCATCAAGGTGATGTTCGCCGACAACCCGCTGGCCGCCGAGGACCTGTTGCTGCAGGTGCGCCCCGCCGGCCCGAGCGGCGACGAGTAGGCCCCGCCGCCCATGGCCGAGCCGCCCGCCGGACCGCACGAAGATGGCCCGCAGCCACCCGGCGGGCTGTGCTGCGACAGCGACCGCGCCTGCGTCTTCGCCAAGGCGCTGCTGTCGCGCACGGCCGTGTGTGAACGTGCCGAGCGCCGCGCCGTCGCCGAGCGTGTGCTCGTCGAGTGCGCCTCGCCGGTGGCACGCACCAACTGCGGCACGCTGGCGGCACTGATGCACGAACGTGCGCGCTTCGCCTTGCGCCTGCCGCCGGCAGGGCGGCCACTCATCCACATGCAGGCGCTGCGCCTGCAGTGCGGCGGGCTCGTGGCGCTGCAGCAGGTGCTGGGCAGCGACGAGCGCGACGTGCACCGCATGGTGGGCGCGGCGCAGGAACGCCATGGCAGCCTGACCGACCTGCCCTGGGACACGCTGGTGGCCGCACTGGCCGCGTGGCAAGCACCGCGGCGCGGTCGCAGCCGGCCCGGCACGGAGCCCCCGGCGTGACTGCCGCCGGCGTCGCAGCGGTCGTGGCGGCGGTGCAGACCAACTGCCACATCGCCGATGAACGCCACGCCGGCGACCTGACGCTGTGCATCTACCTGCTGCAGATGCGCGAGTTCTACCGCTGGGAACGCGGTCTGGCCTTCGGCGCCCCGCTGGTGCGCGACGCCGTCGGCGCGTGGATCGCCGAGCGTGAGGCGTTGTGGTCTGCGCTCGAGGGCCGCGGCTTCGTGCCCTTGCCCTGCGGCCCGGGCGCCTCGGCGCTCGACCCTTTCGAGGTCGATGCCGTCAACGCGCAGCTGCGCCCGCACGGGTTGCTCTATGGCGCCGGGCTGGCGGGTGCCGAGCGGCCAGTATTCTTCCTGGCCGAACTGCGCAGCCACGTGCGGCGCGACGGCCTGGACGTGCTCACCGCCGGGCGCGAACTGGCGCGCGGGCTGCTGGCGCCGGCGGCCATGCTGGGCGGTGGTGAGCGCGGCCCCGTCGTGCTGCGCCAGGCGTCACTGGCGCGCTGGTGCTGGGAGAAATTCGAGGCCTGGACGCTGCGCCCGGTGTCCGGCACCGCCATGTACGCCGTGGTGCAGGCCTATGGTCTGGACCGCAACTTCGAAGCCGGCCTGCCGCGCTGCCTGGAAGAGCAGGGCGAAACCCTGGTGCTGCACGAGCTGGGTGAACACCGGGCCGGCCGCCTGCTCGGCCCACAGTGGGCAGAAATGCGCCTGGCACTGCCGACGCGACGGGCCGACCTCTACGCCCGCGCGGTGCGCGACCACATCGCAGACCTCGGCCTCACGCTCCCGACCCTGCTCGACCGCGGCGCCGACACCGCCATCCACTTCTGGTTCGCCAACTTCGACGGCGTGCGCGCGCTGCTCTGCCCCGCATTGCAGGACGCCTATGCGTGCTGGGTGCAAGGCGACGGCGGCGCCGCGCTGCGCCAGGCGGCCACGACCGGGCTCGCGCACTTCACGCGGCTGGCCGAGGCGGCGCTGGAACTGCATGGTCGGGCAGACCCGCTGCCAGGCGCGGCCGTCGAAGCAATGCTCACGGCGCCTGCGGCGGTGTGCCCCGGCCGGGGCGCTGGTTGAGGACCGGCAGCCGCGGCAGTCTGCCTGGCGCCGGCCCGCCGGCGTGGCGGTCGAAGTCTTCCAGCGCGGCGCATTCCCAGGCGTCGGGCACCGCCTACGGGTGGCGCTGGCGCAGGTTCACGTGGCGCACCTGCCAGCCGCTCTGTTCCGACGCCGCACGGGCCAACCGCTTGAGCGCGTTCATTCGCGCTCCGCCTGCCAGAGTATGAATTTGAGCGTGGCCACGCAGCCGGCCACGATGCCGGCCACCGCGATGAAGGAGCCGATGGCCAGCGTCGACACGCCCGACAGACCTTGCCCGATGGTGCAGCCCATGGCGGTGACGCCACCGAAGCCCATCAGCACCGCGCCGACGAGCTGGTTGCGCAGGTCGGCCATCGACGCGAAGCCTTCCCAGCGGAATTTCTTCGTTGCGAGTGCATACGCCAGGGAGCCGGCAATGACGCCGAGCACGCTGACGATGCCGAAGCTGAGCTTCAGTGACTTGTCGGTCCACAGCATCAGCAGTTCCAGCGAATAGGCCAGCGGTGCCACGAAGCTCAGCGATTCCAGCGTACGTGTGTTGGTGGCGAAGTAGACGGTCTCCAGCGTCTCGGGGTTCTCGCCGAAGCCGAGGTGACCGGTGACATACCAGCCCGCGGTGATCAACCCGCCCATCACCAGCGCGCCGCCGATCTGCGCGGCGTTGCCGCGGAAGCGCTTGTCGATGAAGGCGAAGACCACCAGCGCAAGCGCCACCACGCCGGCGGCAGCCAGCAGGGCGTGCTTGGCGTCCATGCCGGTGGCCTTCACGAGCGCGGTGCCCAGGCCCTGGTCGGCCCAGCCCAGGCTGCCGAGGTCGACGCGCACCGGGTCGAGGAAGGCCACGCGCCACTGGCCGAACAGCCCTTTCAGCGTCATGTAGGACGCGATGGCCAGGAAGGTGAGCACGACGAAGGCGCGCACGCTGCCGCCGCCGACACGGATCAGGTTCTTGTTCGCGCAACCGCCCGACAGCGTCATGCCGACGCCGAAGATCAACCCGCCGACCAGCAGCGACAGCCAAGGCAGCACAGGGCGCTGCGGCACCGACTTGGCCAGGTCGATCTGCCCGGTGTAGGACAGCAAGCTGGTGCCGGCGATGGCCACCGCGATGGTCAGCATCCACATGCGCATGCGGCCCCAATGGCCCATGTTCACGATGTCCGACAGTGCACCCATGGTGCAGAAGTTGGTCTTGGCCGCGACGAGCCCGAAAACGAAGGCGATCGCAAAACCGCCGCCGATGACGAGTGTGCCGATGCCGACAGCGGCCGTGTCCATGCAGTCTCCTCGTGATGGGGCTGCCGCAGTGCGTTGCCGCGGCGCCGGGACCTGATCGCTTCAGGCGCTCAGATGAACAGGCAGACGTCGGTCTCGCCGGCGAACTTCATGAAGGTGGCCGCGCCGCCGTACTCCACGCCGTCGATGAAGTCGCTCTTGTCGAACTCGAACAGGTCCACCGTCATCTGGCAGGCGATGAACTTGACCTCGGCTTCCTGGCACAGGTCGCGCAGTTCCGTCAGCGAGGCCACGCCCTTCTTCTTCATCTTGGCCTTCATCATCGAAGTGGCCATGGCCTGCATGCCGGGGAGCACCGAGACGATCACCGGCATCGGCACCGGCATCGGCATGGCCGGGTTCGCCAGCGGGCTGATGGCGATGCCGCTCAGGTCCTTGCGCAGCAGCTGCAGGCCGTAGAAGGTGAAGAAGATCTGCACCTCCCAGCCCAGCGCCGCGGCGGTGGAGGCCAGGATCAGTGGCGGGTAGGCCATGTCCAGCGCACCCTTGGTGGCGATGATCGCCATTTTCTTGGTCGTCATGAATGCTCCGCTCAGGCCTTCTTCAGGAAGAAGACGAACTTGCCGCCCTCTTCGCCTTGTTCGAGCAAGGCGTTGCCGGTCTGCTCGGCAAAGGCGGCCATGTCGCACACCGAACCGGGGTCGGTGGCCACCACACGCAGCACCTGCCCCGACGCCATGTCGTTGAGTGACTTCTTCGTCTTCACGATGGGCAGCGGGCAGGCCAGGCCCGAGGCGTCGAATTCCTTGTCGAATTGCATGCTTGTCTCCATGGCGCCCGCGGCGCCTTCAGCCTGCGCATTAGCGTCGTTCACGCCGGCAGGGTCTATTCCCGCGACGGGTGATGGCGCATAGCCCATGTGGGTAGGGAGGGCAAACCGCGGCGGCCCGCTCGGGCCCGAAGCGCTTGCACACCGGCGCCCGCCGTGCTCGGTTATGAAGTCTTCTGCCGAACGTATGATTTCCATCAAGTTCGCTGCGGCCGGGGTGGCGAAGATCGCCACCTGAGCCCACCGGGTGCTGTCGGCTACCGCGGCGGGCACCGGCCCGACTCGGAACCGAGGACTTGCCCCATGCACATGGCCGATGCGTTGCTTTCCCCCGCCGTGGGCGGCGCGATGTGGCTGGCCAGCGCGGCCGTGCTGGCGCTCAGCGCACGCCAATTGCGTGCGCGCGGCGAAGACCGCCTGGTGCCGCTGATGGGCGTGCTGGGCGCCTTCGTCTTTGCCGCGCAGATGGTCAACTTCGCCATCCCCGGCACCGGCTCCAGCGGCCACCTCGGCGGCGGGTTGCTGCTGGCGGTGCTGCTCGGGCCGCATGCGGCGCTGATCGTCCTGGCCTCGGTGCTGACGGTGCAGGCCCTGCTCTTTGCCGACGGCGGCCTGCTGGCGCTGGGCGCCAATATCTTCAACCTCGGCGTGCTGCCGTGTTTTGTCGCCTATCCGCTGGTCTACCGCGTGCTGGCCGGCGCGGGCACGGCGCGCCGGCGCATCACCTTCGGCACGGTGGCCGCGGCGCTGGTCGGGCTGGAGCTCGGCGCGCTGGCGGTTGTGCTGCAGACGGTGGCCTCCGGGGTGTCCAGCCTGCCGCTGTCGAGCTTCCTGCTGCTGATGCTGCCCATCCACCTGCCGATCGCGCTGGTCGAGGGGGTGGCCACCGCCGCCATCCTCGGGTTCATCTGGCGCGCGCAGCCCGAACTGGTGCGGCACCGCCCGGCGGCCACCCGCGTCGGCGCGGCGCGACCGCTGCTGGTGTCGCTGGCCCTGGTGGCCACGGTGACGGCCACGGGTGTGTCGGGCTGGGCCTCTTCGGCGCCCGACGGGCTGGAGTGGGCGATCGCGAAGACAGCCGGCAGTGCCGAGCTGCCGGTGTCCGACGCCGGACTGCACGGCTGGCTGACGCAGCTGCAGCAGCGCACGGCACTGCTGCCCGACTACCGGCTGCCGCCACACGCGGCGGCGGCCGACCAGGCCGTGCCGCAGGCCGAGGCGGGTGGCATGGTGGCCGGGCTGGTGGGCGGCACGGTGACGCTGCTGCTGGTGGCCGGGGCCGTGGCGCTGCTGCTGCGGCGCCAGCGCCGCTGAAACCGGCGCGGCGCAACGGCCGGCATGGGCACACTCGACGCCGCGCTGGCCGACCTGCGTTCGCTCGACGCGCTGGCGGCGCGCCCGACACGGCTGTCGCGCATCGACCCGCGCGCCAAGCTCGTGACGACCGTCGTTTTCCTCCTCGTCGTCGTCAGCTTCGAACGCCACGCCGTGGCGGCGTTGTTGCCGCTGGCCCTGTTCCCGCTGGCGCTGGCCGTGCTGGGCGAAGTGCCTCCGGCGCCGCTGCTGCGCAAGCTGGCGCTGGCGGCGCCGCTGGCGCTGATGATCGGCATCGCCAACCCCTGGCTCGACCGCGCGCCGGTGCGGCTGTTCGGCGACACCACGCTGGCGGCCGGCTGGTGGTCGTTCATGTCGATACAGCTGCGCTTCGTGCTCACCGTCGGCGCTTCGCTGGTGCTGGTGGCCGGCACCGGCATGTTCGCGCTGTGCGCGGCGCTGGCGCGGCTGGGTGTGCCGCGGGTGTTCACGCTGCAACTGCTGTTCCTGTACCGCTATGCCTTCGTGCTGGGCGCCGAGGCCGCACGCATGGCCACGGCGCGCCGGCTGCGCAGCGCCGGGCGCCGCGCCACGCTGCGCAGTTACGGCCCGCTGCTGGGGCAGTTGCTGCTGCGTGCGCTGCAGCGTGCGCAGCGGGTGCACCAGGCGATGACGGCCCGCGGCTTCGACGGCGCGCTGCCCAGCCTGCAGGCGCTGCACTGGCAGCCGGGCGACACGCGCTTCGTGCTCGGCTGGTGCGCGGCCTTTGCCGTTGCGCGTGCCATCGACCTGCCGCTGGCGCTGGGGCAGGTGCTGCTGGCGTGGGGCCGGTGACTGCCGCCGCCGTCGAGGTGCGCGGCCTCGAGCACCGTTACGCCGATGGCACGCAGGCGCTGCGCGGCCTGGACTGCCGCATCGCGCCGGGGGAAGCCGTGGCCATCGTCGGTGCCAACGGTGCCGGCAAGTCGACGCTGCTGCTGCACCTGAACGGCCTGCTGCAACCGTCCGCCGGCACGGTGCACGTCGGCGGGCTGGCGGTCGGCCGCGCCACGCAGGTGCAGGTGCACCGCGCCGTCGGCTACGTGTTCCAGGACCCGGACGACCAGCTCTTCATGCCCACCGTCGAGGACGATGTCGCCTTCGGCCCGCTGAACCTGGGCCTGGCGCCCGACGCCGTGCGCGAGCGTGTGCTCGATGCGCTGCAGCGTGTCGGTGCCGAGCACCTGGCCTCGCGTGCGCCCTGGCGGCTGTCGGGCGGCGAGAAGCGCGCCGTGGCCATCGCCGGCGTGCTGGCGATGGCGCCGCAGGTGCTGGTGCTCGACGAACCCTCGGCCGGCCTCGACCCCGCAGCCCGCAGGCGGCTGATCGGGCTGTTGCGCTCGTTCACGCACACCCGGGTCATCGCCACCCACGACCTCGACCTGGTGCTCGACGTCTGCCCGCGGGTGCTGGTGATGCACGAGGGCCGCATCGAGGCCGACGGCGCGCCGGCCGAGGTCTTCCGCGACGCGGCGCTGCTGCAGCGCTGTCACCTGGAGCCGCCGCTCGCCTGGCAGCTGCCGGGTGATTGAAGCGGCAGGCGCCCGCTGAACGCCAGAACCCCGCGTCAGTACGACTTCGGCAGCCCGAGCACGTGTTCTGCCACGTAGCTGAAGATCATGTTGGTCGAGATCGGCGCCACCTGGTACAGGCGTGTCTCGCGGAACTTGCGTTCGACGTCGTATTCGCAGGCGAAGCCGAAGCCACCGTGGGTCTGCAGGCAGACGTTGGCCGCCTCCCAGCTGGCCTTGGCCGCCAGGTGCTTGGCCATGTTGGCGGCCGCGCCCGCGTTCTGGTGCGCATCGATCTTCTCGCAGGCCTTCCAGCGCATCAGGTTCGCCGCTTCGAGCTCGATGTAGGCCTCGGCGATCGGGAACTGCACACCCTGGTTCTGGCCGATCTTGCGGTTGAAGACGGTGCGCTCGTTGGCGTAGCGCGTTGCCCGATCGATGAACCAGTAGCCGTCGCCGATGCACTCGGCGGCGATCAGCGTGCGCTCGGCATTGAGTCCGTCGAGCAGCACCTTGAAGCCCTGGCCTTCGGGCCCGAGCAGGTTCTCCTCGGGGATCTCGAGTTCGTCGAAAAACAGTTCGTTGGTCTCGTGGTTGACCATGTTGGGGATGGGCCGCACCGTCAGCCCGTGGCCTATCGCCTGCTTCAGGTCGACCAGGAAGCAGCTCAGGCCTTCAGAACGCTTCTGCACCTCGGCCAGCGGCGTGGTGCGCGCCAGCAAGATCATCATGTCGCTGTGCTGGACGCGTGAGATCCAGACCTTCTGGCCGTTGATCACCCAGCGGCCGTCCTTCTTCACCGCCAGGGTCTTGAGCCGGGTGGTGTCGCTGCCGGTGGTGGGTTCGGTCACTGCCATCGACTGGATGCGCAGTGCACCGGCGGCGATGGCTGGCAGGTACTTCTGCTTCTGCGCTGCCGTGCCGCTGCGCACGATGGCATTCATCACGTACATCTGGCCGTGGCAGGCACCGGCGTTGCCGCCGCAGCGGTTGATCTCTTCCATGATCACCGAGGCCTCGGCCATCGACAGGCCCGAGCCGCCGTAGTCGGTGGGGATCAGCGCGGCCATCCAGCCGGCCTGCGTCAGCGCGTCGACGAAGGCTTCCGGGTAGGCGCGCTGCTCGTCGATACGGCGGAAGTACGCATCCGGGAACTGCCCGCACAGCTGGCGCACGGCGTCGCGGATTTGCGCATGTGGGTCGGGTTCGTTGAGCATGTTCAATGCCTGCCAGCCTTCACAGGTGATGCGTTCGGCTGCCCGGATTTGCCGGGCCGCGAAGTGGCGCCAATGCGGCGGGCGGGGCCGTGATGCGCCGTGCCGCGCAGGCTGTGGCCGATGACTCCGGGGCCCCAAAAGGCCGAGGCCCGCTCACCGAGCGGGCCCCGCAGTTGTTGGTGGAGATGAGGAGGATCGAACTCCTGACCTCTGCATTGCGAACGCAGCGCTCTCCCAGCTGAGCTACACCCCCGACACTGCCCAAGAGTTTAGCACCGCGAAAATGGCGCGGTACGGCCGGCTAACATCCGGCGCCTCGCACACCGGGAGTTCAGCATGCGCCAACGATCAGACCCCGCTTGGCTCGAGGCCCAGTACAACAACCGGGTCCGCGTGCCCGGCCATGCGCAGCACTTCGCGCGCTGGGCCGCTGCGTCGCTGCTGGCGCGGGCGAAGAGCGCCGCTCACATCGACATCGCTTACGGTGATGGCGCCGGCGAGACGCTCGACATCTTCCCGGCGGCCACGCCCGGCGCGCCGGTGCTGGTCTTCATCCACGGCGGTTACTGGCGTTCGCTGGACAAGTCCGACTTCTCCTTCATCGCGCCGGCCTTCAACGCTGCGGGCGCCACGGTGGTGGTGCCCAACTACGCGCTGTGCCCCGCGGTGGGCATCGAACACATCGCCTTGCAGATGACGCAGGCCGTGGCCTGGGTCTGCCGTCACGGTGCGGCTTACGGCGCCGACACGTCGCGGCTGGGCCTGGTGGGGCATTCGGCCGGGGGGCATCTGGCGACGATGCTGCTGTCCTGCCGCTGGAAGGACGTGGCCGACGACCTGCCGGCGCAGCCGCTGGCCGGCGCGCTGTCGATCTCGGGCCTCTACGACCTGGAACCGCTGCGCCACGTGCCCTCGCTGAAAGCCGACCTGCAGCTCACGCCGGCGGCGGTGAAACGCCTCAGCCCAGCCTTCTTCCCGCGGCCCAAGGGCGGCAAGCTCTACACCACGGTGGGGCTGGACGAGAGCGACGAGTTCCTGCGCCAGAACGCGCTGATCCGCGACGTCTGGGGCCCCACCGCCGTGCCGGTGTGCGAGACCCTGCCCGGCGCCGACCACTTCTCGGTCGTCGAGGGCCTGGTCGAGCCGCATGGCCGCCTGCACGAACTGGCGCTGCGCCTGGTCGGCCTGCGCTGACCGTCAACCCGGTGGGCCCGGGGCCCCGGGGAAACCCGCTGCTATGGGGTCTATTGATCTGTTGCATTGGCCCCATGCTTCGCTTGGCGCTAAGGTCAGTGTTCGGTCGCGCCCGAGGCCTGTGCCGCAGGCGCCCGACAGACCGTCAGCAGACAAGGAGCAATCTATGGGCTTGAAAGGTTCGAAGACCGAGCAAAACCTGAAGGACGCCTTCGCCGGCGAATCGCAGGCCAACCGCCGTTACCTGTATTTCGCGAACAAGGCCGACGTGGAAGGGCAGAACGACGTGGCGATGCTGTTCCGCAGCACGGCCGAAGGTGAAACGGGCCACGCGCACGGCCACCTCGAGTTCCTCGAGAACGGTTCGGGCGACCCGGCCACCGGCCTGCCCATCGGCAACAGCCGCCAGAACCTGATGGCGGCCGTCGCCGGCGAGACGCACGAGTACATCGACATGTACCCGGGCATGGCCAAGACGGCGCGCGACGAAGGTTTCGACGAAATCGCCGACTGGTTCGAGACGCTGGCCAAGGCCGAGCGATCACACGCCAACCGCTACCAGAAGGCCCTCGACGCGCTCGTCGACTGAGGGCCGCTCGACGCTGTTGAACAAGGGGCCTCGTGCCCCTTGTTCGTTCCTGACTCCCCTGAACCCACGGCGAACACCATGCGCGAAGGCAATCTCGAAGCGCCCACCCGGCACGCGATCGACTGGAAGAACCCCGACTTCTACGACGAGGCGAAGGCCTTGGCCGAGATGGAGCGTGTGTTCGACATCTGCCACGGCTGCCGCCGCTGCGTGAGCCTGTGCCAGAGCTTCCCGAACCTGTTCGACCTGGTGGACGCCACCGCCGACGGCGAGGTGCACGGCGTCAGGAAGGAAGCCTACTGGCAGGTCGTCGACCAGTGTTACCTGTGCGACCTGTGCTACATGACCAAGTGCCCGTACACGCCGCCGCACGCGTGGAACCTGGACTTCCCGCACCTGATGCTGCGCGCCAAGGCCATCAAGTTCGCCAAGGGCGAAGTCGGCGCGAAAGAAAAACTGCTGGCCAGCACCGACACCCACGGCAGCTTCGCCGGCATCCCCATCGTGGTGGACGTCGTCAACGCCATCAACGGCACGAAGTTCGCGCGCCAGCAGATGGACAGCCAGCTCGGCGTGCACCCCGACGCCTGGATGCCGGCCTTCGCGCCGCAGCGTTTCCGCTGGGGCCGCGCGATGAACAACACCAGCTTCGTCGCCGTGAACGGCGAGCGAACGCCGGGCAAGGTGGCCATCTTCTCCACCTGCTACGTCAACTACAACGAACCCGGCATCGGTGCCGACCTGATCAAGCTGCTCGATCACAACCGGATTCCCTACGAGATCGTCGAGAAGGAGCAGTGCTGCGGCATGCCCAAGCTGGAACTCGGCGACCTGCCTTCGGTGGAGAAGGCCTGGAAGGCCAACATGCCCGTGCTGGCGAAGTACGCGAAAGCGGGCTGGGCCATCGTCACCGCCGTGCCCAGCTGCACGCTCATGTTCAAGCAGGAACTGCCGCTGATGTTCCCCGACGACGCCGACACGCAGGCCGTCAAGGCCGCGATGTTCGACCCCTTCGAGTACTTCATCGCGCGCCACAAGGACGGCCTGCTGAAGACCGATTTCAAGGCGGCTCTCGGCAAGGTCAGCTACCACATCCCCTGCCACGGCCGTGTGCAGAACATCGGCAAGAAGACGGAAGAAATGTTCAAGCTGATCGGGCAGACGGTGGAGGTGAAGCTGAACACCATCGAGCGCTGCAGCGGTCACGCCGGCACCTATGGCGTGAAGACGCCGACGCACAAGATCGCGATGAAGATCGGCAAGACGGTGTTCAAGAACATGGCCAGGGACGAACCCGACGTCATCAGCAGCGACTGCCCGATGGCCGGCCACCACATCGCGCAAGGCATGGCCGAGGCGGGCACGCCGGCCAAGGCGCTGCAGCATCCCCTGTCGCTGGTCCGCATCGCCTACGGACTGGCCTGAATCACCGGAGTTGACCCCATGACGACCCTGAATCCCTGCATCACGCGTGAGAGCCTGCTGACGCTGGAGGCCTACGCCAAGGTCCGCCAGAGCAGCAAGATGCACGCCATTGCGCACCGCCGCCTGCGCAGCGTGCGCCTGGGCGAGCACATGACGCTGCAGTTCGAGGACGAGCACTCGGTCCGGCGCCAGATCCAGGAGATGCTGCACATCGAGAAGATCTTCGACGAAGACGGCATACAGGGCGAGATCGACGCCTACGCGCCGCTGGTGCCCGACGGCAGCAACTGGAAGGCGACGATGCTCATCGAGTACCCCGACGCACACGAGCGCAAGCGTGAACTGGCGCGGCTGATCGGTGTCGAGGACCGCATGTTCGTCGAGGTCGAGGGCCACCAGCGTGTCTACGCCATCGCCGACGAGGACCTGGAGCGCGAGAACGACGAGAAGACGAGTGCGGTGCACTTCGTGCGCTTCGAGTTCAGCCCGGCGCAGCGTGATGCGGTGCGTGCCGGCGCGGCGGGGAAGGTAGGCTGCGACCACACCCACTACCCGGTGCACGTGGCGGTGGCCCCCGAGACGCTGGCCAGCCTGGCTGGCGACCTGCAGCCCTGATCGTCGACGGAACGCCGCATGAACTTCTCGCCCATCGCCGCCGGCGTCTGGCGCGCGCCCGACTGGGGCCTGGACGCCGCCGGCCTGGCGGGCTGGATGTCGCAGGCGCTCGACCTCGGCATCACCACCTTCGACCACGCCGACATCTACGGCGGCTACACCGTCGAGGCGATGTTCGGCGCCGCCTTCGCGCTGGCGCCCGGGCTGCGCGAGCGGCTGCAGATCGTCAGCAAGTGCGGCATCAAGCTGGTGAGCCCGCAGCGGCCGGGCCATACCCTCAAGAGCTACGACAGCTCACGCGCCCACGTGCTGGCCAGTGTCGACGCTTCTTTGCAGGCGCTGCGCACCGACCGCATCGACCTGTTGCTGCTGCACCGGCACGACCTGCTGATGGACCCCGAGGAACTCGGCGAGACCTTCCGCCATCTGCTGGCCGCGGGCAAGGTGCTGCACTTCGGCGTCAGCAACCACACGCCGGGGCAGTTGGCGATGCTGCGCCGGCGCCATCCGCTGCTGACGAACCAGATCGAGTTCAGCCCGCTGCAGATGCGCGCGCTGGCCGACGGCACGCTCGAGCAATGCCTCGACCTCGGGCTGCGCCCGATGCTGTGGTCGCCGCTGGCCGGCGGCCGGCTGCTGACCGGTGCCGACGAACAGGCGCAGCGTGTGCGCGCCGTGCTGCGCGCGTTGGGCGATGCCCAGGGGGCGTCGGTGGCGACCATGGCCTACGCCTGGCTGATGCGCCACCCTTCGCGGCCGGTGCCGGTCACCGGCTCGGGGCGCATCGCTGCGCTGCGCGAAGCCGTGGCGGCCATGGCGGTGCGGATGAGCGCCGAAGACTGGTATCGCGTCTGGCAGGCCAGCATCGGCCACGAAGTGCCTTGAATGCGAAGCGCCGCCACAATCACGCCATGAACTACCTGCACACCATGGTCCGCGTGACCGACATCGAAGCCTCCCTGCGTTTCTACCGCGACGCACTCGGGCTGGACCTGCTTTCGCGCCGTGACAACGAGGCCGGCCGCTTCACGCTGGTCTTCCTGGCCGCGCCGGGTGACCACGGCGCGCAGGTCGAGCTGACCTACAACTGGCCGGCGGCCGACGGCACGGTCGAAAGCTACACCGGCGGCCGCAACTTCGGCCACCTGGCCTATGCGGTGGACGACATCTACGCCACCTGCCAGCGCCTGGCCGACCACGGCGTGCTCATCAGCCGCCCGCCGCGTGACGGCCGCATGGCTTTCGTGCGTTCGCCCGACGGCATCTCGATCGAGTTGCTGCAGGCCGGCGCGGCGCTGGCGCCAGCCGAGCCCTGGGTCTCGATGCCCAACACCGGCGCCTGGTAAGGCGCGCCCGGCGCCGGCCGCCATGTACCTGCCCAAGCACTTCGAGCAGAGCGATGCCGAGGCCTTGCACGGGCTGATGCGGGAGCATCCGTTGGCCGCGTTGGTCAGTGTGCAGGACGGCGCGCCGACGGCAGACCACGTGCCGCTGGAATTCGACGCTGCCACGCAGACGCTGCGCGGCCACGTCGCGCGCGCCAACCCGCTGTGGCGCGTGGCGGCCGGGCAGCCGGTGCTGGCGGTGTTCACGGGGCCGCAGGCCTATGTCACGCCTTCGTGGTACCCGAGCAAGGCCGCCACGCACAAGGTGGTGCCGACCTGGAACTACACCGTGGTGCATGCCCACGGCGTGCTGCGCGCGGTGGAGGACGCCCCCTGGCTGCACCAGCTCGTCAGTGGCCTGACCGCGCACCACGAGGCGCCGCGCGCCGCGCCGTGGGCCGTCAGTGACGCGCCGGACGACTTCGTGCAGCAACTGCTGCGCGCCATCGTCGGCATCGAGATTCCCGTGCAGCGGCTGGTGGGCAAGTGGAAAATCAGTCAGAACCGCAACGAGCCCGACCGCATGGGCGTGGCCGCGGGGCTCGCCCAGGGCCCCGAAGAGGCGCGCGTGCTGGCCCAGCTGATGCGGACGGACCCCTCGTGAAGGAACCCGCCATGAAGCCGCTTGCCGTCACCCTTGCCATCGCCGCGTTCGCCACCGCGTGGGCACTGCCCGCCGCGGCGCAGAAGCTGGCTCCCGGCCTGTGGGAGCACAGCGTGACGATGAAGACCGACAGCGGCCGCATGGAAGCCGGCATGGCCCGCATGCAGCAGCAACTGGCAGCGATGCCGCCCGAGAAGCGCAAGCAGTTCGAGGCCATGATGGCCGGGCAGGGCATGGGCATGGCCGGGCCGGGCACCGGCAAGCCGATGGTGGTGAAGGTTTGCCTGACGCCCGAACAGGCGGCGCGCGACGAGATGCCGCAAAGCGACGGCCAGTGCAAGCAGTTCAGCCAGGAGCGCAGCGGCAAGACCTTGCGCTTCAAGTTCGCCTGCAGCGGCGAGCGTGCGGCCACAGGTGAAGGCGAGTACACGCTGGACAGCGACAAGGCCCACCACGGCCGCACCGTCATCAGCACGGTGGCGCAGGGCAAGCCCGAGCGCATGGAGATGGAGCACCGCGCACGCTGGCTGGCCGCCGATTGCGGCGCCGTCCAGCCGCGGCCCTCGAAGTAGCGCCGCGCTCGGGCGCTGGGGGCGCCTACACCGGCACGGTGTAGTTCAGCGTCATGCGCCCGCCGTCGACGACGACGATCTCGCCCGTCACGTAGCTGGCCGCGTCGCTGAGCAGGAAGGCCACCACGTCGGCGATCTCGCCGGGCTCGCCCAGGCGTTTCATCGGTGTGCGGCTCATGATGCGGGCCTTGGCCTCGTCGCTGGTGAGCACCGCGCTGCGCGCCAGTTCGGTGGCGATGGTGCCGGGCGCCACCGCATTGACGCGCACGCCCTGGTCGGCGAACGACAGCGCCATCACCCGCGTGAGCTGGTTGATGGCGCCCTTGCTGGCGTTGTAGCTGGCGATGCTGGGGATCGTCAGCGTGCCGTTGACCGAGCTCATGTTGACGATCGCGCCGCGTTGCTGCTTGACCATCTCGCGTGCCACGGCCTGGCCGACGAGGAAGCTGCCCTTCAGGTTGACGGCGATGACGGCGTCCCAGTCGGCTTCGGTGATGTCGAGGAAGGCTGCGGCCTTGAAGATGCCGGCGTTGTTGACGAGGCCATCGACATGGCCGAAGTGCGCCAGCGTGGCGGCCAGCGCGGCGTCGACATGGGCCTTGTCGGCGACGTTGCAGTGGCAGTAGAGCGCCTGGCCGCCGGCGGCGTGCAGCGTGGCGGCCAGTTGCCGGCCGGCGTCGTCGGCCAGGTCCCACAGCGCCACCGCGGCGCCGTCCTGCACCAGCCGGCGGGCGCAGGCCTCGCCGATGCCCTGGGCGCCGCCGGTGATGACGACGACGCGGCCCTGCAGCCCGAAGTGAACGCCCGTCTTGTGCATGCCGGTGACTCCCTGTGCTGGCGCGAGTGCCGCGCGGGGGCGCAGTCTAGCGCGCGGGTCGTCGGCCTCAGCCGGCGGGCCGGTCGAGCCAGATCGCCATGCCCTGGGCGTTGAGTTCGAGGTCGAGCGCGAGCAGCGTCTCGATCTCGTCGCGGCCCAGGGGGCAGCCGTTGGCGGCCAGGCTGGCGGTGAAGATCGCCAGTTGCCCGGCCTTCAGCGCGTCGTGGCGGTCTGGCGCCGCGCGCAGTGCCTCGCCCAGCGCCACCAGCTGCTGCAGCAGGTCCAGCAGCAGGGCGCCCAGGCGCGGCACCTCGCCGACGCGGCCGAAGTGCGTGAGGTAGATGCAGGCCGGGTCTGCGGCCAGCAGGCGGCGGACGGAGTCTTGCAGCAGTTCCGGTTCGAACTGCACCGGTGTGCAGGTCGGGAAGATCCAGGCGCCTTGCGGGCCGTCGAGTTCGCGGTAGCTGATGCCGAAGGTGTCACCGGTGAACCAGCCGCGCGTGGTGGCGTCCCACACGCAATGGTGGTGGCGGGCGTGGCCGGGGGTGTCGGCAAAGCGCAGCGGGCGGCCGGCCAGTTCGATGGTCTGCCCGTCGTGCGTGATGTCCAGGCGCGCGGCCGGCACTGGCACGATGTGGCCATAGGAGCGCGCCATCTCGGCTTCGCCGTAGACCGCGGTGGCGCCCGCCCACAGTTTCGACGGGTCGACGAGGTGGCGGGCGCCGCGTTCGTGCACCAGCACGCGCGCCACGGGCAGCTGGCTCAGCAGCCCGCCGACGCCGCCGGCGTGGTCGAGGTGCACGTGCGTGGGGATGACCCAGTCGACGGCGTCGACGCCGAGCCCCAGCGCCTGCAGTGCGGCCAGCAGGCGCGGCACCGCGAGCTGCGTGCCGGTGTCGACGAAGGCGGCGCGGCCGTCCTGCACCAACAGGTAGGCGGCGTCGAAGTGGTCACGCTGGAAGGCCGTGTCGATGGCATGGACGCCACCGGGCAGGTCCTGCAGAAAGCTCGGCAAGGTCGCCGCCAGGGGCGGTTTCAGCTGCCGTTGCTCAGGATCAGCCAGAGGCGGGCGATGTCGGCCACACCGTCGCTGCCCTTGACGCTGCGCAGCGTCTGCACACCGGCGGCCTTGGTCTTGGCTGACTGCAGCTGGGCCAGGCCGAGGCGCAGCTTGGCGTCTTCGGCGCGCTTCAGGCTGCCCTTGGTGATGCCCTGCTGGATGAGGCCGATGCCCTTGTCGGTCTCGCCGAGCGAAACATAGGCCACGCCCACCTTCACCAGGCCGTCGCCTTCCTTGAAGCCGGCCGCCTCGGTGGCCTGGCCTTCGAGCTTGCCGCGAACCTCGGACTCTTCCTTCACCGCCAGATCGCGCAGACGCTGGTGGCGCCCCGCCTCCGGGCCCGTGCCCAGCACGCCGGCCTTGAAGCCCTGTTCAGCGACGCGGCGGGCTTCCGAAGGCAGGCCCTGCTGCATCAGCAACTGGGCCAGCTCCATGTAGTCGTCGGCCTTGCTCAGCGTGCCGCTGGCCAGGCGCACCTGCAACACGTCGAGCAGGAAGCGGTCGGCAAACCCGGCTTTGCGCGGCAGGCGGCTGAGGTAGGCGTTCCAGTAGTCCTTCTTCGGGTAATAGGTCAGCAGCTTCTCGAGCGTGCTGCCGTAGCCGTTCAGGTTGTTGGTGCGCTGCTGGGCATCGGCCAGGCGCAGCAGGTCGCCTTCGTCGGGGCGACGACCCGCCTGTTCGGCGGCCGACACGGCCGCGCCGGCGTCGCGTGCGATCGCCGCGAAGTCGCCGCTGGCGGACTGCAGGTAGCTTTGCAGTTGTTTGATGCTGGCGCTGTTGTTGCCCGCGGCCACGGCCTTGTTCAGCCACTCGACGGCCTTGCCGTTGTTGCGCTGCTGGGCGTAGGCCGAGGCCAGCTGCTCGGCGTACTGGCCCAGCTGCGAGCCGCTGGCCCGGCCGGCCAGCGACTCCAGCGCCTGGATCGCGGTGGCCGTGTCGCCGGCGCGTTGTGCGGCGGCGGCCTTCATGGCGTCGATGGTCTGCCGTTCGGCCCCGGTGATGCCCGAGACGCCTTCGGCCTCGCGCACCTTGGCCAGCGCTTCCCTGGCCTTGCCGGCCTTCAGGTATTCGCCGGCCTGCTGCAGCGGTTTGCCGACTTCGGCGCGCAGGCCCTGGGCCGATGCCGCATGCAACCCGCCAGCGAGGGCCAGGGCGAGGGTGAAGGCGCGCAATTGCTTCATGGGTCTCGGTGGATTCAGAGGAACTGTTCGTTGCCGACGATGCCGATCTTGGTCACGCCCAGGCGCTGCGCCGTGGCCATGATCATCGCCACGTGCCTGTAGATCACGAGCTTGTTGGGGCGCAGGTGCACCTCGGGCTGGTCGGCCTGCGCCGCGACGGCCATCAGGCGCGACTCGATGGCGGCGCGGTCGCCGGCTTCGATGACCTCGCCGTTCCAGCCGATGGTGCCGTCGAAGTCGACGTCGATGCGGATGATCTCCGGCGGCTTCGGCGGCGGTGCCGAGTTGTTCGGCACCGGCATGTTCATCTTGACGGCGTGCGTCTGGATGGGGATGGTGATGATGAACATGATCAGCAGCACCAGCATCACGTCGATCAGGGGCGTGGTGTTGATGTCCATCATGACATCGCCGTCTTCGTCGCCGCCCGCGGCGCCCACGTTCATGGACATGTCATCTACTCCTAATTCAAACGGGCGCCGCCGCCGGCGGGCGGTTCGGTAATGAAACCGACCTTGAAGATGCCGGCCCGCTGGCAGGCCACGACGACGCGGCCAACGGATTCGTAGCGCACCTCGGAGTCACCCCGGATGTGCACTTCGGGCTGCGGCTCCTTCACCGACTCGACCTTCAGCCGGTTCACCAGGGCCTCGTTGTCAGCCATGCGCTCCAGACCCCAATAGACCTCACCATCGCGGTTGACGGCGATGACGATGTTCTCGGGTTTGGTCTGCGTCGGCAGATTGCGTTCCTTGGGCAGCTCGAGCTTGATCGTCTGCGTGACCACCGGGATGGTGATCAGGAAGATGATCAGCAGCACCAGCATCACGTCCACCAGGGGCGTGGTGTTGATGGTGTTGTTGAGCTGCTCTTCGCCGCTGTCGTCAGCGGGACCTACGTTCATCGACATGTCTGAGGCTCCAACGTGCCATCGCACGCGACCAAGCTTCCCGCCGCGGAACCGGCTCTGCCGGGCCGCTGGCGGACGGCCCCCCTGGGGGGTAGCGAGCGCCAGCGAGCTTGGGGGCTCACCTCTTCCCGGCCAGCAGCACGTTGTGCAGGTCGCCGGCGAAGGCGCGGGTCTGGTCGAGCACGGCCTTGTTGCGGCGCAGCAGCCAGTTGTAGCCCATCACCGCGGGCACCGCCACGGCCAGGCCGATGGCGGTCATGATCAGCGACTCGCCGACGGGGCCGGCCACCTTGTCGATGGAAGCCTGGCCGCTGATGCCGATCTTCACGAGCGCGTTGTAGATACCCCAGACGGTGCCGAACAGGCCGACGAAAGGCGCTGTCGACCCCACGGTGGCCAGCACGGCCATGCCGTCGCCCAGGCGGCTCTGCACGCTGCCCACGGCACGGTCGACCGACATGCTGATCCAGGTGTGCTTGTCGATGGTCTCGACCATCGTGCCTTCATGGTGCTCGCTGGCCTTGATGCCCTGCTGCGCGATGTAGTGGAAGGCGGTGCCCTCGGCCAGGGCGGCGGCGCCGGCCTTCACCGAACTGGCCTTCCAGAACGAGTCGGCCGATTCGCGCGCGCTCTTGAGCATGGTGCGCTGCTCGAACAGCTTCGTGAAGATCACGTACCAGCTGCCCATCGACATGATGACCAGGATCACCAGCGTGCCCTTGGCGACGTAGTCGCCCTGGCCCCACAGCGCCTTCAGGCCATAGGGGTTCTCGACCGCTTCCTCGGTAACGACGGGGGCCGTCGGTGCCGTCGCGGCAGCCGGCGCGGGCGCGATGGCGGGAGCCGTGGCGGCGGCCGGCTCGGAGGCCGCCTGCGCGAGGGCCAGCGTCGGCATGCTGCAGGCCAGGACGATGCCGGCGAGCAGCGTGGCCCCGGTCTTGGCCGCCCACGTACGGGCGGTGGTGATGTGTTGCATGGTCATGTGGACTCCAAAGGAACGGTCTCGCGCGGCGCTGCAGCCGCGTTCTTGGGTGGAAAGGGAAATCAGTCGAGCTTCCAGACGTACTCGACATCGAACGACGCGCCGACTGCCTTGCCGTTCTCGTCGGTGCCGGCCTTGAACTTGCACTCGCTCAGCTTTGTCATTGCCAGCCGGTCGAGCATCTTGTGTTCACGCGTCGAACCGGCCGACTTGACGATCTCGGAACTGGCCAGCTTGCCGTCGGGGCCGACCGAGAAGCGCACGCGTGTGATGCCGGTGGCTTCCGAGCGGCGGGCGGCCGCGGGGTAGTCGTCAGGTGTCGGCGCGCACGACGCGGCGTTGGCGATGGCCGGCGAGGCGGAGCGCCGCGGCGGAGCGGGCGGTGCCGAGATCGGAAG
>CAMTUD010000007.1:0-27760 GCA_947084805.1 uncultured beta proteobacterium | reverse complement strand
CGCGTTGGCGACGTTGTGGCGGCCGGCCAGCGCCAGCGTCGTGTCGGCGCCGCCCACCGGCGTGTGCAGCTGCAGATGCCAGGTGCCGCCCGCTTCGCCCTCTTCGCCGTCGTCCTGCCAGGTGGCGCGGGCCCACACGTGGCTGGCGGTGTCGGCCGCGGGCTGCAGGCCGAAGGTCCACACCCGACGCGCGCCAGCCTGCTCACGCCACAGCGGCGTGTAGGCATCGTCGACCGGAATGACCACGGTGCCGTCGGCAGGCAAGGTCTCGATGACGGCGCCGTTCTCGCGCGCCACGGCTTCCACGCTGGCCATGAACTCCTGGTGTTCACGCTGCGCGTTGTTGACCAGCGCCACGGTGGGCCGCACCAGGCTGGCCAGCTGCGCGATCTCGCCCGGGTGGTTCATGCCCAGTTCCAGCACCGCAGCGCGGTGGCTGGCGTGCAGGCGCAGCAAGGTCAGCGGCACACCGATGTGGTTGTTGAGGTTGCCGGCGGTGGCCAGCGCGGCGTCACCGTGCGCAGCGCGCAGCATGGTGGCCAGCATCTGCGTCACCGTGGTCTTGCCGTTGCTGCCGGTGACGGCAATCAAGGGCAGCTCGAACTGCGCGCGCCACGCCGCAGCCAGTTGCTGCAGGCCCAGCAGGCTGTCGGCCACCTGCAGGCCGGGCAGCGTCGCCTCGCCCAGCCCGTGTTCGGCCAGTGCGGCCACGGCGCCGGCGGCACGCGCCTGCGCCAGGTAGTCGTGGCCGTCGAAACGTTCGCCCTTCAGCGCGACGAAGAGGTCGCCCGGCTGCAGCGTGCGTGTGTCGGTGTGCACCCGCTCGATGGGCGTGACACCGTCGCCGACGAGCAGGCTGCCGGGCAGCAGCGCGTGGGCCTGGGCCAGCGTGAACATCATGCGCCGACCCCTTCGCGAAGGCGCAGCGCGGCCTGCGCTTGCAGCAGGTCGGAGAAGGGGCGCCTGACGCCGGCCACTTCCTGATAGTCCTCGTGGCCCTTGCCGGCCAGCAGCACCACGTCGCCCGCTGCAGCGCCGTGCACGGCGTGGGCGATCGCGGCGCGGCGGTCCTCGATGACGTCGATCTCGTCGTGCCCGGTCACGCCAGCGAGGATCTGCGCCAGGATGGTCTGCGCTTCTTCGTCGCGCGGGTTGTCGCTGGTGATGACGACGCGGTCGGCACCGGCCGCGGCGATGGCGCCCATCAGCGGGCGCTTGGTGGCGTCGCGGTTGCCGCCGCAGCCGAACAGGCACCACAGCCGGCCGCCGCGCGCCGCGGCCAGCGGGCGCAGCGCCTTCAGCACCTGGGCCAGCGCGTCGGGGGTGTGGGCGTAGTCGACCACCACCTCCACGTCGTGCCCCGGCACCCGTTGCAGCCGCCCGGGCACCGGCGTCAGCATGGCGGCAGTGGCCGCCGCTTCGGCCAGCGGCACACCCAGCGCGCGCAGCCCGCCCAGCACCACGAGCAGGTTGCTGGCGTTGAACTCACCCACCAGGCGGCTGCGCACCTCGGCGCGCAGCGCCGAGACGGGTGAGCCTTCGGCGCGCAGCGCCGTGCTGCCGGGGGTTTCGACGAGCGTGAAGGCCAGGCCGCCGTCGGCGTAGTGCAGACCCTCGGCGCACAGCCGCGCCGGGCCGCGCAGCGAGACGGTCCACAACTCGGCGCTGCCGCCGGCGAGTTCCTGCGCCAGCGCGGCGCCGTGCGCGTCGTCGACGTTGATCACCGCCGCGCGCAGCCCCGGCCAGCTGAACAGCGCACGCTTGGCGGCCCAGTAGGCTTCCATGCTGCCGTGGTAGTCGAGGTGGTCGCGCGTGAAGTTGGTGAACAGCGCGACATCGATGCGCGCCGCCACCAGCCGGTGTTCGGCCAGGCCGATCGACGAGGCCTCGATCGCACAGGCCGCGAAGCCTTCGTTGACGAAGTGGCGGAAGGCCTGGTGCAGCGTCACCGGGTCGGGCGTCGTCAGGCCGGTGGCTTCAAGCGCACCGGCAGCCGGCATCGCGCCCGCCGCCGACAGCGCAGCCGCTGGCGGTTCGCCGATGCCCAGCGTGCCGACGACGCCGCAGCGCCGCTGCAGCAGCGTCAGCGCCTGCGCCGTCCACCAGGCGGTGCTGGTCTTGCCGTTGGTGCCGGTGGTGGCCACCACGTCGAGCACGGCGCTGGGCTGGCCGCACACGGCATCGACCACCTCGCCGGCGGCCGCCTTCAGGCCGTGCAGCGTGGCGATGCGCTCGTCGTCGAACCCGAAGGCTGCGGCGCCTTCGGCTTCCACCAGGCAGGCCGTGGCGCCCGCGGCCAGGGCCTGCGGCACGTGCCGGCGGCCGTCGCTGGCGTGGCCGGGCCAGGCGATGAAACCGTCGCCCGGGCGCACGGCGCGGCTGTCGCTGCGCAGCAGCGCGCCGGCGTTCAGGTGCACGCGGGCGGCCAGCCAGGCGGCGGCGTCGGAAGCGTTGGCGAGCGGGGTGGCCACGTCAGAAGCTCTCGGTCTCGGCCGGCACCGGCTTGGCGCTGATCTGCGCCTTGACGTCGATGTCGGGCGCCACGTTCATCATGCGCAGCGTCTGCTGCACGACCTGGCTGAACACGGGCGCGGCGACGTCGCCGCCGTAGTAGACCCCCTTGCCCGGTTCGTCGACCATCACCGCCACCACGATGCGCGGGTGGGCCACCGGGGCCAGGCCCACGAACCAGGCGCGGTACTTGTTGCCGTAGCCCTTGCCTTCCTGCTTGCGCGCGGTGCCGGTCTTGCCGCCCACCGAATAACCGATGGCCTGCGCCTTGGGCGCGGTGCCGCCGGGCCCGGCGGCCAGCTGCAGCATCTGGCGCACCTGCTGCGCGGTCTTGGCCGACATCACGCGCTGGCCCACCAGCGGGGTTTCGTTCGCTGCGTCGGCGCGCTGGATGGTCACCGGGACGAGTTCGCCATCGCGCCCGAACACGGTGTAGGCGCGCGCCAGCTGAAAGAGGCTCGCCGACAGGCCGTAGCCGTAGCTCATGGTCGCGTGTTCGATGGGGCGCCAGGTCTTGTAGGGGCGCAGCCGGCCGGTCACCGCGCCGGGGAAGTCGATGCGCGGCTTCTGGCCCAGGCCGATCGCGGTGTACATCTCCCACATCTCGCGCGCCGGCATCGAAAGCGCCAGCTTCACGGTGCCGACGTTGCTGCTCTTCTGGATCACCTCGGCCACGGTGAGCGTGCCGTGCGGGTGTGAATCGGTGATGGTGCTGCCGGTGATGGTGATGCGGCCCGGTGCGGTGTCGATGCGGGTTTCGGGCGTGACGCGGCCCGTCTCCAGCGCCAGCGCGGCGACGAAGGGTTTCATCGTCGAGCCGGGCTCGAAGATGTCGGTCAGCGCGCGGTTGCGAAGTTGTGCACCGGTGAGGTTGCGGCGGTTGGCGGGGTCGAAGCTCGGGTAGTTGGCCAGCGCCAGCACCTCGCCCGTCAACACGTCGAGCACGACCACGCTGCCGGCCTTGGCGTTGTGTTCCTTCACCGCGTCCCGCACCCGCTGGTAGGCGAAGAACTGCACCTTGCTGTCGACGCTGAGCGTGACGTCGCGGCCGTTCACCGGGTCGGCCTGGTCGCCCACGTCCTCGACCACGCGGCCCAGGCGGTCGCGCATCACGGTGCGCTGGCCAGCCTTGCCCAGCAGCTGGTCCTGGAAGCCGAGCTCGATGCCTTCCTGGCCCTTGTCGTCGATGTTGGTGAAGCCGACCACGTGCGCGGCGGCTTCGCCCTCGGGGTAACGGCGCTTGTACTCGCGCACTTCCTGCACACCTTTGAGCCCGAGCGCCTTGATCTCCTGCCAGGCGGTTTCCTCGACATGCCGGCGCAGCACCACGGCGCCGCTGCCCACGCCGTCGAGCTTGGCGTTCATCTCGGCCAGCGACAGCGTGAGGCGGCGTGCGAGCTCCTTGCGCTGCGCGGTGTCGGCGCTGAAGGTCTTGGTGTCGACCTGCACCGACGGCAGCGCCACGCTGGTGGCCAGCACGAGGCCGTTGCGGTCGAGGATGCGGCCGCGGCTGGCCGGCAGCGGCTGCTTGTGGATGAAGCGCTTCTCGCCTTCGGCCTGGTAGAAGTCGGTGGCGATGATCTGCAGGTGCACCGCGCGGCCGAGCAGCAGCAGGAAGGCCGCGCCCACCAGCACGACGACGAAGCGCGAACGCCAGGGCGGCGTCTTGCTCGCCAGCAACGGGCTGGTGGCGTAGTTGACGCTGCGCACGCTGTTGGGGCCGCGGCTCATCGTGCGGCTCCAGATGGCGCGGTGTCGTAAACGTAGGCCGTGACGCCCGGCGTCGCGGTGCGCATCTGCAGCCGTTCACGCGCGGTGCGCTCCACGCGCAGGTGCGTGCCCTGGGCCTGGGCTTCGGCGTCCAGGCGCTTGAACTCGGCGTCGAGCTGCTTCTGCTCGGCGCGCGCGGCGTCCAGCGCGGCGAAGAGCTGGCGCGATTCGTAGGCGGTTTTCACCAGCAGCAGGCTGCTGGCGAGCAGGGCGGCGAAGAGCAGCACGTTGAGCTTCACGGTGCAGGCGAGGTCAAGCGACCTCGGTGCGTTCGGCCACGCGCATCACCGCCGAACGTGCACGCGGGTTGGCGCTGATCTCTTCGGCCGTGGGCTTCAGCCGGCCCAGCGCGGCCAGCCGCATCGGCTGCGCCGGCGCAAAGGGGGCGCGGCGGTCCACGACTTCCTTGCTTTCGCGGGCGATGAAGGTCTTCACGATGCGGTCCTCCAGCGAATGGAAGGCGATCACGACCAGGCGTCCGTGCGGGGCCAGCAGCGCCAGCGCCGCCTTCAGCCCCTGTTCGAGCGCTTCAAGCTCGGCGTTGACGTGAATCCGTAGAGCTTGAAACGTGCGCGTTGCAGGGTCCTGGCCCGGCTCGCGGGTCTTGACGGTGCGAGCCACGAGCGCGGAAAGCTCGCCGGTGCGAACGACGGCAGCGCCGCTTTCGCGGCGAGCGACAAGCGCCTTTGCAATCTGAGCAGCAAACCGTTCTTCGCCATAGTCACGTATCACCTCCGTGATTTCACGCACGTCGGCGCGTGCCAGGAATTCAGCCGCCGTTTCGCCGCGCGTGGTGTCCATGCGCATGTCCAGCGGGGCGTCGTATCGAAAACTGAAGCCGCGTTCGGGGTTGTCGATCTGCGGTGAACTGATGCCCAGGTCGAGCAGCACACCCTGCACCTGCGTGATGCCGCGCGCCGCGAGCGCCTCGGGCATGGCATCGAAGCTGTCGTGGCAGATGGCGAAGCGCGGGTCGGTGATCGACGCCGCCTCGGCGATGGCCTCGGGGTCCTTGTCGAAGGCCACCAGCCGGCCTGCCGGCGACAGCAGCGCCAGCACGGCGCGGCTGTGGCCGCCGCGGCCGAAAGTGCCGTCGACGTAGGTGCCATCGGGCTGCGTCACCAGGGCCTGCACGGCCTCGTTGAGCAACACGGTGGTGTGGCGCCATGCGGGGACCGTGTTCACCGGATGACCAGGTTGCGCAGGGTTTCGGGCCGGGGCCTGGCCAGCGCTTCGGTTTCGCGGGCGTCGTGGCGGGCGCTGTCCCAGAGCTCAAAATAGGCGCCCACGCCCATGAACTTCACGTCGCGTTCCAGCCCGGCCCAGGCCCGCAGTTCAGGCGGAATGAGCACACGCGCGGCGCTGTCGAGTTCAACCTCGGTGGCGCTGCCGATGAAGAACCGGCGCCAGGCGTCGTCTTCGGTGGTCAGCGCCAGCACGTTGTTCTCGAACGCCTCCCACACCGGCAGCGGGTACAGCGACAGGCAGCCGTCCGGGTTCTTCGTCACCACCATCTGGCCCTGCACGGTGGCCATGAGCACGTCACGCCAGCGGGCGGGCACGGTGATGCGCCCCTTCCCGTCCAACGTCAGTACCGGACCGCCGCGAAAGACCATGGCAGACACTTTCCCCCACTAAACCACACGATCTCCCACTTTAACCGACGCGTCGGGAACGGGTCAATGCGCGCGTCGTGAAAATTCAATCAAATCAAGCACTTAGAAACGATTTTGAAAAACGGCACGGCAGAAAATCGTTGTGAATGAAGGACTTGCGAGAGTGACTGAAAGTCGTTTGTGAGGACTGAAACGCCGCCCGTGCCGAACGGCGCGGCAGCCCACACCGACGGCCCCGGGCGGCGCCGTCCTACAGGTTGATCAGGGAAAACCCTATAACGTCCAGCCTCTGCGAGGCCCTGTGCCCGCGTTCCTGGAGTTCCCATGAAAGACAGCACGGCGCCCACGGCGGCGGGGCGGCGCTCGACGGTCGACGTCGAAGCGCGCTCCGGCTGACCCGCTGCATGGCCCGACGACTGCGCCTCGGCGGCTGGAGCCGTCTCTTCCAGTCCGGCCTGACGCTGATGACCGGCCCGACCGCGCGCGCGGGCCGCGCCGCCGTGTCACGCGCCGTGCAGGCCGGCGCACAGGCCTTGAAGCCGCCGCCCGGGCCCGGCGACTGGCTGGCCGGCGTGGTGATGGGCGGCGCCGGCGCACGCCGTTACCGGCTTTACCGGCCGCCCGGGTTGGGTGCCGGCCAGCGTGTGCCGCTGCTCGTGATGCTGCACGGCTGCGGGCAGGACGCAAAGAGCTTCGCGATGAGCACGCGCATGAACCGCATCGCCGCGCGTGACGCGTTCATGGTGCTCTACCCCGAGCAGGACCGCCTGGCCAACCTGCAGGGCTGCTGGAACTGGTTCGACACCGACAACGGCCGCGCCGAGGGCGAAGCCGGGCTGATCCTGAAGGCCATCGACCAGGTGGCCGTGCTCTACAAGGCCGACCGCGAGCGGGTCGCGGTGGCCGGCCTGTCGGCCGGCGCCAGCATGGCCGCGCTGCTGGCCCTGCACCACCCCGGGCGCTTCCGGGCCGTGGTGATGCACTCGGGCATGCCGCCGGGCAGCGCCCATTCAACGCTGTCGGCCCTCGGCGCGATGCAGGGACGGCACACTGCCCTGGTGCCAGCCGCCCTGCGCGCCGCCGCAGCCACGCCCGGCAACCCGCCGCTGCCGCCCTTGCTGGTGGTGCACGGCAGCGCCGACACGGTGGTTTCGGCCCGCAACGGCCGTGCCGCAGCCGAGGCCTGGGCTGCGGCCGCCGGCGCCGTGGCCGGCGTGCCGCGGCAGGTGCAGCGCGGCAAGCGTTATCCGATGGAAGTCACCGATTTCCGCGTCGGCCAGCGCACGGCCGCGCAACTGGTGGAGATCGCTCGCCTTGGACACGCCTGGAGCGGCGGCGCGGCCGGGCAGCCCTACGGCGACGCGCAAGGGCCCGACGCATCGCGCCTGGCCTGGGCCTTCATCGCGCGCCAGTTCGGCCGCGAGTTCGGCCGCCAGGCTGCCGTCGACGCAGCTTGAACGTGGTGCCGCAGGGGCCTTCGGCGGCGCGTGGCGCACGGCGATACTCGCCCGCACCCGATGACCCGAAAAGACGATCCGACGCCCGCATGTCCTACGAAGACCCGCTCTGGAAAATGCGCCACGCGCTGGCCGGCGTGGCCATCGCGCTGCTGCTCTCGGTCGGCGTGGCGGCGATGCTGGGCGCCGCGCTGGGTGACCTGATCGCCGGCACCTACGGCGCGCGCGTGGCCTTCTACGGTGCGCTGCTGCTCTACGTGGTGGTCGGCGCCGGCGTGCTGTTTGCGAAGGTCGCCCAACACGAAACGCGCCCGCTGTCGGCCGCGCGCATCGGCCTGTGGTTCGCCAGCCTGTGGCTGTGGCCGGCGTTGCTGGTGCGGCGCAAGCCGCGCGGCTAGTTCGACTGCAGGATGCGGCGGCCCGAGGCCGACTGCACCGGCCGCGCGTTCATCGGGTAGATGCGCGCAAAGATCTCGATCTGCTCGGGTGCCAGCGTCACCGGGTGCCGCATCACGATCCACTGCACACCCTCGGAACAGGGCGGCGTGGTCAGCGAACCCATGTAGGTGTAGTAGCGCCGGTCGGTCGGCAGCAGCGCCGCCAGTTCCAGCGGCACACGCGCCGGCGCGGGCTCACCACGCTCCAGCGGCAGGTTGTTCCACACCTGCTGCAGCACCGGGTGCGCCGGCCCCTTGTCGAAGAGCAGCGCCACCACGGCCAGCTTGCCCTGCTCGTCCTTGTGCACCAGGTGCAGCGACATCTCGAACTGGCGCCCGTCGATGCGCTCTTCCGAGGGGCGGTGGAAGTGGAACTGCAACAGCTCGAAGCGCTTGCCGCCGACCTCGATGGTGTTGCCCTTGGCCAGCTCGACCTGCACCGTGTGGCCGTTGTCGAGCACGGCGAACTTGCTGGCCTGGTAGTCGAAGCGCACCGGCTCCAGGTCGACGGCGAGGCCGCCGCGGATGTCGATCGGGCTCTGGCGCTGGCCGGTCTTGCACAGCGAAAACTCGGGTTTGAGCCCACCCCAGGCTTCGGGGCCCACGCCGCCCTGGTAGTCCCAGTGCGCCGCGTGCACGGCAGCGCCCTTCTTGGGGTCGTGGCCGGCCGCTGCCTTCTGTGCGGGTTTGTGACCGCCGGTGGCTGCGGGCGAGGCCGTTGCGGGCGCAGGCGCAGCCGAGCGCGCCGAGACGCGCACGTCGTAGGGCCCGCCGGCGACGCTGGTGCGCGCCGCAGCCAGGCGGTCGGCCAGGCGCTGGCGCAGGTGCTCCAGCGGGTCGGGCGCGGCTTCGGGTTCGGCTTCCTCTTTGGCGGCAGCCGCAGCGGCCTTGTCGGTCTTCCCCACCTTCTCGGCCTTGCTCGCCTTCGTGGCCTTCGCCGGCCCATGCGCCGCCGGTTCGGAAGCCTGCGCGGCGCCGAAACACAAGAGCAGCGTGGCCAGCAGCGTGCGGGCAGGACGGTGGAAGAGACAGGCGAACAGCGACGGGGTCATGGCGGGAGCTCCTCGTCGGGATATCGGCCGCCGGCACCTGGAACTTGACTCCGGCCGCCGCCGCGACACGCCGCGCAGCGCGCCCGCCCCGCAAGCCGACGCAAAAGGAAGAGGCCCCTTCGTGTCGCCAGGAAGGGGCCTCGGAAGACCTGTCGGCGCGCAGGCGCCGGCGGCAGGGGGGCGTTTACACGCAGCGGCTGCCGGTGGTGACGCGGCGCGTCACGAAGGCCAGGTCGCGCACGTCCACCACGCCGTCGCCATTGACGTCGGCACGCGGATCGAAGCCGACGTCGCCCGCGCGCTTGCCCAGCGACGCCTTGACGATGGCAATGTCAGCACAGTCCATGCGCCCGTCGCCGTTCAGGTCGGCCAGCAGCACCATCGGGAAGCTGGCGTTCGAGACGTCGAAGAACACGTTGCCGATGGCCTCGACCTTCACCCGTGCCGCGGCAGTGGCCACGATGGGCATCGTGACGGTTTCGCTGCCGTCGTTGGCGGTCTGCGCAGCCAGCGTGTAGGGGTAGGTCAGGCCGCCGTCGACCGACAGCATGATGCGCACATTGGCCGTGCTCACCGGCGCGGCGTCGGTGCCGGCCACGCTCCAGGTGACGGTGGTCGGCATGCCGCCTTCCAGCTGCGCGGCGGTGTTCGGCGCCGTCACCAGGAAGGGGCCGGCAGACGGCGCCAGCAGCAGCGTTGTCGTCGCGCTGTTCACGCCACCGCGGCCGTCACGCGCCGTGAGGCGGAAGTTCAGGCGCGCCGGGGCGGCGTTGACACCGGCAAAACCGACGTAGTCCGAGGTGGGCAGGAACTCAGAGAAGCAGTCGATGTTCCCGGCCGGGCAGGTGCCCGTTTCGGCGTTGGTGTTGTTCAGCAGCAGTTGCGGCATGTCAGGGAAGACACGCGTCGGGTTGGTGTCCGTCGCGTTCTGGCCCACTGGGTTGTAGAGCGCCGCGTTGAAGACCGCACGCGTGCCGAACTGGCGGAACAGCGGGCCGTTGGTCTTCACGTTGCTGGGCAGGGCGGTGCCGGTGCTGCCGCCACGGTCGGTCTGCTCCCACATGTAGGTGACGGTGTCGCCATCGGCGTCGGTGGCGCTGCCGGTGAGGGCAAACGGCGTGCGCAGCGGGATGGTGTAGCCCGCAGCCGCGGTGACCACAGGCGCGGAGTTGCCGGTGGCCGTGACGATGCCGCCGCGTGAGCTGACGCCGCCCTTGGTGATCTCGCCGACATAGCCCGTGCAGCCCGTGCAGCCCACCAGCTGCAGGTTGGCCGCGTCCACACCCGCCAGAGCACCACCGAAGCCGATGGTGAAGCCGGTGTCGGTGAGCCCGCTGATGGACGCCGTGGCACCCGCAGGCCAGCCAGGAATGGCCTGGATGGCCGCCTGGATGCCGGCGGTGGTGAAGCTGGTGCCGCGCACGATGGGCGCCGAGTCGGCGCCGTTGTAGCGCAGCACGAACTCCTGGCCGTTGCTGACGTAGGCGGTGAGCGCGGCTTGCTGAACCTCGCTGAGGTTTTGCTCGGCAGCGCCGATGTGGGTGGTGATTTCGTCGAAGCTGCGCATCGAGAAATACGGGTCGCTGTTGTTCTGCGTGTTGTCGGTGCCGCAGATGCCGGCGTAGGCCATCACCGAGGTACCGCTGCCCGGCTCCACCGAGTTGTTGGCACTGCGGTTGCCGCCCGAGCAGCTGCCGGTGACACCGTTGAAGGTGTGGTTGCCCGCAAACTGGTGGCCCATCTCGTGCGCCACGTAGTCAACGGCAAAGGCATCGCCATCGGGGCTGGGCAGGCCGGTGCAACCCTGGGCCTTGGCGGCCAGGCCGACCACGCCCAGGCTGGCGATGCCGCCACCGCCAGCGCCCACGGCGATGTGGCCGATGTCGAAGTTGCTGGCACCGATGAGCAGGCCGATCACGGTGCGTGTGCGCGTCAGCGTGGCGCTGGAGCAGCTGACCGACGCGGTGGCGTAGCAGGCGGTGCCGCCACAAGGCCCGTTGGCGCCCGAGAACTGCGCCGCGGTGTTCAGGTTCAGCACGTCGTTGTTGGCCACCAGCACCATGCGCACCGAGAGGTCGTCTTCGTAGACCTGGTTGACGCGGTTCACCAGGGCCACCTTGGCGGCCGTGACGTTGGCGGAGCCAAAGAAGGTGGCGTAGGCCGGGTCGGTCACCATGGCCAGGCGGTAGGTACGCAGCACGCTGCCGGTGGAGGCCAGCAGCGGCGAGCCGTCGGCCACCACTTCGTAGACAGAAGTGGCGGTGCTGCGGCCGTCGCTCACCGTGACTTCGTAGCTGCCCAGCGCGCGGTAGGGGTCGGCCTGGAAGGTGGCGCTGAGCGTGCCGTCTTCGCTGGCGCTGGCGTACACGGTCTGGCGCGCGATGGCCTGGCCGGCTTGGCGCACGGTGATGGTGACGGTGCCGTTGGCGATGAAGCCCAGCCCTTCGACCTTGACTTCATTGCCCGCGTGGTAACGACCACGCGACAGCGTCGCCTGTGCCTGGCGTATCAGGCCTTCGCTGAAGTTGCTGACGCGGCGCTGCATGTCGGCGCGGTAGTAGCTGGCGTAGAGGCTCTGGTCGCGCTCGTAATACGGCTCCACGTACCAGGCACCGGCGCTGGAACGCACCGAGGCCTGCACACCCAGCGGCGTGACGCTCATGCGCAGCGTGGCGCTGGGGTCGTCGATGCCACGGCCGGCGTAGGTCTTGATCTCGGGGTGGCGCGCGGCGAGGCCGGCTTCCATCACCGGGGAATCGACCACCGAAAAGCGCTGGTAGCCACCAGCGGGGTCGGGCAGCACCATCACCATCGGCCTCTGGCGCGCGGCGGCGCTGCGCTCGGCCGGTGCGGCCTGCAGCAGGCTGGCCAGGCTGAGCTTGTCCAGCGTCACGGCACGGTAACGGGTGGCCGTGACGGCCGCCCTCTCGCCGCGTGGCGACAGGGCGGCGGGCGTGCCGCGTTGTTCGAGCCAGAAGGCCCGCGACGGGTGTGCGGTGGCGCTTTGCGCGGCGGCGGTCGGCGTGGCCGCGCTGCGGCCCTGCGCAGGCGCTGCCATGACGTTGGACGCGCCGGCTGCCACCATGAGCATGGTGAACAGCGCGCCCATCGGCACGGCGGATGAACGGGTCTTCTTCATCGAGGATCCTCTTCGAGGCCCGGCCGGGATGGCGGGCTCGTGGCCCGGCCCGGCAGGACAGGTGTGGAAAGTGCAACGCGCCCTCAAGCCGGGCTTGCCGGAGCGTCAGCAAGAATCATGCGCCGGGGAGGGCACCACCACCTATCAGGGTAATGCTGGAGCCTCACCCGTCGACCGACCCTGTCGTTGCCCGGGGCCTACTATGGGCGAGGACTTCCACCGGAGCTGCACATGACACCGCCCACCCCCTCATTCGAGTGCCCTGCCGGCAGCGGCCGGCGGCGCATCCTCGGCGCGCTTTGCGGGTGCGTCGTGGTGCCCGCGTGTGCAGCCGGGCCCGCCGACACCCGCATGACGACACCGCCGACCACCACCGCCGTCGCCACCGCCGTCGCCACCGAGGCCGGCGCCGTCACCGCCATCACGCTCGAACGCGACTGCTCGGGCTGCGCCACGGGCTCGCGCGTCGAACTGCGCCGCGACGGCAGCGTGGTGGCCACCGTCACCGGCAAGGCACGCCTGGGCACGCAGGACCAGGTGTCGCGCGCGCGCCTGGCAGCGGCAGACTTCGATGCGCTGGCGCGCGCGGTGGTGGCGGCCGGCTTCTTTGGCATGCGCGATACCTTCGAGGAGCCCGGTCTGCAGGACGGCGCCTGGTCGAACCTGGGTGTGGCGCGCGGCGCGGCCGTCAAGCAGGTGTTCCGCCGCGACGAGGCCGGCCCGGCGAAGCTGAAATCGCTGGAAGCCGCCGTCCTTGCGCTGCAGGCGCGCCTGGTCTTCGTGCCGGACGCGCGTTAGGCCCCTCCCCCGAATGCGGGGGTGGGTGGGTTCACAGCGCGCGCAGCGCGACCCGGAGATGACACCATCGCAAGGTGGCAGGGCGCGCGCAGGGCCGCCACGCGTTGGCGCTGCACGTGGCCTGTGTCGTGCATCGGATTTCACATCAACGGGGCGGCAGCAGGTGCACCTCGCAGACCCCGTCGAACCTCACCCGGAGAGCATCGTCATGAATCACTGGCACGCATGGAAGCAGGGCCTCGCCGCGGCCACCCTGGGCGCCCTGGCCGCTGCAGCATCGGCGCAGACGGCCGGCTCCGTGCTGTCGCTCGTTGCAACGCCGACGCCTGCCGTCGTGGGCTCGCCGGTCAACGTCGAGGTGGCGCTCACTGGCGTGCTCGACCTCTACGCCTACCAGTTCACCCTGGCCTTCAACCCCAGCGTGCTGCAGGCCACGTCGGTGACCGAAGGCGCGCTGCTGCCTTCGGGCGGCACCACCTTCTTCGCCGGCGGCACGGTCAACAACACGCTGGGGACGATCAGCTTCACGGCGGCCTCGCTTATCGGCGCCCTTCCTGGCGTCAACGGCAACGGCGTGCTGGCCAACATCGGCTTCAACGTCACGCAGGTCGGCATGAGCCCGCTGGTTTTCTCCGATGTGCTGCTGCTCGACTCGAACCTGCTCGACCTGACGGTGCAGGTACAGAACGGCAACGTCGTGACGGTCGTGCCCGAACCGGGCACCTGGCTGATGTTCGGCCTCGGCCTGGCCGGCGTGGCGGGCCTGGCGCGTCGTCGCGACGCCGCGCGCAACGCGGCCTGAGCGTCGAGACCCTGCGCTGGCCCCTCAGGCCGGCGCCACCGGCAGCCTGGGCTTGACCCACAGCCAGGCGAGCACGCCGATGCCCATCATCGCCAGCGAGGTCAGCGCCAGCGCCAGCGGCGAATGCATGACCAGCGGCACCACGATGCCGGCCACCGCCGCATTGGCCAGGCTGCCGACGCAGGACTGCACCGAAGACGCCATGCCGCGGCGTTCGGGCACCAGGTCCAGCGTCATCAGCGTCACCACCGGCACCATCAGTGCCCAGCCGAAGGAAAACACCGCCACCGGCAGCATCGCCCACGCCCAGTGCGGCTCGAAGAACAGGTTCAGCGTCACGTTCACCAGCGAGGTGAGGAACATGATGACAAAACCGTGGCGGATCTGGTGGCGCGGCTTGATGCGCCCGGCCAGGCGGCCCGACACCCAGGCCCCGCTCATGATGCCGCTGATGGTGAGGATGAAAAACCAGAAGAACTGTGTCGGCCCCAGTTGCAGGTGTTCACCCAGGAACACCGGCGCCGCCAGCACGTAAAGGAACATGCCGTTGAAGGGGATGCCGCTGGCCAGCACCAGCGCCATGAAACGCGGGCTGCGCATCATCTGCTGGTAACCGCGCATCAGGTTGCCGACACGAAAGGGCTGGCGAGCCGGGACGTCCAGTGTCTCGGGCAGCCAGCGCCACATCGACAGGCCCAGCGCCGCGCCCAGCAGCACCAGCAGCCAGAAGATGGCGTGCCAGTCGGCGTGCGCGAAGAGGAAGCCGCCGATCATCGGCGCCACCGCCGGCGCGATGCCGAAGTAGATCGTCACCTGCGACATCACCTTCTGTGCGTCCGCGGGCGGAAACATGTCGCGGATGATGGCGCGCGAGACCACCATGCCCGCACCCGCCGACATGCCCTGCAGCGCGCGGAAGAAGACGAGCTGGCCGATGGTCTGGCTGAGCGCGCAACCCACCGAGGCCAGCGTGAAGAGGGCCACGCCGGCCAGCACCACCGGCCGGCGGCCCAGGCTGTCGGACAGCGCACCGTGGAACAGGTTCATCACCGCGAAGCCGAGCAGGTAGCTCGACAGCGTCTGCTGCATCTGCACCGGCGTGGCGCCCAGCGACGACGCGATGCCCGAGAACGCGGGCAGGTAGGTGTCGATCGAGAAGGGCCCGATCATGCCCAGGCAGGCCAGCAGGAAGGCCAGCGTCCAGCGCGGGCCGGGCCACAGCAGGGCGGCGTTGGGATTCATCGGTGCGGGGCGAAACGGGCAGTGTAGTGAGGGCTGGCGGCCGGTGCTCGAGGGCGGGCAAGGGGCAAGGTCGTGGCTGCGCAGCCAGCCCCTGCCGGGCGCCATCAGGGCCGGCGCGCTGCCGGCCTGTCGTCAAAAGTGTGAAGCAGACCGATAGGCCGGATTCTGTGCGGCCGGTCTTCTTGCGAAGCCCGACCGTGACCGCCATTCCTCTGGGCCGAAGGTCACCCTTCGGCTCGGTGCCACCTACCCGCCGACTCCGCGAGCCACGTCAACGTCGGCCTACTTGGTGTTGCTGCGCGCAGAGATTGCCCGTTTCACCCAATCCGGGGCCTTGCCCCGGATTGGGTGGCTGTTCGGTCGCGGCTTGCGCCGGTCCCTCACAGAACACCCAGGTTCCGGAGACCCTGGACTGACTCGTCTCTGTTGCTCTGATCCTCACCTCGCGGTGGACAGCCGTTAGCTGCTGCGCTGCTCTTTGCAGTCCGGACCTTCCTCCAGTGCCGTGTTTCCACGCTCGCACCAGCGGCGGTCTGGCCTGCTTCACGGACCGGATTATCCGCCCTGGCCGGCCGCGTCCCGGCGCCATGACCGCCCCTACACTGCCTGGGGTCGATCCTGCACCGGCCACGTATGAGCATCCCCTCCAGCGCCCTGCCTTCCCTGCCCGTTCCCGCCAGCGCCACCACGCCGCGCTGGCGCTGGCTGCCGCCGATGAACAGCCCGCGCTACTACCTGATGCTGGCGGTGCTGGGCATCTTCATCCTCGGTCCGCTGGGCGGGGTGACGGCGGCCTACATGAACTTCTCGATCGGCTTCTTCGTCGGCGGGCAGGTGCTGGCCGGCATCCTGGGCTCGACCGTGACCTTCGGCTACGGCCCCGAGGGTAAACACGGCGCGAACTACATGCAGACCGCGGCCGCGTCGGTCGCGGGCATGTCGGCCATGGGCGTGCTGATCCAGGCCATGACGTGGATGGGCCTGCCCGAGCCGCCGGTGTGGCAGCTGGTGCTGTTCATGATGTCCATCGGCATGTTCGGCGCCGGCGTCGGCATGCTCTACACGCCCATCCTGGTCGACCGCCTGCAGCTCACCTTCCCGTCGGGCCTGGCGGTGGCCAACATCCTGCGTGCGCTGACCGACCCCGTGCTGCTGCGCCGTTCGGTGGCGCGGCTGGGCAGCGGCATCGGCCTGGGCCTGGTGGGTGGCATCGGCGCAGCCAAGCTGGCCTGGCTGGGCGTCATCGAGCTGTCGACCTCGACCCTGGGCGCCGGCCTGCTGGTGGGCGCACGCATCGGCGTGCCGGCGCTGGTGGCCGGCCTCACCGGCACGCTGCTGATCCCGACCTTCGTCGAAGGCGGCTGGCTGAAGGCGGGCGAGCCCTTCCGCAAGATCACCTTCCTGATCGGCCTCGGGCTGATCATGGGCGCGGCGCTGCTCGACGTCGGCCAGATCCTGGGCCAGGCCTGGCGGCGCTGGCGTGCGCCGCCGGCGCAGCGCGAGCCGGTGCCGGTGCAGGCCGACTGGCAGCGCACCCACGTCGGGCGGCTGGTGGCCTGGGTGCTGTTCTGGGGCACCGCCGTGGCCGTGGTGGGTGCCTCGGTGCTGCACCAGCCGCTGTTCTTCATCGGCATCGCGGTGGCGCTGGTGTTCGTGTTTGCGCTCATCAACGGCATTTCGCTGGGCATCAGCGACTCGTCGCCGATCTCGTCGGCCTTCGTCACCGCGGTGGTGCTGATGGCTGCACTCGGTCTGAAGGACCCCATCGTCGGGCTGATGGCCGGCGGCATCCTGCTGGTGGCGTGCAGTGTCGCCGCCGACATGCAGCAGGACCGCTCCACCGGCTGGCGCCTGGGCACGCCGCGCACGGTGCAGTTCCGCTTCCAGGTGCTGGGGCTGGTGGTGGGCGCCCTGCTGACGGTGGGTTTTGCGCGCCTGTTCATGAGCGCCTACCCGGTGCTGGCGCTCGACCAGACGGTGATGCAGGCCAAGGACCTGCCGGCGCAATGGTCGTCGGCGATGACCTACAAGATCGTCGGCGCGCTGCGCAGCCTGACCGACGACAAGCCCTATCAGCGCGTGGCCATCGTGCTCGGCGTGGTGCTGGGTTTTGTGGTGCAGGTGGTGCGCAAGGCCGTTCTGCAGCACCCGGCCTACATGCGATGGGCGGCCCAGAGCCGCGGCACGCGTGCACTCGACTTCACCCTCGACGCGATCGTGCTGCCCAGCCCCTACGCCTACTCCTTCGGCACCTTCCTGGGCCTGGCCACGTCGGCGTGGTTTGCGCTGGGTGGCGTGATCTCCAGTGCGGCCGCAATGCTGGGCGCAAGCCGTGCCGACCAGGCGGCCGCACAAAGCGAAGAAGGCCGCGCCGCGGTGTCGTCGGACATGGGCACGGTGTCGCTGCTCGGCGGCGGGCTCATCGCCGGCGACGCGCTGGCGGCGCTGGGGCTGGGCGTCGCGGGGCTGCTGGCCACGGTGCTGGGCTGAAGCACGACGGCATCGTGTGACGCTGCGCCCGGGGCCGGCCCCGGCTAGTAACTCGGCCACTGCGGCCCGCCCTGTGGCTCGTTGGTGGCCAGGCGCAGCGCCGCATCGCGCGCCTTGACTTCGGCGATCACCGTCTCGACGCAGGTGTGCCGCGCGGCCGTGCCGGGCACGCCGTCGCAACGCTTCAGCGCCGCGATGTTGGCCGGCGTGGCGGGCAACCAGGCCACGCTGGATGCGTCGCCGAACAGCACGATGACACCCGCCAGGCTGATGCTGCCGACGGCGATGCCGAAGACACCGGCCAGGCTGCGCCGCAGGGCGTAGTGTTCGGCGCCAGGTAACGACTTGACTTTCATGTCGCTCTCTCCTTCATGACTTGAGCAAGGGGCTGGCCCGTGCAGCTTCAGGCCGCGGCCAGCATCGGTGGTGGCGCCGCCGACGCGGCCAGGCGCAGTGGGCCATCGAGGTCGCCGGCCGCGCCCGGCGCGCGGCGCAGGCCGTCGCCGATCTGCAGCAGCAGGCGCCGGCTGGACAGTTCATGGCGTGCGGCCTGGTTGGCGAAGTGGATGACACCCTGGTCGTCGCAGACGATGAGGCCGCACGCGATCTCGTCGAACAGCGCCAGCGGAAGCTGGGGTGCAGCGGCGAAGGCGGAGGAATGCGCCCTGCGGGCGGGGCCGGCGGGGGCAGCGCAAGAGTCGGAAAAGGGATGCATGGACGGCTCCTGGTTTGAGTTGGCGCCCGACGCCTCGATGGGCTTCGAACCCCGGGGTGGATGCACCCCGAAGTCCGTGACTGAACTCTGTCCGGCAGGAGCCTTGAAGTCCTTTGCAGGCCGCTAAGGCGGCGCCAAATCTCTGCTAAGGATGGCCAAGGCGGTGGGCGGGCAAAGCGGTCACAGCCAGCTGGCGGGGGCGGTCATGCGCACCAGCCTGGCCTCGCCGTCGCCGTCGACCTCGAACTGCAGCGAGATGCGGCCGTCGCGCGAGACGAAGTTGCCCTGGCCGTCGTGCCGCAGCACCTTGGTCGCGCGCTTGGCGTAGCGCATCTCCAGCAGGTGGCCGTAGGCCGTCAGCTTCAGGCTGCGGCCGTTGGACATGTCGTAGGTGGTGTCGAAGTCGCGCAGCGCCAGCACGGCCTGCGCCGCGCTGACACCGTGGCGCGGCGCGGTGATTTCCACGCGCTGCGGCGTGCTGGCGCCGATGTTGGCGAAAGCCGAGACGGCCGTGGCGGCCAGCAATGCAGTCGAGAAGGCACGGATGACGTTGTGCATGGCAAGACTCCGATGAGGTGGGTGGAGACCGTGGAAGGCACCCTGGGCTGCGGTGCGGAATCCATTGGGCTCGGCCTCGACCTCGGGGTCTTCATGCGCCGGTACGAAGCGCCGGCAGGGCCTTCGTACCGCGGGGGGACGGCGTCCGGGTGCGGCGCCTAGATCGACATCTTCTGCCGCACGCCGTCGGCTTCCATGTCGGCGCCACGGCCACGCTGCACGATCTCGCCGCGTTCCATCACCAGGTACTGGTCGGCCAGTTCGGCAGCAAAGTCGTAGTACTGCTCCACCAGCACGATGGCCATGGTCTTGCGGTCGGCCAGCATGCGGATGACGCGGCCGATGTCCTTGATGATGCTGGGCTGGATGCCCTCGGTGGGTTCGTCCAGCATCAGCAGCTTGGGGCCCGCCGCCAGTGCCCGGGCAACGGCGAGTTGCTGCTGCTGGCCGCCTGACAGGTCGCCGCCGCGGCGGCCGATCATCTGCTGGAGCACCGGGAAGAGTTCAAACAGTTCGGCCGGTACCGACGTGCCGCCGCCCTTCGTCGCCAGCCCCATGCGCAGGTTCTCTTCCACCGTCAGGCGGCCGAAGATCTCGCGGCCCTGCGGTACGTAGCCGATGCCACGATTCACACGTTCGTAGCTCGGTGCCTTGGTGATGTCGGTGCCGTCCAGCGTCACCGTGCCGGCCTTCACCGGCACCACGCCCATCAGGCTCTTCAGCAGCGTCGTCTTGCCGACGCCGTTGCGGCCCAGGATCACCGTCACCTCGCCCAGGCGCGCCTCGAACGCGACGTCGCGCAGGATGTGCGACCCGCCGTAGTACTGATTCAGGCCAATGACATTGAGCACCGCATTCCGCCTTCGTCATTCAAGCTGGAGCTCCCTCCCGGAGGGGGCTCGGGGGAGCCGGGTATTCCACCGCAGGTGTAGATGGGGCGCTTCAGCGCCCCAGGTACACCTCGACGACCTTCTCGTTGGCCTGCACTTCGCTCAGCAGCCCCTCGGCCAGCACACTGCCTTCGTGCAGCACCGTCACCTTCTTGCGGCCCTGTGTCAGCTGGTCGACGAACTTCATGTCGTGTTCCACCACCACCAGGCTGTGCTGGCCTTCCAGCGTGAGGAAGAGCTCGGCGGTGCGCTCGGTCTCCTCGTCGGTCATGCCGGCCACGGGTTCGTCCAGCAGCAGCAGCTTGGGGTCCTGCATCAGCAGCATGCCGATCTCCAGCCACTGCTTCTGGCCGTGGCTGAGCAGGCCCGCCGTGCGCTGTGCTTCGTCCTTGAGGTGGATGAGCAGCAGCACCTCGTGGATGCGGTCGAGCTGTTCGCCGCTCAAGCGGTGGAAGAGCGCGGCGCGTACCGAGCGGTCGGCCTTCAGCGCGAGCTCGAGGTTCTCGAACACGCTGAGCTGCTCGTACACGGTCGGCTTCTGGAACTTGCGGCCGACGCCGATCTGCGCGATCTGCGGTTCGCTCAGGCGCAGCAGGTCGACGTTGCTGCCGAAGAACACGGTGCCGCTGTCGGGCCGCGTCTTGCCGGTGATGCAGTCCATCATGGTCGTCTTGCCGGCGCCGTTGGGGCCGATGATGCAGCGCAGTTCACCGACGTTGATGGTCAGCGACAGCTTGTTCAGCGCGCGGAAGCCGTCGAAGCTGACGGTGATCTCGTCGACGTAGAGCGCCACGCCCTGGCCGAAGTAGACCTGCTCGCCGCTGACGACGCTGGCGGTCTTTTCGCGGTAGCGGGCCAGGCGCTGGGCGCCCGCCTCCATCAGGTCGGGGGTCATGCGCGGTCGTCCTTCCGTCGCCTGAACAGACCGATGATCCCGTTCGGCAGGAACAGCGTCACCGCGATGAACAGCGCACCCAGAAAGAAGAGCCAGTACTCGGGGAAGGCCACCGTGAACCAGCTCTTGGCCCCGTTGACGAAAAACGCGCCGACGATGGGGCCGATGAGCGTGGCGCGGCCACCCACTGCGGCCCAGATGGCGATCTCGATGCTGGCCGCCGGGCTCATCTCGCCGGGGTTGATGATGCCCACCTGCGGCACGTAGAGCGCACCGGCCACGCCGCACATCACGGCGCTCAGTGTCCAGATGCTGAGCTTGTAGGCCACCGGGTTGTAGCCGGTGAACATCACGCGCGTCTCGGCATCGCGGATGGCCTGCAGCACACGCCCGTACTTGCTCTGCACGATGGCGCGCGCCATCACGAAGAAGCCGATCAGCACCAGCCCCGAGACCACGCACAGCAGCACACGCATGCTGGGCGTGGCGATGGGCACGTCGAGGATGCGCTTGAAGTCGGTGAAGCCGTTGTTGCCGCCGAAGCCGGTTTCGTTGCGGAAGAACAGCAGCATGGCCGCGAAAGTGAGGGCCTGCGTGATGATCGAAAAGTACACGCCCTTGATGCGCGAGCCGAAGGCGAAGAAGCCGAACACGAAGGCCAGCAGGCCCGGCACCAGGATCACGAACAGCATCTGGGCCACGAAGCTGTCGCTCAGGGCCCAGTGCCACGGGTACTCCTTCCAGTTCAGGAAGACCATGAAGTCGGGCATGTCGCTCTTGTACTGGCCGTCGCGTCCGATCTGGCGCATCAGGTACATGCCCATCGCGTAACCGCCCAACGCGAAGAACAGCCCATGGCCGAGCGAGAGGATGCCGGTGTAGCCCCAGATCAGGTCCATCGCCAGCGCGCAGATGGCGTAGCAGAGGATCTTGCCCAGCAGCGTGACGCTGAAGTCGCTGAGGTGGAAGACACTGCCGGCCGGCACCATCAGGTTCAGCACCGGCACCCCCACGGCGATGGCGATGACCGCGGCCAGCACGGCCGTCCAGCCCTTGGGGGAAAGGATCGAAGGCGCGTTCATTCGGCGCTGCGCCCCTTCAGCGCAAAGATGCCCTGCGGCCGCTTCTGGATGAAGATGACGATGAACACCAGCACCATGATCTTGGCCAGCACCGCGCCCTGCCAGCCTTCGAGCAGCTTGTTCATCAGCCCCAGGCCGAGGCCGGCGTAGACGGTGCCGGCGATCTGCCCCACGCCGCCCAGCACCACGACCATGAAGCTGTCGACGATGTAGCCCTGGCCCAGGTCGGGCCCGACGTTGCCGACCTGGCTGAGCGCGCAGCCCGCCAGCCCGGCGATGCCTGCGCCCAAAGCGAAGGCATAGGTGTCGACGCGCGCCGTGTTGACACCCACGCAGGCGGCCATGCGGCGGTTCTGCGTCACGCCACGCACGAAGAGGCCCAGGCGTGTCTTGCCGATCAGCAGCGCCATGCCCAGCAGCACCAGCGCCGCGAAGGCGAGGATGGCCAGCCGGTTGTAGGGCAGCACCAGGTTGGGCAGCACCTGCACGCCGCCCGACAGCCAGCTCGGGTTCTCGACGCCGACGTTCTGCGCACCGAAGAGCGTGCGCACACCCTGCATCAGGATCAGGCTGATGCCCCAGGTGGCCAGCAGCGTCTCCAGCGGCCGGCCGTAGAGGAAGCGGATGACCGTACGCTCCATCGCCGCGCCGACCAGCGCACTGGCCAGGAAGCTGGCCGGGATGGCGGCAAGGATGTAGGCGTCGAAGGCCCCCGGCAGGTAGGCCCGGAACAGGTTCTGCACGAAGTAGGTGGCGTAGGCGCCGATCATGATCAGCTCGCCGTGCGCCATGTTGATGACGCCCATCAGCCCGTAGGTGATGGCCAGGCCCAGCGCGGCCAGCAGCAGGATGCTGCCGAGGCTGACACCGGTGAAGAGCACGCCCAGGTATTCGCCCCAGGCCAGCCGCGACGACACGGTGGCCAGCGTCTTGTTCAAGGCGGCCTTGACCTCGGCGTCGCCTTCCTTGGCGATGCGCTCCAGCAGCAGGCTCTTGGTGGCCGGCTGGTCGCTGCCGGCCAGCAACTGCGCCGCGGCCAGGCGCTGGGTCTTGTCGTCGGCGTTGATCAGCGCCGACGCCTTCAGCATCGCCAGCGCGGCGCGGATCTCGGGGTCGGTCTCTGTCGCTTCGGCCTTCTCGAACAGGGCCAGCTTGCCGACGTCGGCCAGGTCCTTGAGGTCGGCGATGGCCTTCACCCGTTCGGCGCGGTCGGGCGCAAAGAGTTTCAGCGCGGCCAGCGCGGCTTCGAGCTCACGCCGCATGCGGTTGGGGTTGACGACGTCCTCGGCGCCCTCGGGCAGCGTGGCCGCGGCGCCGGTGGCGGCGTCGGTCACCTTGACGTCGCGCACGACAAAGGCCCGGCCGCCCGCCACCTTCACTTCGTCGGCCAGCAAGGCCTGTACGTAGGCGGTCAGCGCCGGGTCGGCGGCCACCACCACCTCGTTCAGCGCGGCAATGCGCGCTTCGCTGTCACCCTGCGCAATGCGCAGCGCCTGGTCGGGCGTGAGCGCGTGAGCCAGGCCGGCAAGGAGCACCCCAACCAGGAACAGGACAAGACGACGCAACAGCACCAGCGGCCCTTCGAGCATCACCAACGGCAGGGAAGGCAGGCGGCCGCTCTTGCGGCCGCCGCCCCGGGGCCTTACTTCTTCGCCGCGACCACGGGCTCGTCCTTCTTGCCCTTGTTCTCGGGGATGAACGGGCTCCACGGCTGGGCCTTGACCGGGCCGGGCGTCTTCCACACCACGTTGAACTGGCCGTCGGCCTTGATCTCGCCGATGAACACGCTCTTGTGCAGGTGGTGGTTCTTCTCGTCCATCTTGCTGACGATGCCGCTCGGCGCCTTGAAGGTCTGGCCGGCCATCGCCGCGATGACCTTGTCGGTGTCCACGCTCTTGGCCTTGGTCACGGCCTGGGCCCACATGTTGAAGCCGATGACGCTGGCTTCCATCGGGTCGTTGGTCAGCGCCTTGTCCTTGTGGCCGGCGATGCCCTTGGCCTTGGCGTAGGTGCTCCACTGCTTGATGAAGGCGTCGTTGGTCGGGTTCTTGATCGACTGGAAGTAGTTCCAGGCGGCCAGGTGGCCCACCAGCGGCTTGGTGTCGACACCGCGCAGTTCTTCTTCACCCACGCTGAAGGCCACCACCGGCACGTCGGTCGCCTTCAGGCCCTGGTTGCCCAGTTCCTTGTAGAAGGGCACGTTGCTGTCGCCGTTGATGGTGGAGACGACGGCCGTCTTCTTGCCTTCGCTGCTGAACTTCTTGATCTTGGCGATGATGCTCTGGTAGTCCGAATGGCCGAAGGGGGTGTACTCCTCCATGATGTCGGTGTCGGCCACGCCCTTGCTCTTCAGGAAGGCGCGCAGGATCTTGTTGGTGGTGCGCGGGTAGACGTAGTCGGTGCCCAGCAGCACCCAGCGCTTGGCGCTGCCGCCGTCCTTGCTCATCAGGTACTCGACGGCGGGAATGGCCTGCTGGTTGGGCGCGGCACCCGTGTAGAAGACGTTCTTGCTGAGCTCTTCGCCTTCGTACTGCACGGGGTAGAAGAGCAGGCCGTTGAGTTCCTCGACGACCGGCAGCACGCTCTTGCGCGACACACTCGTCCAGCAGCCGAAGATGACGGCGACCTTGTCCTTGCTGATGAGCTGGCGTGTCTTCTCGGCGAAGAGGGGCCAGTTCGACGCCGGGTCGACGACCACGGCCTCGAGCTTCTTGCCCAGCAGGCCGCCCTTGGCGTTGATGGCGTCGATCTCCATCAGGATGGTGTCCTTGAGCACCGTCTCGCTGATGGCCATGGTGCCGCTGAGCGAGTGCAGCACGCCGACCTTGATGGTCTCCTGCGCAAACGCGGCCGGGCTCAGGCCGAAGGTGGCAGCGGCAGCAGCCGCGGCGATGAGGGTCTTGCCGACGTGGCGGCGGGTGGTGGTCATGGGTCTCTCGCTCCTGGTGGGCCGGGTGGTTCGGCAATGCTGCGCAGGCTAGGGCCCGCGCCCGGCCGCGGCCATACGCCGGACGGCGTACAGCCACGCTCCTACACTGCGGCCCTGCCCCCACCTCCGCGCCGCGCACCCGCCGCAGCGCCCGCGTTCACCGATGACTGCCTTGCCCCGCCTGCTTCGCCTGCTTCGTCCTGCCGCCTGCACGCTGGCGTTGTTGTGCGTGGCCGCCGCGCGGGCCCAGCTGCCTTCGCTCGACGACCTGCCCACGCCGCGCACGCCGCCACCCGAACGCGGGCCGGTGGTGCCGGCGCAGGTCGAGCGCTGGCGCCTGGAGGCGCAGGCCTACGAACACGGCGACGGCCTGCCACGCGACGCCGTGCGCGCCGCCGAGCTCTACTGCCGCGCGGCCCGCCACGGCGACGCCGACGCGCAGTTCAGCCTGGCCTGGATGCTGACGAATTCGCGCGGCATCGCGCGCGACGAGGCCCAGGCCGCGCACCTCTTCGCTGCCGCGGCCGAGCAGGGCATGGCACAGGCGCAGAACATGCTGGCCCGCATGGGCACACCACAAGGCCCGCCACCGGCCTGCCTGCGGCCACCCGACGACGATGCACTGGCCGCGCCCGCGCCGGTGAAGATCGCCGCAGCGCGGCCCCCTGTGCGCCTGCCACCGCCACCCCCGCCGCCGAACGCACCCGAGCCCATCGTGCGTTTCGTCAACCTGCTGGCGCCCGACTACCAGCTGCAGCCCCACGTCGTGCTGGCGGTGATGGCCACCGAATCGAACTTCAACCCGAATGCGGTGTCGCCAAAAAACGCGCAGGGGCTGATGCAGCTGATCCCCGACACCGCAGCACGCTTCGGCGTGCGCGACATCCGCGACGCCGCGCAGAACATCCGCGGCGGCATGGCCTACCTGCGCTGGCTGATGGCCTACTTCGAAGGCGACGTGCGGCTGGTGGCCGCCGCCTACAACGCCGGCGAACGCGCCGTGGAACGCTACCGCGGCGTGCCACCCTATGCCGAGACGCGGCTCTACGTGCTGAAGATCCTGGCCGCCGTGGCCGGGCAGTCGCAGCATCCGTTCGACGCGACGGCGACGCCGCCTTCGCCCGTGCTGCCGCTGATGCGCGGCGTGGCGCCTGCGGCGCGGCCGGGCCGCTGAAGCCTCAGCAGCCGCTGCCGCAGCCGGTCAAGGCCGGCGCCTCGGCATCCAGGGACTTCAGCACGGCGCCGGTATCGGGGTCGAAGCCAGCTTCCTGCATGCTGTAGACGAGGCCCGCGTCCATGCTCTGCGCATGCACCGGGAACCACTCGGCCAGCGCCGGCACCAGCGCGCGCACGACATCGACGTCGGCCTCGTCGCACAGCCGCCGGTTGACCTCGCGCAGCAGTTCCAGCACCTGCGTGTGCTGCAGGCTGTGGCAGTTCTCGGGCGCAAAGCCGACACGCCGCATCCAGTCGTCTTCCTGCGCAAAGTGGGCCTCGGTGTGTTCGAGGAAACGCTCCATCGCCTGCACCAGCGCGCTGGCCTCGCCGTCGAGCGCCAGCTCGACGGCGGCGAGCAGTTCGACGAACTCGCGGTGCGTGTGATCGATGCGCGGCTGTTGCAGCGCCAGGGCGTCGTTCCAGGTCAGGGCGGCCATCTCGGGTGTGCTCCTTGTGCAGGCCGAGCATTCTGCCCAGGCCGGCGCGGCCTGTCCTTGTGGCGCGTCAAGGCCCCGGCTCTCAGGCCGGCGCCAGTTCGCGCACACGCTGCAGCGCCATCGCCGCTGCCGCGGTGCGGGTCTCGACGCCCAGCTTTTCGTAGACACGCTCGAGGTGCTTCTTCACCGTGGCCGGGCTGCTGCCCAGGATGTCGCCGATGTCGCGGTTGGTCTTGCCCTTGGCCACCCAGTACAGCACCTCGCTTTCGCGCAGCGTGAGGCCAAAGGCCAGCATCGTGGCCTGCACGGTGGCGGCGTCGCTCACCTCGCGCAGCACCACCAGCCAGTCGTCGTCGACAGTCTTGCCTTGCAGCGTGCACACCAGCTGGCGCCCGCCGCGCGGGCCGGGCTGCGTCGTCGACAGCGGCCGCACCTCACGCCCGGCGGCGGCGGCCTGCAGCCACTGCAGCAGTTCGGCGGGCACCTCGTCGGAAACGCTGTCGAAGTAGCTCGGCAGCCAGCGCCGCGCCAGTGGCGTCTGCCACACCAGCCGTGCGCCTTGCGGCGCCAGCCGCACGGCGATCGTCGCGTGGCCGTAGGCGTCGAGCGCGTTGCGCGCCTGGCGCGCCTGGCGCGCCGCCTGCATGTGCGCGGCCATGCGCGCCAGCACCTCGGGCGCGCGGATGGGCTTGGTGACGTAGTCGACACCGCCGGCGTCGAAGGCCGCCAGCACGTGTTCGGTCTCGGTCAGCCCGGTCATGAAGATGATCGGGATGTGCGCCGTCTCGGGCCCGGCCTTGAGCCGGCGCGCGACCTCGAAGCCGTCGATGCCGGGCATCACGGCGTCGAGCAGCACGATGTCGGGGTCGGCCTGCGCCGCGCGCTGCAGCGCGCTGGCGCCTTCGGTGGCCACCAGCACCGTGTAGCCGGCGGCATCGAGCGCGTCGTGCAGCACCGCCAGGTTGTCGGGCACGTCGTCGACGATGAGCACAAGACCGGCGCTGCGGCTGGCATCGGGCAGGCCTTGCGCGGGGCGGGCGGCAGCACGTGCGGGCGCCAGGGCGGGGGGTGGTGTGTGGTTCATTCAGGTCACCTCGGGGCTGGCAAGGGCACGCTCGATGAGCGGCGCCATGCGGTGGAATTCGAAGGCCAGGGCCAGCGCACGCAGCGGCGCCAGCCAGTCGGCGCATTCGGGCCGTTCGGCCTCGATCTGCGCCAGCAGGCGCTGCACGCCACGCGGGTAGCCCAGACGCACCATGTCGTGCCGGGCTTGCAGCTGGGCGCGTGTCGGGCGCGGTGCGTCGGCGCCGGGCCGGGCCGTGGCCGCAGCGTCTGGCGGCGCCGCGGCATGCCACTGCAAGGCCAGCCGCGCGCCCAGCCAGTCGAGCAGCTCGTCCAGGCGCAGCGGCTTGGTGATGAAGTCGGCGGCCGTGATGCCGACGTCGTTGTCCAGCCCCTTGTCGAAGGCGTTGGCCGAGACGATGGCCACCGGCGCCGCGCTCAGGCCCTGGGCGCGCAGGCTGCGGATGGTCTCCCAGCCGTCGATGCCGGGCATGGCCAGGTCCATCAGGATGGCGTCGACCGGCTGCGGCGCGGCGACCTCGGCGCCTGCGGTGGGGGCCGCCCCCAGCGCCCGCGCCTCCTGCAGCAGCGCCAGCGCGGCGTGGCCCGAGCCGGCCTCGAGCACGTCAGATCGGAAGAGCGTCGTGTAGGGAAAGAGTG
>CAMTUD010000006.1:0-11078 GCA_947084805.1 uncultured beta proteobacterium | reverse complement strand
GCGCGGGCGGGCAGCGGCCGCCGGCATGGCCGCCGCCGCAGGCACCGCCTGGCGCGCGTAAGCCTGCAGCATCTGCAGCCAGGCGGCGGCGCCACCGCGCTGCGGGCCCAGCGCCAGCAGCACGCGGCTGCCCAGCGGGTGCGGCGCGGCGGCGTAGAAGACGGAACGGGCCACTGCCACGCGAGCGCGCAGCTGCAGGTCTTCGACCCGCACCGGCGGCTCGCCACGTGCACGTGCGCCACCCTCGCCCGGCGTGTCGGCCAGGCGCTGGTAGCGGCCCTTGAAGTCCAGCCAGGTGAAGGTCGATTGCACCTCGACCCGGCTCCACAACAGGTGGCCCACACGCAGCGCGTAGGCGCCCGCCAGCAGGCAGGCCAGACCGGCCGCGCCGGGCACCCACGAGGCCTCGACGTCGCGCATGTGCGCCAGCGCCATCCACAGCCAGAGCACGCCGCCGGCAAGGCTCCAGGCCAGGCCCAGGGCGTCCAGCCACAGCAGGCCGCGCGTGCGCGCCGGGCTCTGCGCCTCGGCCGGCGCCAGGTCACGCCCGGCGTGCGGCACCAGCGGCTGCGACTCCTCCAGCACCACGGCGTGGTAGTCGCCCTGCTCGGCGCCCCGCACCAGCTGCGGCCCCTCCCAGGCGTAACGCCGGTTGGGCACACCCTCGGTCCACTGGCGGTGCAGTTCGAGGTCAACCTCGCGCAGCAACTGATCGGGGTCGGCCTCGAAGGCCACGGTGGTCTCTTCGGCCGCCACCGCCGCCAGCCAGGGGGTCTGCAGCTGCGCACGTGCGGCCAGGATGCCGACGGCCTCGAACAGCAGCACACCGGCCATCAACACACCGGCGGCGACGGGCAGGCCCAGCTTCGGCAGCGACGCCGCACGGGGCACCAGGTCGGCGAACCAGCCCAGCGTGCCGCCCAGGCCGAGGGCCACGACCCCCAGCACCGCCACCAGCCAGGGCGCCAGCGGCCCCTGGTACGGTTGCAGCAGGTGGCGGGCGAGCACCGCGCCGCACACGGCCATCAGCACCAGCGACAGCAAGGCCAGCGCCGGCGGGTTGCGCACCACGCCCACCGCCAGCAGCAACAGCACCAGCAGACCGGCCGCCAGCACCGCATGCGCAAGCCGGTGGCGCAAATACGCGTGCAGGCTGAGGGGTGCGGCGCCCAGCTCGGGTGCCAGCGAGCGCAGCCAGCCGCCGTAGGCACCGCCGGGCGGCGGTGGCGTGACGGCGCCCACCTCGAGCAGGCGCTGCAGCGCCGCAGCGCCCGGGCTCACGCCGCTGGCTTCGCGCGCCACCTCGGGCATCAGCGAGGCCGGTTGCCCCGGCGCCAGCAGCAACGTGCGCCGCGCGGCGGCCTGCAGCAGGTCGAGCGCGCCCAGCAGGGTCAGCAGCATCGCGCCGACGAGGTGGGGCACGACGCTGGCCTTCTCGGGCAGCTTTTCGAGAATGACGACCGGGCGGTCGGCGTCTTCACCGCCGACGAAGGACACCACCAGCACGATGAGCAGCGCCAGGCCGATCAGCGCGTAGCCACGCCACACCAGGAAACGGTTTTCGGTGCCGTAGGGGGTCGGAAACTCGAAGGCCGGTCCTTCCAGGCTCCACCGGTACGCCATGCAAGCTCCATATCGATCTGAACCGATCGATTCTGCATGAAGGCCGGCCGCGCGCCGCGCCAGCCCGGCCGGTCTGGCCGTCGGCGAAGTCCTGCACCCGTGCGCCTTCGCGAACCGGCAGGGGCTGCGCGCCCCGGCGCTGGCAACTCCAACCGGCTACATGCTGCGCCGGTACTGCCCGCCCACCTCGAACAGCGCGTTCGTGATCTGCCCCAGGCTGCACACCCGCACCGCGTCCATCAGCACCGCGAAGACGTTGCCGTTGTCCATCACTGTCTGCTGCAGGCGCTGCAGCATGGCCGGCGCGTCGGCGGCGTGGCGGGCGTGGAAATCGTGCAGGCGCTGCAGCTGGCTGCGTTTTTCGCCTTCGGTGCTGCGCGCCAGCTCGACCGTGCCCGAACCCGCATCGCCATGCGGCGCGCGGAAGGTGTTGACGCCGATGATGGGGTACTCGCCCGTGTGCTTGAGCATTTCGTAATGCATGCTCTCTTCCTGGATCTTGCTGCGCTGGTAGCCGGTTTCCATCGCCCCGAGCACACCCCCGCGCTCGGCGATCTTCTCGAACTCCTGCAGCACCGCCTCTTCCACCAGTTCGGTCAGTTCGTCGATGACAAACGCGCCCTGGTTGGGGTTCTCGTTCTTGGCCAGCCCCCACTCGCGGTTGATGATGAGCTGGATGGCCATCGCGCGGCGCACGCTGTCTTCCGTCGGCGTGGTGATGGCCTCGTCGAAGGCGTTGGTGTGCAGGCTGTTGCAGTTGTCGTAGATCGCGATCAGCGCCTGCAGCGTGGTGCGGATGTCGTTGAACTGGATCTCCTGCGCGTGCAGTGAACGGCCACTCGTCTGCACGTGGTACTTCAGCTTCTGGCTGCGGTCGCTGGCGCCGTAACGGTCACGCATCGCCACCGCCCAGATCCTTCGAGCCACCCGACCGAGCACGGTGTACTCGGGGTCCATGCCGTTGCTGAAGAAGAAACTCAGGTTGGGCGCGAAGTCGTCGATGTGCATGCCTCTTGCAAGGTAGGCCTCGACGAAGGTGAAGCCGTTGCTCAGCGTGAACGCGAGCTGGCTGATCGGGTTGGCGCCGGCCTCGGCGATGTGATAGCCGCTGATGCTGACGCTGTAGAAGTTGCGCACGTCGTGGTGCACGAACCATTCGGCGATGTCGCCCATCACCTTCAGCGAAAACTCGGTGCTGAAGATGCAGGTGTTCTGGCCCTGGTCTTCCTTCAGGATGTCGGCCTGCACGGTGCCGCGCACGTTGGCCAGCGTCCAGGCGCGGATCTTTTGCGCCTCGTCGTCGGTCGGTTCGCGGCCGTTGTCGGTGCGGAACTTGTGCAGCCCCTGGTCGATGGCCGTGTTCATGAACATCGCCAGGATGCTGGGCGCCGGGCCGTTGATCGTCATGCTGACGGAAGTTGCCGGGTGCGTGAGGTCGAAACCGGAGTACAGCACCTTCAGGTCGTCCAGCGTGGCGATGGACACGCCGCTGTTGCCCACCTTGCCGTAGATGTCCGGGCGCAGGTCGGGGTCGTTGCCGTACAGCGTGACGCTGTCGAAGGCCGTGCTCAGGCGCTTGGCCGGCAGGCCCTCGCTCAGCAGCTTGAAGCGCCGGTTGGTCCTGAACGCATCGCCCTCGCCGGCGAACATGCGCGTCGGGTCCTCGTTTTCGCGCTTGAAGGCAAACGTGCCGGCGGTGTACGGGAAACTGCCCGGCACGTTGTCGAGCAGCAGCCACTTCAGCAGTTCGCCGTGGCATTCGTACTTCGGCAGCGCCACCTTGCGGATCTTGCTGCCCGACAGCGTGGTGTGCGTGAGCGTGGTGCGGATCTCCTTGTCGCGGATCTTCACCACGTACTCGTCGCCGGCGTAGGCCTTCACCATGTCGGGCCACATCGTCAGCAGCTTCTTCGCGTGCGCGTCGAGCGTCGCTTCGCGCTGCTCGGCGAGGTTGATCGCGGCCTCGGCCGCACGCGGCTTGTCGGGCTTGCCGACGGTCAGCATCGCGGCGGCGGCACGCAGCTGCTGGACCTCGCGTGCCAGGCGGCTTTGCGCCACGGCGCGTCGCTTGTAGCCGCGCACCGTGTCGGCGATGTCGGCCAGGTAGCGCACCCGCGCGCCGGGCACGATGGGCACCTGGTGCGTGCTGTGGCGCGTGGCCACGCGTGGCAGGCGGCTTTCGCCCACCGGCAGCCCCAGTGCGGCCAGCCGCGGCAACAGCGCCTGGTAGAGCGCGGTCACGCCGTCGTCGTTGAAGCGGCTGGCCATGGTGCCGAACACCGGCATCTGCTCGGGCGCCACCTTCCACGCTTCCTTGTTGCGCTGCACCTGCTTGGCCACGTCGCGCAGCGCGTCGGCAGCGCCCTTGCGGTCGAACTTGTTGATGGCCACGAACTCGGCGAAGTCGAGCATGTCGATCTTCTCGAGCTGGCTGGCGGCGCCAAATTCCGGTGTCATCACGTACATCGGCACGTCGACCAGCGGCACGATGGCGGCGTCGCCCTGGCCGATGCCCGAGGTCTCGACGACGATGAGGTCGAAGCCGGCGGCCTTGCAGGCCAGCAGCGCGTCGGGCAGGGCCTGGCTGATCTCGCTGCCGAAATCGCGTGTGGCCAGGCTGCGCATGAACACACGGGCACCCCCCGACCACGGCGAAATCGCGTTCATGCGGATGCGGTCGCCGAGCAGCGCGCCGCCACTCTTGCGCCGCGAAGGGTCGATGCTGATGACCGCGATGCGCAACGCATCACCCTGGTCGAGACGTATGCGGCGGATGAGTTCGTCGGTCAGGCTGCTCTTGCCGGCGCCGCCGGTGCCGGTGATGCCCAGCACCGGCGTCTTCGCGCCCTGCGCTGCGGTGGCCAGCGCGGCGCGGAAGTCGGCGTCGGCCTGGCCGTTTTCCAGCGCCGTGAGCGCCTGCGCCAGCGCACGCCAGGCGGCGTCGCTGTGCCCCTGCAGCGCGGCCACTTCCTTGGGCGCGTAGGCCGACAGGTCGGCGTCGCAGCGCATCACCATCTCGCCGATCATGCCCTGCAGCCCCATGCGCTGCCCGTCCTCGGGGCTGTAGATGCGGGTCACGCCGTAGTCCTGCAGCTCGGCAATCTCGGCCGGCACGATGACGCCACCACCGCCGCCGAACACCTGGATGTGCGCGCCGCCGCGGCTCTTCAGCAGGTCGACCATGTACTTGAAGTACTCGACGTGGCCGCCCTGGTAGCTGCTGATCGCGATGCCCTGCACGTCTTCCTGCAGCGCGGCCGTCACGACCTCGTCGACGCTGCGGTTGTGGCCGAGGTGGATGACCTCTGCACCCATGCCCTGCAGGATGCGCCGCATGATGTTGATGGCCGCGTCGTGGCCGTCGAACAGGCTGGCGGCGGTGACGAAGCGCACCTTGTGGCTGGGGCGGTAGTTGGCGAGGCCCTGGGCCTCGGCGGACAGGTCGGTCATGGTGCGGCGGCGTTCGGGGTGGAGGCGCTGGTTGACGTTTACGTCAACGTCAAGCGGCATCATGCCACGCCGCTTCCTGGCGCCGGCCCGCCGCGCCGGCTCATCGTTAACCCGCGTCGGCCCGCGGCGGGCCGGACGCGCCCCCGCGCGCTGCTACGCTCGCGCCCCATGACTTTCCTGGCCATCGACATCGGCAACACGCGCCTGAAGTGGGCGCTCTACGCCGCACCGCGCCCGGGCGCCAAGCTGCTGTGCCAGGGCGCGGTGTTCCTCGAAACCATCGACAGCCTGGCCGAGACCGAGTGGGCCGCCATCGCGGCCCCGCACAGCATGCTCGGCTGCGTGGTCGCCGGCGATGCCGTGCGCCGGCGGGTCGAGGAACAGCTGGAGCTGTGGGACATCGAACCGCACTGGGTCGTGCCTTCCAGCCACGAAGCCGGCGTGCACAACGGCTACGAGCACCCCAACCGCCTGGGCGCCGACCGCTGGGTGGCACTGGCCGGTGCCCGCGCCCGCGCGCTGGCCGGCAACGCGCCGCGCCCGGCGATGGTGGTGATGGTGGGCACCGCCGTCACGGTGGATGCGCTGGACACCGAAGGGCATTTCCTGGGCGGCCTGATCCTGCCCGGCTTCGGGCTCATGCAGGCAGCGCTGGAGATGGGCACCGCCGGGCTGAAGGTGCCCACCGGCGAGGTCGTCGACTTTCCCACCAACACCAGCGACGCGCTGATGAGTGGCGGCGCCAACGCCATTGCGGGTGCCCTGGAACGCCAGGCGCGCAAGCTGCAGGCCCGCACCGGCCAGGCGCCGCTGATGCTGATCGGCGGTGGCGCGGCTTCCAAGCTGGTGCCCATCACCGACCTGCCCTTCGAGACCGTCGACTCGCTGATCTTCGAGGGCCTGCTGGTGATGCAGTCACGCCGGCTGGCGCTGTAGGCGCGCGTCGCCTGCCGGCGCCCTCAGGTCTGGATGTAGCTTTCCAGCTGCGCGATGGTGGCGTCCTGCTCGGCGATGATGTCGTCGAGCAGGTCGCGGATCGAGATCATGCCCAGCACCGTGGCGCCGTCCAGAACCGGCAGGTGGCGGATCTTGCGTGCGCTCATCAGCCGCATGGCCTCGCGCACGTCGGTGCGTGAGCCCACGCTGAGCACCTGGCGGCTCATGATGTCGGCCACCTTGGTCTCACGCGAGTTGCGGCCTTGCAGTGCCACCTTGCGCGTGTAGTCGCGCTCGCTGAACACGCCCACCAGGCGGCCGGCCTCCATCACCATCAGCGCGCCCACCTCGTACTGCGCCAGCAGTTCCAGCGCGGCGTACACGCTGTCCTCGGGGCGCACGTGCCAGAGTGTGCGGTCCAGGTTCTTCAGCAGTTCCGACACCGGTTTCATGGCCGCTTCTCCGCTTGGCGATGGACAGCCTAGGCTACACAAATGGCCGCCACGTTCAAGGGTGGCTGTCCCGGGTGCCGGCGGGAAGGCCGCGGCCATGCCAACATGCCGCCATGTCTGCACCCCGGCACCACCCCCCGTCCCCGCCACGCCGCCGCTGGCGCGCCGGCGCCGCGCTGACGGCGGTGGCGCTGGCCGCCGTGCTCGGCGGCTGCGCGGTGCTCGACGAGCAGCAGCGCAAGTGGATCTTCCAGCCCGGCGACCGCACCTGGTGGGGCGGCCAGGCTGCTGCAGAGGGCATGCAGGACGTGTGGATAGCCTTCACTTCACCCGGCAGCGGCGACGCCGTGCGCCTGCACGGCCTGTGGCTGCCGCAGCCGCGCGCCGACGCGCCGGTGCTGCTGTACCTGCACGGCGCGCGCTGGGACGTGCGCGGCAGCGCGCCGCGCATGCGCCGCATGCACGAGCTGGGCTTTGCGGTGCTGGGCATCGACTACCGCGGCTTCGGCCGCAGCAGCGCCGGCCTGCCGTCGGAGACGCTGGCCGGCGAAGACGCCCGCGCCGCCTGGGACTGGCTGGCGCAGCGCTCGGGCGCCGCGCCGCGTTACGTCTTCGGCCATTCGCTGGGCGGCGCGCTGGCCGTGCAGCTGGCCGCGGCGGTGCACGACGAAGCCGGGCTCATCGTCGAAAACAGCTTCCCGTCGATCCCCGACGTGGTGCGCACCTTCAAGTGGGGCTGGCTGCCGGTGGCGCCGTTGATCACGCAACGCCTGGACGCCGGTGCACGCATCGCCGAGGTGGGCACGCCGGTGCTGGTGGTGCACGGCAGCGAAGACAGCCTGATCAGCCCCACGCTGGGCCGTGAACTCTTCGACCGCGCCCGCGAGCCCAAGCGTTTCATGCTCGTAGAAGGCGGCACCCACCACAGCACCAACGCGGTAGGGCAGGCGCAGTACCGCGACGTGCTGGCCGAACTCTTCGGGCTCGACGCGACGCGCTGAGCGCGGGCAGGCCGCCACGGGCGGGGGCTGCGCCCCCCCCATAACTGCAATGGCGCACGGTGTGCTTCGCGCGCAGCATCGCGGGCCTGTGCAAGCGTGCCGCACGACGGCCGCCGCGTCCACCCCGGAGGCCCCCGATGAGCGAACCCGCCGCCGCCACCTCGCTGCCCACCGCAGAACGCCTGCCCACGCTGGACATCCTGCGCGGCTTCGCGCTGATGGGCATCCTGATCATGAACATGCCGGGCTTCAACAGCTCTTTCTTTGCCGAGGCCGACGGTTCCCACCTGTGGCCCGGCAAGGTCGACCAGGCCGCCGAGTTCGTGCGCGAGACGCTGTTCTCGGGCAAGTTCAACAGCATGTTCAGCCTGCTCTTCGGCATCGGCTTCACGATCCAGTTCACGCGCATGGCCGCGCGCGAGCCGGAGCGCGCCACGCCGCTCTACCTGCGCCGCCTGGGCGTGCTGGCGGTGCTGGGCATCGTGCATGCGTGGGTCTTCTGGCCCGGCGACGTGCTGCACACCTACGCCATCCTGGGCCTGCTGCTGGTGATCGGGCTGCGCCACGTCAGCGACCGCGGCATCGTGGCGCTGATCGCCGCCTGCATCGTCTACCCGGCCGTCTCGGGCGTGCTGCGGGTGCTGATCTTCACGCGGGAGATGACGGCCGAGCGGGTGCAGATCGCCAAGGCCTTCGAGGCCAGCAACAACCTGGCCTACGGGCAGGGCAGCTGGCTCGACGCGGTGCTCGAGAACACCCGCGTGATGAACCACTTCTACGACAACGCCCTGGGTCTGTGGGGCACCTTCGGCTGGTGGGTGATGATGGGGCTGACGATGCTCATCGGCCTGCTCGCCGGCCGCCGCCGCTGGGTGCAGCGCGCCGGCGAACTGATGCCGCAGATCCGCCGCCTGACATGGTGGGCGCTGGCCATCGGCCTGGGCTGCGGCATCGCCTTCACGGTGATCTTCGAACTCAATCGCGTGCCAGGGCCGTCGCTCATCAAGGTGCTGGGCGGCGTCTGCTACAGCCTGTCGCGGCTGGGCATGATGATCTTCTACGTGCTCGTCATCGTGCGCCTGGCGCAGCACCTGCAGTGGCAACGCCGTCTGGCGCCGCTGGCCGCCGCCGGCCGCATGCCGCTCAGCAACTACCTGATGCAGACGGCGATCTGCATCACGCTCTTCCAGGGCTGGGGCTTCGGCCTGTGGATGCAGGTCGGGCCGGCACTGAGCCTGGTGCTGGCGCTGGCCATCTTCTGGTGCATCCAGGTGCCGTGGAGCCTGTGGTGGCTGCGCAGCCACGAGCGCGGGCCGCTGGAAGCGGCGTGGGCGCGGCTGACCTACGGCGTGCAGCCGATGGCACCGCCGGTGGCCGCGCGCGGCGCACCGCAGTAGAGGCAACGCAGGGCACCGGCCTGGCGCGTGCGCATCGGCCGCACGGCCCCAAGCGGCCGATATCATGGGCCGCATGCCGCCCGCAGCCACCCCGTCGCACCGCCTGTGGGACATCTCGCCCCCCGTTCACGCCGGCGCACCGGTGTTCCCGGGCGACACGCCCTACCGCCAGGACTGGGTGGCGCGCATCGGCCCCGGCTGCCCGGTGAACGTGAGCACCTTGACGCTGTCGCCGCACACCGGCGCGCATGCCGACGCGCCACTGCACTACGACGACACCGGCGCAGGCATAGGCGAGGTCGACCTGACACCCTACCTCGGCCGCTGCCGCGTCATTCACGCCCTGGGCTGCGGGCCGCTGGTGCGCTGCACGCATCTCGAACACGCGCTGCACGACCTGCCGCCGCGCGTGCTGGTACGCACGTACGCGAAGGCGCCCCTGGAGCATTTCGACGCCCACCTGGCGGCCTACGCCGCCGAGACGGTGGAGCGCCTGGCCGACCTGGGCGTGACGCTCATCGGCATCGACACCGCCAGCATCGACCCCGCCGACAGCAAGACACTCGACAGCCACCAGGTCATCCGCCGCCGCGGCTTGCGCGTGCTGGAAAACCTGCTGCTCGACGACGTGCCCGAGGGCGACTACGAACTCATCGCGCTGCCGCTCAGGCTCACCACCGCCTGCGCATCGCCCGTTCGCGCCGTGCTGCGCGAGTTGCCCCAGGCCAGCCGCCCCGAGCCACTAGTGATACGTTGAAAGCCCGCCACGATGACCCGAGACGAAGCCCTGGCGCTCGACGCCGCCGACCCGCTGGCCCCGCTGCGCGATCAGTTCGAACTGCCGCCGGGGGTGCTGTACCTCGACGGCAACTCGCTCGGCGTTTGCCCCAAGGCCACCGCGGCGCGGGTGCAGCAGGTGGTGGCGCAGGAATGGGGCACGGGTCTCATCCGCAGCTGGAACAGCGCCGGCTGGATGGACCTGCCACAACGTGTGGGCGATAAGATCGCGCGCCTGGTCGGCGCCGGCCCCGGGGAACTGGTGGTGGCCGATTCGACCAGCGTCAACCTCTTCAAGGTGCTGAGTGCCGCACTCACCGTCGCATCGACCGATGCGCCGCAGCGCAAGGTGATCCTCAGCGAGCGCAGCAACTTCCCCACCGACCTCTACATCGCCGAATCGCTGGCGAACCAGCACGGCTGCGAACTCGTGCTGGCCGAGGCCGACGAACTGCCCGGGCTGCTGGACGCGCGCACGGCAGTGCTGATGCTGACCCACGTGAACTACCGCACCGGCCGCATGCACGACATGGCCGCGCTCACCGCCGCGGCCCACGCCGCCGGCGCGCTGGCGCTGTGGGACCTGGCGCACAGCGCCGGCGCGGTGCCGGTGGACCTGAGGGCAGCCAACGCCGACTACGCCGTGGGCTGCGGCTACAAATACCTCAACGGCGGCCCCGGCGCGCCGGCCTTCGTGTGGGTGCACCCGCGCCACGTCGAACGCTTCTGGCAACCGTTGGCGGGCTGGATAGGCCACGCCGCGCCTTTCGAGTTCACGCCCGGCTACCGGCCCGCAGCCGGCATCGCACGTTACCTGTGCGGGACGCCAGCGGTGCTGTCGCTGGCAGCGCTGGAGTGCGGCGTCGACACCGTGCTGGCCGCCGAGCCGCTGTCCAGTGGCCGCGGCGCGATGGCCGCACTGCGCGAAAAGAGCCTCGCGCTGACGCGCCTCTTCACCGGGCAGGTGAGCGCCATGTGTCCGCAACTGCGTCTGGTCTCGCCCGCGAACGATGCACAACGCGGCAGCCAGGTGTGCCTGGCCCACGCCGAGATCGCCTACCCCGTGGTGCAGGCACTGATCGCGCGCGGCGTCATCGGCGACTTCCGTGCGCCGGACATCCTGCGCTTTGGCTTTACGCCGCTGTACCTGCGTTTCGTCGACGCGTGGGACGCCGCCGAACACCTGCGTGACGTGCTTGCCAGCGGGGAATGGAAGCGGCCTGAATTCAACCGGCGCCAGGCGGTCACCTGAGGTGAGCGCGATGTCGGCTTGCGGCCCGTTGCGGACGCTCGCGTCCGGCCGCTTTCTGCGTTCGACGCTTCTCGCGCGTCGCGCCAGGCGGCACCCGGCGGCGTCGCCGACTGTGGCGGTCGGCGCTGCGCGCCGACTCCCCTGCGCTGCTCGCCTTGAGGGGGTGCCGCATAACTCACTTCGTTCGCTG
>CAMTUD010000005.1:0-6783 GCA_947084805.1 uncultured beta proteobacterium | reverse complement strand
CGCCATGGGCGAGGTGGCGGTGGAGGCGCGCGTCGAAGGCGCGCGCTGGAAGCGCACGCTGGCCGGCGCCGGCATCGGCATCGTCGGCGGCGCGCTGCTCGGCGCCGCCACGAGCCGCCACGACCCGCAGGCCATCTGCTGCTCCGGCCCAGGCTTCGGCGCCGTGGCCGGGAGCGTGGTGGGCCTGCTGATCGCCACGCCCATCGCGGGGCTCACGGCCGATCCCGCCTACGCCTACCCCGCCAAGGTGCGCGTCGTGCTGCAGCCGCCACCTGCCGAGCCGCGCTGAGCCCGGCGTGTTCACGCCCCCAGCACCTCGACGACGTGGTTCTGGTTGGTGTAGATGCAGATGTCGCCGGCGATCTCCAGCGAGCGCTTGACGATCTCGGCCGGTGCCATCTCGGTGTGCGCCAGCAGCGCACGCGCCGCGGCCTGCGCGTAGGCGCCACCCGAGCCGATGGCGACGATGCCGTACTCGGGTTCCAGCACGTCGCCGTTGCCGGTGATGATCAGCGAGCACGTCGCGTCGGCCACCGCCAGCATGGCTTCCAGGCGGCGCAGCACGCGGTCGGTGCGCCAGTCCTTGGTCAGCTCGATGGCGGCGCGCTGCAGGTGGCCCTGGTGTTTCTCGAGCTTGGCCTCGAAGCGCTCGAAGAGCGTGAAGGCGTCGGCCGTGGCGCCCGCGAAGCCGGCCAGCACCTGGTCGCGGTGCAGCTTGCGCACCTTGCGCGCGCTGCTCTTGACGACGATGTTGCCCAGCGTGACCTGGCCATCGCCGCCGAGTGCAACCTGTGCGCCGCGACGCGCGCTGACGATGGTGGTGCCGTGGTAGTTTTCCATGAACAGCCTCAGTTGCGGCCGGACTGCCGGCATTCAAGCCAAGGCCCTGCGCGGATCCGGCTCCGCCGGGCCGCTGCATGAGCCGGCAGCGAAGATGCTGCCGGCGCTCACAGGCGCAGCGACAAGCCCGGGGGCTAAACTTTCCTGACCTGAACCTTGGCGTGCTCGTTGATGCCCATGGCGCCGAAGAACAGCGCCACCAGGCGGTGCGTGTCGACGAACTGCACCGCGCGGTTCTCGTTGCGCTTGGACAGCACCCAGTTCAGCAGGTCGCCCGCGGCGATGAAGTCGACGCGGATCAGGCGCGAGCAGCTGACGTTGATCAGCGGCGCCTGGTTCGATTCGCTCTGCAACTTGGCCAGCGTGGCGCTGATGTCGCCGATGAGCTGGCCCGACAGCTCGACGTTGGCCACCTCGGTGTTCTGCGCGCCGGCGCCGCCGTCGTCCGCCAGGCCCGACTCCATGAAGCCGGTGGAGACCTCGCTGACCATCGACAGGTCGGGCTGGCGTGTCGACTGGCCGCTGCCGCTGATGTGCACCTTGCAGCGTGTGGGCTCCCAGCTCGGCGGGCTGACTTCGTAAGTGACGCAGTAGTCGATGGCCGCCTCGTCGAACTGGTCGGGGCGGTTGGCCAGGCGCAGCGCGTCCAGGCGCGTCAGCCAGAACGCGGGGTCGGCGTCGCGCACGCCGGTGGGCGCGGCTTCGGCCAGCACCTGGAAGAGCTTCTCGCCGGCGATCCAGCGCAGTTCGATCGACTGGCCGCTCCACAGGCGGAACAGCGTCGACAGCTGCATCGCCGCCTCGGCGTCGATGCCCCGCAGCTGGTGCCAGTCGAAGACCCACGGCAAGGGCATCTGCAGCGTCTGCGAGCGCAGCCGCGCCACCGATTCGATGTCCAGGTGATCGGGCGCCAGCCAGCCGACGTCGCCGGTGCTGCGTGAGGGTGCGCTGTTGCTGAGGTCGGGCTCCTCGGCCTGCGCGTCGGCCACCTGCTTGGGCAGCGAATACCACTGCGGCGCGCTCCAGCCGAACTGCTGCGCGTATTCCACCGCCAGGCTCTCGAAGCGCTGCTGCTGGCCGGTGGCGCGGTAGAGGTCGAACAGCACCAGCCAGGTCTCGGCGTGCTGGCCGCGCGTGCCTTCGGGGCCGGTGATGCGCTGCAGCGCTTCCTCGCACTGCGTGAAGTCGGCGTTGGCGAAGGAGATCACGGCCTCGTCGAGCTCGGGGTCGTGCTGCACCTCGCTGACTTCCACCGCGAAGGGGCTGCTGAAGTCGCTGAACTGGCTGCCGGCCAGTGCCTGCCCGGGTGACAGCGCGGCCGCGCGGCTGGGTGTGGGCTCGGGCCGGTCGAAGGCCGCGGGGGCCAGCGGTGCCAACGGTGGCAGCCCGCGCCCCATCTGCACCGGCGCCGGTGCGGCGGCCGGCGGCAGGTTGCCCATCGGCACCGGCACGGGCGCCGGGCTTGCGGGCCTGCCTTCGGCCAGGCTGCCGTTGCGGGTGTCAGCGACCGCTTCGCGCAGCAGCGGCGCGGGCGCGCTGTTGGCTGCCGTGGCCTTGTTGCGTGTGTTGCCGAAGCCGGCGTCGCCGACCATCTGCTGTTCGATCTCGTCGATCTTGGCCTTCACGCCGTCGGGGCGGGCCGAGCCGTTGTCGGGCAGCCGGGCTTCGGAGTCGTCGAGCCGCGACGACGTGCCCAGGGAGGCCAGTTGTTCGGGCGACAGGCCCTCGCGGCGCACCCGCCGCAGCATGTCGAATTCGCGCTTGCGCACGAAGTCGTTGCGCCGCTTGCGCTCGATCATGGCCTTCAGCTCGGACTTCTCGAGTTCGAGCTCGCGGGTGTCTTCCAGCCGCGTATTGAGCTCGGTCCAGTCGGTGGCCGGGTTCGCGACGAACCTCACCACCTTGCGGAAGAAACTCTCGTTCTCGGCCATGAAGGAAGATGGTACGCCAGCGCGCCGTCAGGCCACGCCGCGCCCGCAGCCTACGATTTCACGGCAACCCGCCAACCAAGGCCTTGCGCGGAACCGGCTTCGCCGGGCCGCTGCAAGAGCCCCCTCGGGGGGTGGCGAACGCAGTGAGCCTGGGGGCTCCATGCCTAGTCGCCAAACATCTTCTGCTTGAGCTCGCGGCGCTGCTGCGCCTCGAGCGACAGCGTCGCGGTGGGCCGCGCCAGCAGGCGCTGCAGGCCGATGGGTTCGCCGGTTTCGTCGCAGAAGCCGTACTCGCCGCTGTCCAGGCGCGTCAGCGACTGCGCGATCTTCTTCAGCAGCTTGCGCTCGCGGTCGCGGGTGCGCAGTTCCAGCGCATGCTCTTCCTCGATCGTCGCGCGGTCGGCCGGGTCGGGCACGATGGTGGTGTCTTCGCGCAGGTGCTCGGTGGTCTCGCCGGCGTTCGACAGCAAGTCGTCCTTCTGCTGCTGCAACTGGGCGCGGAAGAAGTCGAGCTGCTTGTCGTTCATGTACTCGCTGTCGGGCATGGCCAGCAGCTCGTCGACGGTGAGCTCGCGCCCGGGCTTGGTCTTCCAGGCGTTGGCCAGCTTGGGGTCGTGCTTGCGCACCACCTTGGCGTGGTCGGCGGCCTCGGTCAGCGCCCGCGCACTGGGCGCGGCCGGCGCGAAGCGGTCGGTGAAGCGGTTGGCCGACTGCGCCGGCGCCGGCGTTGGCAACTGGTTCTGCGGCGCCAGGCGCGCGGCCGACTTCTGGCTCGCGCTTTTGGGCGACGCCGCCTTGATCACTGGCGACGGCGCGGGCGCCGGCACGGGGGCCGGTGGCGGTGCCACCGGTGCGGGTACGGGCTTGGGTACAGCCTTCGTCGCAGTCTTGGCTGCGGGCTTGGCCACGGGCTTGGCCACGGTCTTTGCCGCAGTCTTGGCCACGGGCTTCGCCTCGGTCTTGGCCGGTGCGGGGCTCGCGGGCACGGCACTGGCCTTGCTGGCGGCCGCTGTCTTGGCCTGGGGCTTGGTCACGGGAACCTCCTCGCCTGTCGGTATCGCCTGGTCGGGCTTCGGTGTCATGGTTCCCCGCCGGCGGCGGGGGGCCTGCAAGACCCCGGGGGGCCCTCAAGGCGCGCGGATTGTAGCCACGCCCCACCACCGCCCCGCGATGGCGGGGGCAGCGGGGCGGCGGGCGTCAGACGAGGCACTGTTCCAGCCCCTGCAACAACACTTCCTTGGGCAGGTCGATGCCGATGAACACCATCTTGCTGCCCTTGGCCTCGCCCGGAGCCCACTTCGGGCCCAGGTCGCTGCCCATCAACTGGTGCACACCCTGGAAGATGACCTTGCGTTCGCTGCCCTTCATGTAGAGCACACCCTTGTAGCGCAGCATCTTCGGGCCATAGACCTGCACGATGGCGCCCAGGAAGTCTTCCAGCTTGGCCGGGCTGAAGGCCTTGGCGCTGCGGAAGACGAAACTCTTCACGTCGTCGTCGTGGGCGTGGTGGTGCGGGTGGTCGCAGGCCTCGCCCTCGGCATGGTCGTGGTGGTCGTGGCCGTGGTGCGCGTGGGCGTGCTCGTCGGCGCTCAGGAATTCGGGGTCGATCTCGAGCTTGGCGTTGAGGTTGAAGCCCTTGAGGTCGAAGACCTCGCTGATCGGCACCTCGCCGAAATGCACCTTGCGCTGCGGCGCACGCGGGTTCATGTTCTTGATGCGGTGGATGAGCGCGGCGGTCTGTTCCTCGCTCACGAGGTCGCTCTTGCTGATGAAGATCTGGTCCGCGAAGCCGATCTGCATACGCGCTTCCTGGCGCGTGTCGAGCTGGCTGTCGCCGTGCTTGGCGTCGACCAGCGTCAGCACGCTGTCGAGCAGGTAGCTCTCGGCGATCTCGTCGTCCATGAAGAAGGTCTGCGCGACGGGGCCGGGGTCGGCCAGGCCGGTGGTCTCGATGACCACGCGGTCGAAGTCGAGTTCACCCTTGCGACGCTTCTCGGCCAGGTCGGACAGCGTGCTGCGCAGGTCTTCGCGGATGGTGCAGCAGACGCAGCCGTTGTTCATCTGGATGATCTGCTCGCGCGTGTCGGCCACGAGGATCTCGTTGTCGATGTTCTCCTCGCCGAACTCGTTCTCGATGACGGCGATCTTCTGGCCATGGGCCTCGGACAGCACACGCTTGAGCAGCGTGGTCTTGCCCGAGCCCAGGAAGCCGGTGAGGATGGTGGCCGGGATCAGGCCCTTGGGCGTGTTTGGCGTGTTCGACATGGCGGCTCGGTTTTCGCGAAGGTCACTGGATATGGGGGCGGCGGCCCGCCTTGCAAGCCCGGCGGGCCGAGATCAGGGGCGCGCGGGCTCGGCCGGCACACCCCAGGCCGACAGGCGCGGCAGCAGCGCGCGGTAGGGCGCCAGCAGCAGCGCGGCCATCGCGGCCTTCACGGCGAGGTCGCCGCTGGCCAGCATCAGCCAGTCCATCTGCGAGCCGGCAAAGGCGAGGAAGAAGAACACCGCGGTGTCGACGACGCTGGCCACCAGCGAGCCCAGCAGCGGCGCCTTCCACCAGCTGGCGCGGCGCCAGCGGTTGAAGACCAGGATGTCCATGGCCTGCGAGACGATGAAGGCCGCGCCCGAGGCCAGCGCGATGCGCCAGGGCGCCAGCGCCAGCGACACGCCCACCGCGACGGCGAAGCCGGCCCAGGCCACGCGCCGCGCCGCCACCGGGCCCAGCGCGCGGTTGGTGAGGTCGCAGACCAGAAAGACCAGCGGGTAGCTGAAGGCGCCCCAGGTCAGCCAGTCGTTGATCGGGTGCTGCACCAGCAGGTTGGACAGCACGATGACGGCGGCCATCGCGGCCACGGGCCAGAGCAGGGTCTTGTCGAGGGTCGGTTTCATGGGCGGTGTCGGGCTCGGCGGGCCGGGATTGTCGCCGCAGACGGGGGTGCGCGGGGCGCCTCGGTTATTCTCGGACCCCCTGCCACTGCCGGCACCGTTTCCAGTGTCCGACCCTGCATCTCAAAGGTCCGCCCGCGCACCGTACAGCGCGCGAGCGGACAAACGGTCCTTCTTCGAGCGCCTGATCGAGTTCATCTCGCCCGGCCCCGACAGCAAGGCCGAACTCATCCGGACCCTGGCCGACGCCGAGGAGCGCGAGCTCATCGAGCCCGAGTCGCGCCTGATGCTCGAAGGCGTGCTGCGCATGGCCGACATGACCGCCGGCGACGTGATGGTGCCGCCGTCGCGCATGGACCTGCTGTCGATCGACGCCGATTACGACGAGCTGCTGCACGCCGTGATCGACACCGGACATTCACGCTTCCCGGTCTACGAAGAGGCGCGCGACAACGTCATCGGCATCCTGATGGCCAAGGACCTGCTCAAGCTGCAGCGTGCGCCCGAACTGAACCTGCGCACGCTGCTGCGGCCGGCGGTTTTCGTGCCCGAGAGCAAGCGCCTGAACGAACTGCTGCGTGACTTCCGCAGCAACCGCAACCACTTGGCCATCGTCATCGACGAGTTCGGCAAGACCGCCGGCCTGATCACCATCGAGGACGTGCTGGAAGAGATCGTCGGCGAGATCGAGGACGAGTTCGACGAGCAGGAGCAGGAAAACGGCATCTACACGCTGGCCGACGGCACCCACCGCGTGGCCGGCGACGTTGCGATCGGCGCCGTCAACGAAGCCTTCGGCACGCGCCTGCCCGAGGACGACTTCGACACCATCGGCGGGCTCGTGGCGCAGGAACTCGGCCGTGTGCCGCGCCGCGCCGAGGCCGTCGAGCTCGGCGGGCTGCGTTTCACCGTGATGCTGACGCGCGGTGGCGCCGTGCGCTGGTTCCGCGTCGCGCGAGCGCCGCAGCCCGAGAGCACGTCGGAAGGCGGCGAAGTCGATTGAGCGGCGGGCAGCGTGCGCCCGCGCGCCTGGTGGCGCCCGCCGAGGCGGTCGCCGTGGCCGCCCTGGGCGCGCTGCAGACGCTGGCCTTCGTGCACACCGCCGCCTGGCCGCTGCCGCTGGTGG
>CAMTUD010000004.1:0-11891 GCA_947084805.1 uncultured beta proteobacterium | reverse complement strand
TTCGCGGCCACCGCCGCACCTACATCGGCTCGATGCCGGGCAAGGTGCTGCAGAGCCTGACCAAGATCGGCACGAAGAATCCGCTGTTCCTGCTCGACGAGATCGACAAGCTCGGCATGGACTTCCGCGGCGATCCGTCGTCGGCCTTGCTGGAAGTGCTCGACCCCGAGCAGAACCACACCTTCAGCGACCACTACGTCGAGGTTGACTTCGACCTGTCCGACGTGATGTTCGTGGCGACCTCGAACTCGATGAACATTCCGCCGGCCCTGCTGGACCGCATGGAAGTCATCCGCCTGGCCGGCTACACCGAGGACGAGAAGCTCAACATCGCCCAGCGTTACCTGCAGCCCAAGCAGCAGAAGAACAACGGTGTCAAGGACGGTGAGATGGAGATCACCGAAACGGCGCTGCGCGCCATCCTGCGCTACTACACGCGGGAAGCCGGCGTGCGCTCGCTCGAACGCGAGATCGGCAAGATCTGCCGCAAGGTGGTGAAGGGCATCGCGCTGAAGAAGTACGAAGGCAAGGTGGTCGTCACCGAGGACAACCTCAACGATTTCCTGGGCGTGCGCAAGTACGATTTCGGCCGTGCCGAGAAGAAGAACCAGGTCGGGCAGGTGGTCGGCCTGGCGTGGACCGAAGTCGGCGGCGACCTGCTGACCATCGAAGCCACGGTCATGCCGGGCAAGGGCAACATCATCCGCACGGGTTCGCTCGGCGACGTGATGAAGGAGTCGATGGAAGCCGCGCGCACGGTGGTGCGTTCACGCGCCCGCCGCCTGGGTCTGAAGGACGAGATCTTCGAGAAGCGCGACATCCACATCCACGTGCCCGACGGCGCCACGCCCAAGGACGGCCCGAGCGCCGGTGCGGCGATGACGACGGCGCTGGTCTCGGCGCTCAGTGGCATTCCGGTGCGCGCCGACGTGGCGATGACGGGTGAGATCACGCTGCGGGGTGAGGTCACGGCCATCGGCGGGCTGAAGGAAAAGCTGCTGGCGGCCCACCGCGGTGGCGTGAAGACGGTGCTGATCCCCGAGGACAACGTCAAGGACCTGCAGGACATTCCCGAGAACGCGAAGAACAATCTCGAGATCGTGCCGGTGCGCTGGATCGACCAGGTGCTGCAGATCGCGCTGGAGCGTGTGCCCGAAGCCTTGCCGGACGAAGATCTGGTGGCCAAGGACGCGGCGCCGAAGGCCGACGTCGTGCCACCGGTGGGTTCCAGCGACGCCTTGCCGCACTAGGCCGGGCAAGGCGCTTGCAAAGAGCGCCTTGCCTGGCATAGAATGCAAGGCTCGACGCGATCGAAGTGGCATTCGATCAACGCTGCGAAGAGCACGTGAAAGACACGCGGGATTAGCTCAGTTGGTAGAGCGATACCTTGCCAAGGTATAGGTCGAGAGTTCGAGTCTCTTATCCCGCTCCAAATCTCGAAGACAGGGAAGCTCAGGCTTCCCTTCTTTTTGGCTGAAAATGGCAACCACGGCGCGATAGCAAAGCGGTTATGCAACGGATTGCAAATCCGTCCAGTCCGGTTCGACTCCGGATCGCGCCTCCAGGCTTCACCGCACAGGGCTCCCATCGTGGAGCCCTCTTGCTTTCAGGGCCGACCGCATAATCGGCCGCCCGCCCGGATGGCGAAATCGGTAGACGCAGCGGACTTAAAATCCGCGGCCCTTCACGGGGCATACGGGTTCGAGTCCCGTTCTGGGCACCACCGCCGAGCGCAATGCCGGTCAGAAATAGAACGACCGTACTATTTTTTGGGTGGCGACACGCGTCGGGCGCGGTGCGCCGCCTAGAATTGCGCGGTTAACGTTAACGTCAATTCGAGCCCAGGAGCGTCTGACATGAAGGTGCTGGTTCCCGTCAAGCGGGTCGTCGACTACAACGTCAAGGTGCGCGTCAAGAGCGACGGCACGGGCGTGGACATTGCCAACGTCAAGATGAGCATGAACCCCTTCGACGAGATCGCCGTCGAAGAGGCGGTGCGGCTCAAGGAGAAGGGCGTGGTCACCGAGATCGTGGCCGTGTCCTGCGGTGTCACGCAGTGCCAGGAGACGCTGCGCACCGCGATGGCCATCGGCGCCGACCGCGCCATCCTCGTCGAGTGCAACGACGAACTGCAGCCGCTGGCCGTGGCCAAGCTGCTGCACGCGCTGGTGAAGAAGGAACAGCCGGGCCTCGTGATCCTGGGCAAGCAGGCCATCGACGACGACTGCAACCAGACCGGCCAGATGCTGGCCGCGCTGGCGAACCTGCCGCAGGGCACCTACGCGTCCAAGGTCGTGATCGAGGGTGGTGTGGCCACCATCACGCGCGAAGTCGACGGTGGTACCGAGAACCTCAAGCTCACGCTGCCCGCCGAGCTGACCACCGACCTGCGCCTGAACGAGCCGCGCTACGTCACGCTGCCCAACATCATGAAGGCGAAGAAGAAGCCGCTCGAAGTCTTCAGGCCCGCCGACCTGGGCGTGGACGTCGCGCCGCGCATCAAGACCCTGAACGTGAGCGAGCCGCCCAAGCGTGGTGCGGGCATCAAGGTGCCCGATGTCGCCACCCTCGTGGCCAAGCTCAAGAACGAAGCCAAGGTGATCTGACCATGACCGCACTCGTCATTGCCGAACACGACAACAACGCCCTCAAGGGCGCGACCCTGAACACCGTCACCGCGGCGCTGGCCTGCGGTGGTGAAGTGCACGTGCTGGTGGCCGGCGTGAACGCCGGTGGCGCCGCTGCCGCTGCTGCACAGATCAGCGGTGTGGCCAAGGTGCTGCACGCCGATGCCGCCGGCCTCAACCACGGCCTGGCCGAGACCGTCGCGGCCCAGGTGCTGGCCATCGCGAAGAGCTACAGCCACATCCTGTTCCCCGCCACCGCCAGCGGTAAGAACGTCGCCCCGCGTGTGGCCGCGCTGCTGGACGTGGCGCAGATCAGCGACGCCACGAAGATCATCAGCCCCGACACCTTCGAGCGCCCGATCTACGCCGGCAACGCGATGGCCACGGTGCAGAGCACCGATGCCATCAAGGTGATCACCGTGCGCACCACGGGCTTCGACGCCGCGGCAGCCACGGGTGGCAGCGCCGCGGTCGAGGTCCTCGCGGCCGTGGCCGACGGCGGCAGTTCCACCTTCCTGGGCAGCGAGATCGCCAAGAGCGACCGGCCCGAGCTGACGGCAGCCAAGGTAATCGTCGCCGGCGGCCGCGCGCTGGGCAGCACCGAGAAGTTCAACGAACTGCTGACGCCGCTGGCCGACAAGCTGGGCGCTGCACTCGGTGCCAGCCGCGCGGCAGTGGACGCCGGCTATGCGCCGAACGACTGGCAGGTGGGCCAGACCGGCAAGATCGTCGCGCCGCAGCTCTACATCGCGGTGGGCATCAGCGGTGCCATCCAGCACTTGGCCGGCATGAAGGACAGCAAGGTCATCGTGGCCATCAACAAGGACGCGGAAGCACCCATCTTCAGCGTCGCCGACTACGGCCTGGAGGCCGATCTCTTCAGTGCCGTGCCCGAGCTGATCGAGAAGCTCTGAGCTGAACGCCATCCAGGGCGCCGGGAACGGCGCCCTTTTTTCTTTCTGGAGTAGGACATGAGCTACCGCGCCCCGGTCAAGGACATGCTGTTCGTGATGAAGGAACTGGCCGGCATCGACGCCGTCGCCACGCTGCCTGGTTATGAAGACGCCGGCTACGACACCGCTGCGGCGGTGCTCGAAGAGTGCGCCAAGTTCAACGAAGGCGTGGTCGCGCCGCTGAACTGGGAGAGCGACAAGAACCCGTCTTCGTTCAGCGACGGCAAGGTCACCACGACGCCCGGCTTCAAACAGGCCTTCCGGCAGTTTGCCGAAGGCGGCTGGCAGGGCCTGCAGCATCCGCAGGACTTCGGCGGCCAGGGCCTGCCCAAGCTGATCCACGCCGCGTGCTGCGAAATGGTGAACAGCGCCAGCATCAGCTTCGCGCTGTGCCCGCTGCTCACCGACGGCGCCATCGAGGCGATGATCACCGCCGGCACGCCCGAGCAGCAGGCGCTGTACATCCCGAAGATGATCGACGGCAGCTGGACGGGCACGATGAACCTGACCGAGCCGCAGGCCGGCTCGGACCTGTCTGCAGTGCGCACCCGCGCCGAGCCGCAACCCGACGGCACGTTCAAGCTCTTCGGTACCAAGATCTACATCACCTACGGCGAACACGACCTGGCACAGAACATCATCCACCTGGTGCTGGCGCGCGTGGTGGGGGCGCCCGAAGGCGTGAAGGGCATCAGCCTGTTCATCTGCCCGAAGGTCATGCCCGACGGCACGCGCAACGACGTGCACTGCGTCAGCATCGAGCACAAGCTCGGCATCAAGGCCAGCCCGACGGCGGTGCTGCAGTTCGGTGACCACGGCGGCGCGGTGGCTACGCTGGTGGGCCAGGAGAACCGCGGCCTCGAGTACATGTTCATCATGATGAACGCCGCGCGTTTCGGTGTCGGCGTGCAGGGCATCGCGCTGGCCGAGCGTGCCTACCAGAAGGCCGTGGGCTATGCGCGCGACCGCGTGCAGAGCCGCCCGGTCGACGGCAGCCTGCCGGCGGCCGCGGCCATCATCCACCACCCCGACGTGCGCCGCATGCTGATGACGATGCGCGCCCACACCGAGGGCTGCCGCGCGATGGCGCTGGTGGGCGCCGCAGCCTTCGACGCGGCCCATGGCCATACCGATGCCGAGGTGCGCAAGCAGAACCAGGCCTTCTACGAATTCCTGGTGCCGCTGATCAAGGGCCTGTCGACCGAGATGGCGCTGGACGTCGCCAGCCTGGGCGTGCAGGTGCACGGCGGCATGGGCTACATCGAGGAGACCGGTGCGGCGCAGTACCTGCGCGACGCCAAGATCCTGACCATCTACGAAGGCACGACGGCGATCCAGGCCAACGACCTGGTCGGCCGCAAGACGGCGCGCGACGGCGGCGCCGTGGCACGTGGCATCGCGGCCCAGATCGAAGCCACCGAAGAGGAGCTGGCGGCACGCGACAGCGCCGCCTGCAAGACGATGGCGCGGCGCCTTGCAGCGGCACGCGTCGCCTTCCTCGACGCCGTGGCCTTTGTCGCCGGCGGCAGCCGGACGGAGCCGAACGCAGTGTTCGCTGGCAGCGTGCCCTACCTGATGCTCGCAGGCACCACCATCGCCGGCTGGCAGATGGCACGTGCGCTGATCGTCGCCGAAGACGCCGTGGCCGCGGGCACCGACGTGCCCTTCATGCAGGCCAAGATCGCCACGGCGCGTTTCTACGGCGACCACATCCTCAACAAGGCGGCCGGCCTGCGCGACAGCATCGTCGAAGGTGCCGATGCCGTCACGGCCCTCGCACTGGAGTCCTTCTGATGTCGCTGCCCCCGGTCCTGCAGCGTGCGCCGCTGCCCATCATCGGCGCGCCCTTGTTCATCATCAGCAATCCCAGGCTGGTCATTGCGCAGTGCACGGCCGGCGTCATCGGCTCGATGCCGTCGCTCAACGCGCGCCCGGCGTCGCAGCTGGACGAATGGCTGGCCGAGATCACCGAGACCCTGGCCGCGTGGGACCGCGACCATCCTGAGCGGCCCGCTGCGCCCTTTGCCATCAACCAGATCGTGCACAAGAGCAACGACCGGCTCGAACACGACCTGGAGGTCTGCGCGAAGTACAAGGTGCCGATCGTCATCACCAGCCTCGGTGCGCGTGTCGACGTCAACGAGGCGGTGCATGCCTGGGGCGGCGTGGTGCTGCACGACATCATCAACAACGCCTTCGCGCACAAGGCCGTCGAGAAGGGCGCCGACGGTTTGATCGCCGTGGCCGCGGGCGCCGGTGGCCACGCCGGCGTGAAGAGCCCGTTTGCGCTGGTGCAGGAAATCCGCGAGTGGTTCGACGGCCCGCTGGCGCTCAGCGGTGCCATCGGCAGCGGTGCCGGCGTGCTGGCCGCACTCGCTGCGGGCGCCGACTTCGCCTACATCGGCTCGGCCTTCATCGCCACCGAGGAAGCGCGTGCGTCGGACGCCTACAAGCAGTGCATCGTCGAAAGCAACAGCGACGACATCGTCTACAGCAGCCTGTTCACCGGCGTGCACGGCAACTACCTGAAGCCCAGCATCCGCGCCGCCGGCATGGACCCCGACGCCCTGCCCGAAAGCGACCCCAGCAAGATGAACTTCGGCGGCGGCGAAGGCAGCAAGAGCAAGGCCTGGAAGGACATCTGGGGCTGCGGTCAGGGCATCGGCGCGGTGAAGTCGGTGCTGCCGGCGGCCGAACTGGTGGCGCGCCTGGTGTCCGAGATGCAGGCGGCCTACCGCCGGCTCGGCCTGCGGGGCTGAGGCCCCGAAGCGCGCACCGGCCCCTGGGTCGGTGAACGCGCCGGCGCGATGACGGCCCGACGCCGGTTCGGGGCCGCGGTTGCCTTACTTCACTGTCGTGAAGCGCATGTGCGGGTTGTCGTTCGAGCGGTGCAGCGTTGTGACGTTGGCCTTCATCGCCCATGGCCGCACCTGGTGGTGCAGCGGGATGACCAGCACCTCGTCCTTGATGCGCAGCAGCGCGTCGCGGATCATCGTGTTGCGCTTGGCGACATCGGGCTCGGCCTTCATCGCGTCGCTCAGGCGGTCGATCTCGGGGTCGCTGATGCGGCCGAAGTTGAAGTTGCCGTCGGCGCCGCTGGTGCGCGTGCGGACGAGCGACTGGATGGCGTACTGCGCGTCGTAGGTGGCCACGCCCCAGCCCAGCATGTACAGCGAGGTGTCGAAGTTCTGGAACTTCTGGCTGTAGGTGGCGAAGTTCTCGGCCGCCAGCTGCGCCTTGACGCCGATGCGCGCCCACATCGCGACGATCGCCTGGCAGACCTCTTCGTCGTTGACGTAGCGGTTGTTCGGGCAGTTGAAGCGCACCTCGAAGCCGTTCGGGTAACCGGCGTCGGCCAGCAGTTTCCTGGCGCCTTCGATGTCGACCTTGACGGGCTGGTCGAGCTCGGGTGTGTGGCCGTTGACGCCCGGCGCCACCAGCATGCCCGCCGACACCGACAGGCCGCGCATGATGTTGCGGCGGATGGCCTCGCGGTCGATCGTCATGTTCATGGCCTGGCGCACGCGCTTGTCGGCGAAAGGGTTCTTGCCCTTGACGCTGCTGTACTTCAGCTCGGGGCTGCCCAGGTCCATCACCAGGAAGATGGTGCGCACCTCCGGCCCTTCCAGTACCTTGAGCCTGGACTCGCTGCGCAGCCGTGCGACGTCCTGGGTGGGGATGTCGGTGAGCAGGTCGACGTCACCCGACAGCAGTGCCGCCACGCGTGTCGGGTCGCTCTTGATCGGTGTGTAGACGACTTCCTTGACGTTGCCGCCGGTCTTGTCCCACCAGTCGGGGTTGGCGGCCATGGTCACGCGCTGCTCGGGTTGCCAGCCAGTGACGCGGAAGGCGCCGGTGCCCATCACGTTGCGCGAGGCGAAGTTCTCTTCCTTGGCCTTGTAGTCCTGCACGTTGGTGGTCTTGTTCTTCTCGGCCCAGCCCTTGCTCATGATGAAGAAGCTGGTCAGGTTGCGCAGCAGGATGGGGCTGGGCGCGGCGAGAATCAGGTCGACGGTGTGGCTGTCGACCTTCCTGATCTCGTTGATGCCCGTCACGTAGATGGCCATCGTGCCCTGCGGCTGCTTGATGCGACCGAAGCTGAAGATCACGTCATCGGCGGTGAAGGGGCTGCCGTCGTGGAACTTGATGCCCTTGCGCAGTTCGAAACGCACCTGCGTCGGCGAGAGGTAGGTCCACTTGGTGGCCAGCGCGGGCTCGATGTCGTAATTGGCCGCGTAGCGCGTCAGGCCTTCGTAGGCGTGGGCCAGCACGGTGTTCGTGGTGGCGTGGTTCTGCGAGTGCGGATCCATCGTCAGGATGTCGTTCTGCGCCGCCCAGCGCACGGTCTGGGCGTGGGCGGGCAGGGCCAGGCTCAGCACCGCGGCGGCGGTGGCCAACAGGGACGTGATCTTCATGGGCGTTTCCTCTGAACGAACAGACAAGGCTGCGCATGCTAGAGGCATTGCGCCGCAGCGACAGCAGGGAAACGCCGAGGGGCACAGCCTGTGGGGTTGCGGCAGGCCGCGCCGCGGCGTGCGTGTTCAGGCCGGATCGAGCGTCGAGTCGCAGCCGCGCGCCGCGGCGATCCAGCGTGCGGCCAACCGACGCGCCAGCGCGGCCGGCAGCCAGGGCAGCCAGCGCCCGGGCTCGGCCAGCACGCCGCAGACATAGCGGCCGTCGCCGGCCTGCCACTGCAGCGCACGGCAACGGCCCTGCCGCCGGCGCGACAGCAGCATGCCCAGCGGGCAGGGCTGCGCCGCGCAGCACACGCCGCAGCCATTGCAGGGGGCGCCCGGCGCCGGCTTGCCTGGCGCTTCGGCGCGCAGCAGGATCACCCGGTTTCGCATCGCATGCGCAGTCTGATCGCGCCTTGCGCCCCGTTGTCAGCAAAACAGAGGCTTGGATACCGTCCAATAGGCAGCGCAGAACACAGGGGTGCGGGTGTTAGAGTCCCGGCCTGATAGAAAAACGGTCCTTCCCGTCCCCTTGCTGGTGTAAGACAAGCAGCAAGGCGGGTCGCTAGTCCGCCAACCGGTGCAGCCGGGGCCGCGGAAGGTTGATCAACCCATCGAAGCCTGCGGAAACCGCGGGCAAAAGGTGAGCGAAAGATGATGCAGCAACACAGGTCGACGTCGTACCTGTTCGGGGGCAACGCCCCCTACGTGGAGGAGTTGTACGAGGCCTACCTCGACAACCCCGGCAGCGTGCCCGACAACTGGCGCACCTACTTCGACAACCTGCAGCACGTGCCGGCCACCGATGGCAGCGACGCGCGTGATGTCGCCCACGCCCCGGTCATCGAAAGCTTCGCGCAGCGCGCCAAGGCCAACGCCTTTGCGCTGAAGGCCAGTGAGGCCGACCTCGCCGTCGCACGCAAGCAGGTGCACGTGCAGAGCCTGATCGCCGCCTACCGCTTCCTGGGTTCGCGCTGGGCCGACCTCGACCCGCTCAAGCGCACCGAGCGCCCCAAGATTCCCGAACTCGAGCCGACGTTCTACGACTTGACCGAGTCGGACATGGACATCACCTTCTCGGCGGCGAACACGTATTTCACGAAGGCCGAGAACATGAGCCTGCGCGAGATCGTGCAGGCGCTGCGCGAGACCTACTGCGGCACGGTGGGCGCCGAGTTCATGCACTGCACCGACCCGGCCGAAAAGCGCTGGTGGCAGGAACGCCTGGAGTCGCGGCGCAGCAAGCCCACGTTCTCGGCCGCCGAGAAGATCCACATCCTCGACCGCCTGACGGCGTCGGAAGGCCTGGAACGCTACCTGCACACCAAGTACGTCGGCCAGAAGCGCTTCAGCCTCGAGGGCGGCGAGAGCTTCATCGCCAGCATGGACGAGGTGGTGCAGCGCGCCGGTATCAACGGCGTGCAGGAAATCGTCATCGGCATGGCCCACCGCGGCCGCCTGAACGTGCTCGTGAACACGCTGGGCAAGATGCCCGCCGACCTGTTCGCCGAGTTCGACCACACCGCGCCCGAGGCCCTGCCGGCCGGTGACGTGAAGTACCACCAGGGTTTCAGCAGCGACATCACGACGCCAGGCGGTCCGGTGCACCTGAGCCTGGCCTTCAACCCCAGCCACCTCGAGATCGTCAACCCGGTTGTCGAAGGCTCGGTCAAGGCGCGCATGGACCGCCGCGGCGACAAGACCGGCGCCCAGGTGCTGCCGGTGCTGGTGCACGGCGACGCCGCCTTCGCCGGCCAGGGCGTGGTGATGGAGACGCTGGCGCTGGCACAGACGCGCGGCTACTTCACCGGCGGCACCGTGCACCTGGTGGTCAACAACCAGATCGGCTTCACCACCAGCGACCCGCGCGACAGCCGCAGCACGCTGTACTGCAGCGACGTCGTGAAGATGATCGAAGCGCCGGTGCTGCACGTCAACGGCGACGACCCCGAGGCCGTCGTCTGGTGCACGCAGCTGGCGATGGACTACCGCCAGCAGTTCCAGAAGGACGTGGTCGTCGACATCATCTGCTTCCGCAAGCTCGGCCACAACGAGCAGGACACGCCGGCGCTGACGCAGCCGCTGATGTACAAGGTCATCGCCAAGCATCCCGGCACACGCCGGCTCTACGGCGAGAAGCTGGTGGCCCAGGGTGTGCTGCCCGAGAGCGGCCCCGACGACATGGTCAAGGCCTTCCGTGCCGCGATGGACGAAGGCCGCCACACCATCGACCCGGTGCTGACCAACTTCAAGAGCAAGTACGCCGTCGACTGGGCGCCTTTCCTGAACAGGAAGTGGACCGACGCGGCCGACACCGCACTGCCGCTGGCCGAGGTCAAGCGCCTGTCCGAGCGCCTGACGACGATCCCGGGCAACTTCAAGGTGCACCCGCTGGTCGAGAAGGTCATCGCCGACCGCGCTGCGATGGGCCGTGGCGAGATCAACGTCGACTGGGGCATGGGCGAGACCCTGGCCTATGCGTCGCTGGTGGCCAGCGGCTACGCGGTCCGGCTGTCGGGTGAGGACTGCGGCCGTGGCACCTTCGTGCACCGGCATGCCGTGCTGCACGACCAGAACCGCGAGCGCTGGGACACCGGCAGCTACGTGCCGCTGCAGAACGTGGCCGACGGCCAGGCGCCGTTCACGGTCATCGATTCGCTGCTGTCCGAAGAGGCCGTGCTCGGCTTCGAGTACGGTTACGCATCGGCCGAGCCCAACACGCTGACGGTCTGGGAAGCCCAGTTCGGCGACTTCGTCAACGGCGCGCAGGTCGTCATCGACCAGTTCATCGCCAGCGGCGAGGTCAAGTGGGGCCGCGTCAACGGCCTGACGCTGCTGCTGCCGCACGGCTACGAAGGGCAGGGGCCCGAGCACAGCTCGGCGCGCGTCGAGCGTTTCATGCAGCTGGCCGCCGACAACAACATGCAGATCGCGCAGCCCACCAGCGCGAGCCAGATCTTCCATCTGCTGCGCCGCCAGATGGTGCGGCAGTTCCGCAAGCCGCTGGTGATCTTCACGCCCAAGAGCCTGCTGCGCGCCAAGGACGCCACCTCTCCGCTGACCGAGTTCACGAAGGGCGAGTTCCGCACCGTCATCGGCCCGGCGCGCAAGGAGATCGACGCCGACAAGGTCAAGCGTGTCATCTGCTGCTCGGGCAAGGTGGCCTACGACCTGATCCGCAAGCGCGACGAGAAGAAGGCCTGGGACGTGGCCATCCTGCGTGTCGAGCAGCTCTATCCCTTCCCGCACAAGGCCTTCGCGACCGAGATGCGGCAGTTCCCGAACGCCACCGATGTCATCTGGTGCCAGGACGAGCCGCAGAACCAGGGCGCCTGGTTCTTCGTGCAGCACTACGTGCACGAGAACATGCTCGAAGGGCAGCGCCTGGGTTACGCCGGCCGCCCGGCCTCGGCCTCGCCGGCCGTCGGCTATTCCCACCTGCACCAGGAGCAGCAGAAGGCGCTGCTGGAGCAGGCGTTCGGCAAGCTCAAGGGCTTCGTGTTGACGAAGTGACCCGCCCAGAACACACAAAGAGATAGATCATGTCGATAGTCGAAGTGAAGGTTCCGCAGCTCTCCGAATCGGTGGCAGAAGCCACCCTGCTGCAGTGGAAGAAGAAGCCCGGCGACGCCGTGGCGATGGACGAGATCCTGATCGAGGTCGAGACCGACAAGGTGGTGCTGGAAGTGCCGTCGCCGGCCGCCGGCGTGCTGGTCGAGATCGTGCAGGCCGACGGCGCCACCGTGGCCGCCGAACAGCTGATCGCACGCATCGATACCGAGGCCAAGGCGACGGCTGCGGCGGCTCCGGCGCCCGCCGCAGCCACCGCCCCGGCGGCCGCACCGGCCGTGGTCGAG
>CAMTUD010000003.1:0-13615 GCA_947084805.1 uncultured beta proteobacterium | reverse complement strand
CGGCGACTTCAAGAAGCCGATGATCGGCGTGGCGAACGGCCATTCGACGATCACGCCGTGCAACTCGGGCCTGCAAAAACTCGCTGATGCCGCCGTGGCAGGCATCGAAGAGGCCGGCGGCAACGCGCAGATCTTTGGCACGCCGACGATCAGCGACGGCATGGCGATGGGCACCGAAGGCATGAAGTACAGCCTGGTGTCGCGTGAGGTCATCGCCGACTGCGTGGAGACCTGCGTCGGCGGCCAGTGGATGGACGGCGTGCTCGTCATCGGCGGCTGCGACAAGAACATGCCCGGCGGCATGATGGGCATGCTGCGCGCCAACGTGCCGGCCATCTACATCTACGGCGGCACCATCCTGCCCGGCCGCCACAAGGGCCAGGACCTGAACATCGTCAGCGTCTTCGAGGCCGTGGGCCAGTTCAGCGCCGGCAAGATGAGCGAGGAAGACTTCTGCGCCATCGAGCGCAAGGCCATCCCCGGCAGCGGCAGCTGCGGCGGCATGTACACCGCCAACACCATGAGCTCGGCCTTCGAGGCGCTGGGCCTGAGCCTGCCGTTTGCGTCGACGATGGCCAACGTCGAGGGCGAGATCGTCGGCATGGTCGAGCAGGCCGCGAAGGTGCTGGTCGAGGCCGTGAAGGCCGACCTGAAGCCGCGCGACATCGTCACCAAGGAAGCCATCGAAAACGCGGTGGCGGTGATCATGGCCACCGGCGGCAGCACGAATGCCGTGCTGCACTTCCTGGCCATCGCGCACGCCGCCGAGGTCGAGTGGAGCATCGACGACTTCGAGCGTGTGCGCCGCCGCACGCCGGTGCTGTGCGATCTGAAGCCCAGCGGCAAGTACCTCGCGATCGACCTGCACCGCGCCGGCGGCATTCCGGCGGTGATGAAGGTGTTGCTCGACGCCGGGCTGCTGCACGGAAGCTGCATGACCATCACCGGCAAGACGGTGGCGCAGAACCTGGCCGACATGCCCGCGCTGCGCACCGACCAGGACGTCATCCGTCCGGTGGCCAACCCGATGTATGCCGAAGGCCACCTCGCCATCCTGAAGGGCAACCTCAGCCCCGAGGGCTGCGTGGCCAAGATCACGGGGCTGAAGAACCCCGTGATGACCGGCCCGGCGCGTGTCTTCAACGACGAGCAGAGCGCGCTGGCCGCGATCATGGCCAAGCAGATCGTCCCCGGCGACGTGATGGTGCTGCGCTACCTGGGCCCCAAGGGCGGGCCGGGCATGCCGGAGATGCTGGCCCCCACCGGCGCGTTGATCGGCCAGGGGCTGGGCGAAAGCGTGGGCCTGATCACCGACGGCCGCTTCTCCGGCGGCACCTGGGGCATGGTGGTGGGCCACGTCGCGCCCGAGGCCTACGCCTGCGGGCTGATTGCGCTGGTGCACGAAGGCGACAGCATCACCATCGACTCGCACCGGCTGCTGCTGCAGTTGAACGTCGACGACGCGGAAATCGCGCGCCGCCGCGCCGGCTGGGTGCGCCCCGCCCCGCGCTACACCCGCGGCGTGCTGGCCAAGTTCGCGAAAAACGCATCGAGCGCCAGCACGGGCGCGGTGCTGGACCTGGATTGAGCTAGAGCCGCGGGTCGCGCCGCGTCGGGTCGGCCGAAGGCCCGGGGGGCGCGGCCGGGCCCGAGGTGTTGCGCGCGGCGTCGGCCTTCGAACGGGTCGCGTGGCGCTCGCGGCGCGTCGACAGGCCCAGCGCGTCCATTGCCTTTTCGCGCCGGTCGGCCTTCTTCTTCTCCATCTTGTCCATCACCCGGCGCTGCGTCCAGCCGCTGTTGTCGGCGAAGCTCCACCACAGCACGGCGCCGGCGAAGGGCGCGGCGATGACGTACCAAGGCCAACCGCCAAAGGGCCCGAAATCGGCCAGGTGCGCGATCAGCAGCAATGTTCCGACGATGACCAGCGGCATGGCGGTTCTCCTGCGGGCACTGTAGCGCACACGCTGCAGGGTCTGGGGCCGGAATTGAAAGCGGCGGGCACAAGGCCCGCCGCTGGATGTCGCGCAGAAACGCTCAGTTGGCCTGCGTCAACTGGTCCAGGATGGCCGGGTTCTCAAGGGTCGAGGTGTCCTGCGTGATCGCCTCGCCCTTGGCGATGCTGCGCAGCAGGCGGCGCATGATCTTGCCGCTGCGCGTCTTGGGCAGGTTGTCGCCGAAGCGGATGTCCTTGGGCTTGGCGATGGGGCCGATCTCCTTAGCCACCCAGTTGCGCAGTTCCGTGGCGATCTTCTTGGCTTCGTCGCCGGTGGGGCGGCTGCGCTTCAGCACCACGAAGGCGCAGATGGCCTCGCCGGTGGTGTCGTCGGGGCGGCCCACCACGGCGGCTTCGGCCACCAGTTCGGTGCAGCTGACCAGCGCCGATTCGATTTCCATCGTGCCCATGCGGTGGCCGCTGACGTTCAACACGTCGTCGATGCGGCCGGTGATGGTGAAGTAACCCGTTTCCTTGTCGCGGATGGCGCCGTCGCCGGCCAGGTAGTAGCCCTTCAGCTCGGGCGGGTAGTAGCTCTTGACGAAGCGCTCGGGGTCGCCCCAGATGGTGCGGATCATGCTCGGCCAGGGCTTCTTGATGACCAGGATGCCGCCGCTGCCGTTGGGCACGTCGGCGCCGGTTTCGTCGACGATGGCCGCGGTGATGCCCGGGAAGGGCAGCGTGCACGAACCCGGCACCATGGGCGTGGCGCCCGGCAGCGGCGTGATGACGTGGCCGCCGGTCTCGGTCTGCCAGAAGGTGTCGACGATGGGGCAGCGCTCGCCGCCCACGTGCTTGAAGTACCACTCCCAGGCGGCCGGGTTGATGGGCTCGCCCACCGTGCCCAGGATGCGCAGGCTGGACAAATCGCTGCGCGCCGGGTGCACCGCGGGGTTGCCTTCGGCGGCCTTGATCAGGCTGCGGATGGCCGTCGGCGCCGTGTAGAAGATGCTGACCTTGTGCTTTTCGATCGTCTTCCAGAAACGTGCAGCGTCGGGGTAGGTGGGCACACCCTCGAACACGATCTCGGTGCCGCCCAGGGCCAGCGGGCCGTAGGTGATGTAGCTGTGGCCGGTGACCCAGCCGATGTCGGCCGTGCACCAGAAGACGTCGTCGTCCTTGAGGTCGAAGGTCCAGGCCGTGGTCAGCGCGGCGTGCAGCAGGTAGCCGCCGGTGCTGTGCTGCACACCCTTGGGCTTGCCGGTGGAGCCGCTGGTGTACAGGAGGAAGAGCGGGTGCTCGGCGCCCACCCACTCGGGCTCGCAGGTGGTGCCCTGGCCGGCCAGTTCCTCGTGCAGCCAGCGGTCGCGCGCCGGGTGCCAGGCGATCTTGCCGCCGGTGCGCTTGTAGACGATGACGTTCTGGATGGTCTCGCAGCCGCCAAGCGCAATGGCCTCGTCGACGATGCTCTTCAGCGGCAGCTGCTTGCCGCCACGCAGTTGTTCGTCCGCGGTGATGATCATCACGGCGCCCGCATCCTGCACACGGTCGCGCACGCTCTGGGCGCTGAAGCCGCCGAACACCACCGAGTGGATGGCGCCGATGCGTGCGCAGGCCTGCATCGCGGCCACGCCTTCGACGCTCATGCTCATGTAGATGACGACGCGGTCGCCCTTCTTCACGCCGCGGGCGCGCAGCGCGTTGGCGAACTGGCTCACGGTGTCGAGCAGCGTGCGGTAGCTGACCTTGGTCACGGCGCCGTCGTCGGCCTCGAAGATGATGGCCGTCTTGTCGCCCAGGCCGCGCTCGATGTTGCGGTCGAGGCAGTTGTAACTGACGTTGAGCGTGCCGTCCTCGAACCACTTGAAGAACGGCGCCTTGCTGCTGTCCAGCACCTGGGTGAACGGTGTCTTCCAGCTCACGAACTCGCGCGCCAGGCGGGCCCAGTAGCCCTCGAAGTCGCGCTCCGACTCGTCCACCAGCGCCTGGTAGGCCGCCATGCCCGAGACCCGGGCCGCGGCCACCAGCGACGCGGGCGGCTGGTGGGTCTTGAGTTCGGTGGGCTGGTCGTTGGACATGTGTGTCTCCTGCTGATGAATAGGTGCTTTTGCGAGCGAGAAGCTAAAGGCCCGCTCTGACGGACCCCTTACGCGCCGCCGCCGCCTCGTGATGGTGGCGCCTCTACAATTTCCGGCCACGGGATTACCCCGAAGCAACCAGGCTGTTCCCGCATGTCCAACCCCTCTCCGGTCGGTGACCCCCAACTCCCGATCCTGCCGCGTTTCATCTTCGCCACGCGCTGGCTGCAGCTGCCGCTGTACCTCGGCCTCATCGTCGCGCAGTGTGTCTACGTCTTCCACTTCTGGGTCGAGCTCACGCACCTCATCGAGGCCGTGTTCGGCAACAAGGAGTCGCTGAACCTGCTGGTCAGCAGCATCGGCTACAAGGCCGACCCCGGCTGGGCGCCCAAGCTGAACGAGACGGTGATCATGCTCGTCGTGCTGGGCCTCATCGACGTGGTGATGATCAGCAACCTGCTCATCATGGTCATCGTCGGCGGCTACGAGACCTTCGTCTCGCGCATGAACCTCGAGAACCACCCCGACCAGCCCGAGTGGCTGAGCCACGTCAACGCCAGCGTGCTGAAGGTGAAGCTGGCCACGGCCATCATCGGCATCAGCAGCATCCACCTGCTGAAGACCTTCATCAACGCCGAGAACTACAGCGAGAAGGTGCTGCTCTGGCAGACGCTGATCCACGTCGCCTTCCTGTTCTCGGCGCTGGCCATCGCCTATGCCGACCGGCTGATGTCGCACACCGTCAAGCCGACGCACTGAAGCCGCACGCCGGCGCATGCAGAACCTGCTGCTGTTTGCCGCCGGCCTGGCGGGCCTGGTGATCGGCGCCAGCCTGCTGGTGCGTGGTGCGTCGAAGCTGGCGCTGTCCTTCGGAATATCACCGCTGGTGGTGGGGCTGACCGTGGTGGCCATGGGCACCAGCGCGCCCGAGGTCGCGGTGTCCGTGAGCGCCGTGCTTGGCGGCAGCACCGACATCGCGGTGGGCAACGTGGTGGGCAGCAACATCTTCAACGTGCTCTTCATCCTGGGCCTCAGCGCGCTGATCACGCCGCTGGCCGTGCACGGGCAGGTGGTGCGGCAGGAAGTACCCATCATGCTGGGCGTGTCACTGTTGCTGCTGGTGCTGGGGCTGGACGGCCGCATCGGCGCACTCGAAGGCGGCGGGCTCTTTGCGCTGCTGCTGGCCTATGTCGCCTTTGTCGTCGTGCAGTCGCGCCGTCAGGTGCAGGCCGACGCGGCCGGGCTCGATGCCGAGCCGCAACCCGCCGCCGCCGCCTGGGACACCCGCCTGCCGGCCCAGCTGGCACTCATCGCCGCCGGACTGGCCGCGCTGGTGGCAGGCTCGGAGGCGCTGGTCTCGGCCTCGGTGGCCTTTGCCCAGGCCCTGGGCGTCAGCGACGTGGTCATCGGCCTGACCATCGTGGCTGCCGGCACCTCGATGCCCGAGGTGGCCACCTCGATCGCCGCGGCGCTGAAGGGCGAGCGCGACATCGCGGTGGGCAACGTGGTGGGCAGCAACATCTTCAACATCCTGGGCTGCCTGGGCCTGTCGGCGCTGATGTCGGGCAGCACCGGCCTGGTCATCGCCCCGGCCATGCTGGCCTTCGACCTGTGGGTGATGCTGGCCGTGGCGCTGGCCTGCCTGCCGGTGTTCATCACCGGGCGCGTCATCGCGCGCTGGGAAGGGGCGCTTTTCCTCGCCTACTACGTGGCCTACGTCGGCTTCCTGGTGATGCAGGTGCAGCGCCACTCCGCCCTGCCCTTCTTCAGCCTGGCGATGCTGAGTTTTGTGCTGCCCTTGACGGTGGTCACGCTGGTCGTGCTGATGCTGCGCCCGACGCAGCGCTGACGCGACGCGCTTTCAGGGCGCGGGCGGGTCGGGCGGCAAGGGCGCGCGGCTGGGCAGGCGCAGGTGCAATGCAGCCTGCGCCATCAGGTTGGCCGAGACCGGCGCGGTGACGAAGACGAAGAGCGTGATCAGCAGTTCGTGGACGCCCGGGCGCCCTTGCGCCCAGGCCAGCCCCATGCTGGCCAGCAGCACACCACCGGCGCCCAGCGTCGCGGCCTTGGTGGGTGCGTGCAGGCGCATGAAGAAGTCGTCGAAGCGCACCAGGCCGATGGAGCCCACGAGCGTGAAGACGCCGCCCACCACCAGCAGTGCGGCCAACGTGATCTCGGCCCACAGGGGCAGCGTGTTCAGCATGCCTGCCTCCTCATTCGATGACGTCGCCGCGGGAGATGAAACGCGCCAGCGCCACCGTCGACACGAAGCCCAGCATGGCGATCAGCAACGCACCCTCGAACAACAGCTCGGTGCCCCAGCGCAGGCCCAGCAGCACGGTCAGCACCACGGTGTTCATGTACAGGGTGTCCAGCGCCAGCAGGCGGTCGCAGGCGGAAGGCCCGCGCAACAGCCGCCAGCCGCACAGCGCCATCGACACGGCCACGGCGGCCAAGGCGAAGTCCAGGGCCCAGGCCAGGATCATTCGAAGATCTCCTTCAAGGCGTGTTCGTAGCGCTGCAGGATCTGCGCCTGCACGGCCACCGGGTCGGCGCCGTCGAGCACGTGCACGACGAGCACACGGCGCTCCTCGTCGACCACGCAGGACACGGTACCTGGCGTCATGGTGATGATGCCGGCCAGCAGCATCACCGCACCCGGGTGCTGGACCGTGTAGGGCACCTCCAGCCACGCCGGCTGCGGGCGCGACCACGGTGACAGCACGATGCGCGCGACGGTCACGTTGGACACGACGATGTCCCACAGCACGAGCAGGCCGAAGCGCAGCGCGCGGCCCCAGCGCCGCGGCGCCGGGTCCTGACCCAGGAAGCCGAACACCAGCCGCGGCAGCACCAGGCCCAGCACGGCGGCGGTGATCAGGTCGGGCAGGGCCAGGCTCTGGCGCAGCAGCAGCCAGCAGGTCGCCACCAGCAGCGACTTCACCGGATGGGCAAACCAGCGCGGCGTCATGGTGTGGCCGGCGCCCGGAAGGGCCGCGTGCTCTCGGCGCGTTCACCACCCAGCACGGCGCGCGCATAGGCCGCGCGGTCCTGCAGTTGCACGGCGGCCGCAGCGGTGTAACGCTGGGCCGGCGCGGCGAAGACACTCAGCGCCACGCCCGCGCCCAGCAGCACCGCCGAAGGCGCCCAGGCGCGCCAGGATGCCGGCGCCCCACCGGCCGGCAGGTCGACCCGCGCGGCCCAGAACACGATGCTGCCGGCGCGCGCCAGCCCGATCATCGTCAGCAGCCCCACCCCCAGCACCACGGCCCACACGGCGACCACCGCAGCGTGCGGCAAAGCCGCCTGCAGCAACATCAGCTTGCCGATGAAGCCGGGCAGCGGCGGCAACCCGGTGACCGAGGCGGCCCCCAGCACCAGCAAGCCGCCCAGCAGCGCCGGCTGCGCCACCGGCGGGCCGGGCACCAGCGTGGCGCCAGCCTCGCCGCGCTGCGCCGCCACCAGCCCGGCCAGCAGGAAGAGCGCGGCCACCACCAGCGTGGAATGCAGCAGGTAGTACAGCCCCGCCGACCACGCCGCGGCGCCGAACAGCCCCAGCGCCACCAGGATCGAGCCCACCGACGCCACCGTCAGCCAGGCCACCAGCCGCGGCAGCGTGGCCGCGGCCAGCGCGCCCACCACCCCCACCACGCAGGTGACCAGCGCCAGCGGCAGCAGCAGCGGCTGCACCAGCAGCGCCGAGGCCCCGGCGTCGGCGCCGAAGACCACGCCGTGCACACGCAGGATGGCGTAGACGCCGACCTTGGTCATGATCGCGAACAGCGCCGCCACCGGCGCGCTGGCCGCCGCGTAGGTGGCCGGCAACCACATCGACAGCGGCACCAGCGCCGCCTTGAAGCCGAACACCACCAGCAGCAGCAGCGCACCGGCCTGCAGCAGCGCCGCCTCGGGCGCCGGCACCCGCGGCACGCGCAGCGCCAGGTCGGCCAGGTTCAAGGTGCCGGTGGTGGCGTAGATCAAGGCCACGCCGACCAGGAAAAACGCCGACGCCAGCAGGTTCAGCGCCACGTAATGCAGGCCCACACGCAGGCGTTCACGGCCCAGGCCGTGCACCATCAGCACGTAGCTGGCAATCAGCAGCACCTCGAAGAAGACAAACAGGTTGAACAGGTCGCCGGTGACGAACGCGCCGTTCAGGCCCATCAGCTGGAACTGGAACAGGGCGTGGAAGTGGCGGCCGCGTGTGTCCCAGCCGGCGCAGGCCTGCCACAGCACGGGCAAGGCGACGGCCGAGGTCAGCGCCAGCATCAGCGCCGCGAGGCGGTCGACCACGAGCACGATGCCGAAGGGCGCGGGCCAGCCGCCGAGCCGGTAGACGGTGAGCGTGCCGCCGCCGGCCTGCTCCACCAGGCGGAAGGCCAGCACCGCGCCCAGCGCCACCGAGGTCAGCACCACGGCGCGCGCCCAGCGCAGGCGCGCCGGGCTGTCGCCGATGAAGAGCAGCAGCACGGCAGTCAGTGCCGGCAGCAGCACCGGCAGCACGGGCAGGTGGTCGGCCAGCGTCATCGCGTGGGGCCCGTTTCACCGGGTGATGCCGGGCCGTCGGGCGGCGCACCGTCGACATGGTCGCTGCCCTGCTCGTGGCGGCCGCGCAGCGCCAGTTCGATGACAAAACCCGTGGTGGCGAAGCCGATGACGATGGCGGTGAGCACCAGCGCCTGCGGCAGCGGGTCGGCCAGGCCTGGGCTGCTGCCGACGATGGGCGCGGCGCCCAGCCACAGCCGCCCGGTGATGAAGATGAAGACGTTGACCGCGTAGCCCAGCAGCGTGAGCCCCAGCACCACCGGGAAACTGCGGGCGCGCAGCAGCAGGTAGACGCCGGCCGCGGTGACGAAGCCGATGCCGCTGGCAAAGAGGAACTCCATCGACGGCATCACGTCGCCCCCTGCCCCGCGCCGCCCGAGGCGCGCGCGCTGCCTGCGCTTTCGCTGGCCGCACCCAGCGCCGACAGCGTGAGCATCGTCGAGGCCACCACCGTCACGTAGACCCCCAGGTCGAAGAGCGCCGCCGTGGCCAGCGGCAGTTCACCCAGCAGCGCCACCACCGGGTGCCCCGAGGCGCTGCTGAGGAAGGGGTGGCCGAAAACGAAGCTGCCCAGCCCGGTGAGCGTGGCGATGGCCAGCCCGACGCCGATGAGCACGGTGTAGCGCCTGCCGCCGGTGGTGCCCAGCAGCGCGTCGGCGCGCTGCTGGCCCAGGGCCATGTACTGCAGCACCAGCGCCACCGCCGTCACCAGCCCGGCCACGAAGCCGCCGCCCGGCAGGCCGTGGCCACGCCAGAAGAAGTAGACGGCCGCCACCAGCGACAGCGGCAACAGCAGCCGCGCAGCGGTGCGCAACATCAGCGGCGGCTGCGCCTGGCCGTAGCGGCGGCCGGCAAGGTCGGCCGCCGGGCGCTGCACGTGCAGGCCCTGCAGCAGCGCCAGCACGCCCAGGCCGGCGATGGCCAGCACGGTGATCTCGCCCCAGGTGTCGTAGCCGCGGAAGTCGACCAGGATCACGTTGACGACGTTGGCGCCGCCGCCTTCGGGCACCGACTTTTCGATGAAGAACCACGAGATGGCATCGTGGTCGCGGGTCAGCACCAGCCAGGCCAGCCACGCCAGGCCGGCGCCAGCCGCCAGCGCCAGCAGCGCGTCGCGGCTGCGGCGTGCGGTGGAAGATTCACGCGGCGTCAGCGCCGGCAGCAGCGCCAGCCCCATCAACAGCAGCACGGTGGAGACGATCTCGACGGCGATCTGCGTCAGCGCCAGGTCGGGCGCCGAAAAGCCGAGGAAGGCCACCGCGCTGACCAGCCCCACCACGCCGACCAGGATCACGGCCTGCAGACGCTGGTGGTGGGTGGCCACCAGGGCAACGCATGCCGCCGCCAGCAGCGCCCACATCACCAGCGCCAGCGGCGTGGCCGGCAGCAGCGAGCGCGCGCCGGTGCCCAGGGCCGGGCCGTCCACCAGCGGCCAGGCGGCCAGCACCACCGCCGCGGTCAGCATCCACGCCACGTGGGTTTGCAGTGAACCGCGCTCCAGCCAGGGGGTGCACCGCCGGGCCAGCGCGAACATGCCGTCGAGCAGCTTTGTGAAGACCAGCCGCCCCGTCCAGCCCCGCGGGTGGTGCAGGTGCAGCCTGTAGCCGTGCTGCAGCGCGACGTACAGCGCCACGCCGCCGGCCATCGCAACCCCACTCATCAGCAGCGGCAGGTTCACGCCATGCCACAGCGCCAGGTGGTATTCGGGCGGCGGCCCGCCCAGCATCGCGCCCACCGCCACGTGCACCAGCGGGCCCACGGTGACCGAAGGCAGCACGCCCACGACCACGCACACGATGACCAGCAGCGCCACCGGCGCCTTCATGAACAGCGGCGGCTCGTGCGGGTGCGGCTTGGGCAGGTCCTTGGGCTCGCCGTTGAAAAACACGTCGTGGATGAAACGCAGCGAGTAGGCCACCGCGAAGACGGCCGCCAGCGTGGCCAGCACCGCCACCGCGCCGCTGCCCAGCAGGCCGACACGTCCCTGCAGCGCCTCGCCGAACATCATCTCCTTGGACAGGAAGCCGTTGGCCAGCGGCACGCCGGCCATCGAGGCGGCGGCGACCATCGCCAGCGTCGCCGTCCACGGCATCGCCTTCATCAGCCCCGCGAGCTTGCGCATGTCGCGCGTGCCGGTTTCGTGGTCGATGATGCCGGCGGTCATGAAGAGCGCGGCCTTGAAGGTGGCGTGGTTGAGGACGTGGAACACCGCCGCCACCGCTGACAACGGCGAGTCCAGCCCGATCAGGAACACGATCAGCCCGAGGTGGCTGATGGTGCTGTAGGCCAGCAGGCCCTTCAGGTCGTGCTTGAACATCGCCACGTAGGCGGCAAAGACCATGGTCGCCAGCCCGATACCGGCGACGAGCAGCTCGAAGAGCGCGCCGCCGCTGATCACCGGGTACAGCCGCATCAGCAGGAAGATGCCGGCCTTGACCATGGTGGCCGAATGCAGGTAGGCCGACACCGGCGTCGGCGCGGCCATCGCCTCGGGCAGCCAGAAGTGGAAGGGCAGCTGGGCGCTCTTGGTGAAACAGCCGAGCAGGATCAGCAGCAGCGCCGGCGTGAAGCGCGCGTCGGCCTGGATCTCGGCGCCGCGGCCGAGCATCGCCGACAGGTCGTAGGTACCGGCGATCTGCCCCAGCAGCACCACGCCGGCCAGCAGCGCCAGCCCGCCGCCGCCGGTGATGGCCAGCGCCATGCGCGCGCCCGCACGCGCCTCGGCGCGGTGGTTCCAGAAGCCGACGAGCAGGAAGGACGAGATGCTGGTGAGCTCCCAGAACACCACCAGCAACAGCAGGTTGTCCGACAGCACGATGCCCAGCATGGCCGCCATGAAGAACATCAGCAGGCCGAAAAACTTCCCGGCCCGTTCCTCGGGGCCGAGGTAGTAGGCCGCGTACAGGATGACCAGCAGGCCGACGCCGGTGATCATCAGCCCGAACATCAGCGCCAGGCCGTCGAGGCGGAAGTGGGCGTTCAGCCCCAGCGCCGGCACCCAGGGCGTGTGCTGCAGCAGGGTCTGCCCCGCAAACACCGCCGGCGCCTGGCTCAGCAGCAGCGCCAGCACCACCGCCGTCACCGCCGCGGCGGCCCAGGCTGCGCCCCGGCGCCGCGCCGGCGTCAGGCGCGCGCCGACGAGGGCACACAGGGGGCCGCCCAGCAGCAGGGGCAGCAGGACAGCCAGGGCGAGGAGCTGCATCGAAGGGGTCGCGGGCACCGGAATGGACTGGGAACGCTGCGCCGGGCCGTGCAGCGGAAGCGGCGCATTCTAGGAAGCACTTGAGCCAAGTCGGGTTTTGCGCGGCAAGCCACCTCTAAACTGGGGGCCTGCGTCAGCGCGCCCGCCCTTCGCACCGTGGCGGTGCTTGCCGTGTCTGCGCCGCGCAGGCCGCAGGGTCGGTCTCACCGGCCCGTCATTCACCGCTTTTCTTGCGCGGCCCGCGCCGCGAGGCCCTCCACCATGACCATCATCCGCCAGAACGACCTCGTCGAGACCGTTGCCGCCGCGCTGCAGTACATCAGCTACTACCACCCGGCCGACTTCATCAGCCACCTCGCGCGGGCCTACGAACGTGAAGCCTCGCCGGCGGCCAAGGACGCGATCGCGCAGATCCTGACCAACAGCCGCATGTGCGCCGAAGGCCACCGGCCCATCTGCCAGGACACCGGCGTCGTCAACGTCTTCCTGAAGATCGGCATGGACGTGCGCTTCGAAGGCTTCACCGGCAGCGTCGAAGACGCCGTCAACGCTGGCGTGCGCAGCGCCTACCTGAACAGCGACAACAAGCTGCGCGCCAGCATGCTCGACGACCCCATCTTCGAGCGCAAGAACACCAAGGACAACACGCCGGCCGTCATCCACATGACGGTGGTGCCGGGCAACAAGCTCGACGTCACGGTGGCCGCCAAGGGCGGCGGCAGCGAGAACAAGAGCAAGTTCATCATGATGAACCCCAGCGACAGCCTGGTCGACTGGGTGATGAAGACGGTGCCGACGATGGGCGCCGGCTGGTGCCCGCCGGGCATGCTGGGCATCGGCGTCGGCGGCACCGCCGAGAAGGCCATGATGCTGGCCAAGGAAGTGCTGATGGAGCCGATCGACATGTTCGACCTGCTCGCCCGCGGCCCGAAGAACAAGCTCGAAGAACTGCGCATCGAGCTCTACGAGAAGGTCAACGCGCTGGGCATCGGCGCGCAGGGCCTGGGCGGGCTGACCACGGTGCTCGACATCAAGATCGCCACCTACCCCACGCACGCCGCGGGCAAGCCGGTGGCCATGATCCCGAACTGCGCCGCCACGCGCCACGCCCACGTGGTGATGGACGGCTCGGGCGCCGCCTACCTCACGCCGCCCAGCCTGGACAGCTGGCCGAAGGTGAACTGGGCGCCCGACTACAACGCCAGCAAGCGGGTCGACCTCAACACGCTCACGCCGGCCGAGGTGCAGAGCTGGAAGCCCGGCCAGACGCTGCTGCTCAACGGCAAGATGCTCACGGGCCGCGACGCCGCGCACAAGCGCATCCAGGAGATGCTGGCCAAGGGCGAGAAGCTGCCGGTGGACTTCACCAACCGCGTCATCTACTACGTCGGCCCGGTCGATCCGGTGCGCGACGAGGTGATGGGCCCGGCCGGCCCGACCACCGCCACGCGCATGGACAAGTTCACCGAGATGATGCTGGCCGAGACGGGCCTCATTGGCATGATCGGCAAGAGCGAGCGTGGGCCCACTGGCATCGAGGCCATCAAGAAGCACAAGAGTGCGTACCTGATGGCGGTGGGTGGTGCGGCCTACCTGGTGTCGAAGGCGATCAAGAAGTCGACCGTGCTGGGTTTTGCCGACCTGGGCATGGAAGCCATCTACGAGTTCGAGGTGCTAGACATGCCGGTCACCGTGGCGGTCGACTCGAACGGCACTTCGGTGCACGAGACCGGGCCGAAGGAGTGGCAGGCCAAGATTGGCAAGATTCCGGTGGCGGTGGTCTGATCTGCTACCCAAACCGTTCGGGCTGAGGTATCGAAGCCTGGCTCAGCCTGAGCGGGCCTTCGATACCTCAGG
>CAMTUD010000002.1:0-8388 GCA_947084805.1 uncultured beta proteobacterium | reverse complement strand
CGACGCTCTTCCGATCTGCCGTGGCCGGGCCATCGGCGCGTGAACGCCGCGAACGCGGCGCCGCCGTCGCGCGCACGTCGCGCAGCAGCGCCTCGCGGTCGTCGTCGCTGCCGAGGTGGAAGTCTTCCCACCAGTCGGCCAGGTCGACCGAGACCTCGCCGCAGTCGGCACGCAGGCGCAGGAAGTCGTAGCCGGCACGGAAGCGCACCTGGGCGATGAGCGACGCCGCCGAACTTGCCGTGCGGCGCTCGAAGCGCGGCTGCATGAGCCAGATCTCGCGCATGTCGGCGGCCAGCTTGCCGCGGCCCGAGATGTCGCCGATGCGTGCGTCGAACACCGCGTCGACGGCCTGCTGCAGCGCCGGGAACGGGCTGTCGCCGGCAGCCCGCAGCGCCGCCCAGCGTTCCTGCACGTCGTGCCACAGCATGGTGGCCAGCATGTAGCTGGGCACCACCGAACGGCCTTCCTTGACACGGGTGTCGGTGTCCTGCAGCGACAGGCGCACGAACTTCTCGCGCACCGGGTTGGGCTTGGCCGGCGCCAGCGCTGCGTCGAGCACCGGGAACACCGCCAGCTTGCCGCCGATGAGGCCGAACTTGCGCAGTTGTTCGATGCTGGCCAGCGCGTGACCGGTCTGCAGCAGCTTGATCATCTCGTCGAAAAGTCGCGAGATCGGCACGTTGGCCAGCAGCGGCGCCGTCGCGGCCACCGGCCTGGCGGTGGCGGGGTCGAGCGCAAAACCCAGCTTGGCCGCGAAACGCACGACGCGGATGATGCGCACCGGGTCTTCGCGGTAGCGCGTGTCGGGGTCGCCGATCATGCGCAGCACCTTGCCGCGCACGTCGGCCAGGCCGTTGTGGTAATCGACGACCGTCTGCGTGACGGGGTCGTAGTACATCGCGTTGATGGTGAAGTCGCGGCGCGCCGCGTCCTCGATCTGCGGGCCCCAGACGTTGTCGCGCAGCACGCGGCCGGCGGCGTCGACGACGTGCTTCTTGTCAGCGGCGGCGCTGGGGTGGCGCTTGGTGTCGACGGGCGCCTGATCGCTGGTGGCCGCGGGGTCGAGGTAGGCGCGGAAGGTACTGACCTCGATGACCTCGTGCTCGCGGCCACGGCCGAAGACGACGTGCACCAGGCGGAAGCGGCGGCCGATGATGAAGGCGCGGCGAAACAGCGCCTTGACCTGCTCGGGCGTGGCGTCGGTGGCGACGTCGAAGTCTTTCGGGCGCATGCCGACCAGCAGGTCGCGCACCGCGCCGCCGACGATGTAGGTCTCGTGCCCGGCGTCCTTGAGCGTCTTGACGACACGCACTGCGTTGGCGTCGAGCAGCGAGGGGTCGATGCCATGCACGTGGGCTGGCACCTCGGTGCGCACGCCGACGGGGATGACAGGGATGACGGGCACAGGCGGCACGGTTTCGACCGGCTCACCCTTGCCGAGCAGACGGTTGATGAGTTTCTTGATCATGTGAAGAGCTTCAGGACAGGCCAGCCGCGTGCTTGCGCGATGCGCTCGAGCGCCGGGCCGGGGTTGGTGGCCACGGGCGCGCTGACGCATTCGAGCAGCGGCAGGTCGTTGGTGGAATCGCTGTAGAAGGTACTGCGCTCGAAGTCGTGCAGCGCCAGGCCGCGCGCGGCCAGCCATTGCTGCACCCGCGTGACCTTGCCCTCGCGGAACGAAGGCACGCCCTCGATGCGGCCGGTGACCCGGCCGGCGGCGTCGCGCTGCAAGTCGGTGGCGATGAGTTCGTCGACACCGAAGAGCTGCGCGATGGGTCGCGTGACGAAGTCGTTGGTGGCCGTGACGACGGCGACCAGGTCGCCGGCATCACGGTGGCGCTGCACCAGCGCCAGCGCCTGGGCGTGCAGCATCGGCCGCACCACGACATCGAGAAAACGCGCCGAGGCCAGCGCCAGGTCGGCCGCCGGCCGGTCGCGCCAGGGCGCGGTGGCGAAGTCGACATAGGCGTCGATGTCGAGCCGGCCGGCCAGGTAGTCGGCGTAGAAGGCGTCGTTGCGGCGGCGGAAGGTCTCGCCGTCGGCCCAGCCCAGGGTGACGACGAACTCGCCGAAGGCGTGGTCGGAGTCCTTCGCGATGAGCGTGCCGTCGAGGTCGAAGAGCGCCAGCTTCATGACACGCCCACCGGGCTGGCCTCTTCTTCGGCCAGCATCTGGCGCAGCAGCGGCACCGTGAGGCGGCGGCTGCGGGCCAGCGCAAAGTTGTCGAGGCGGTCGAAGAGGCGCATCAGGTGGCCGAGATCACGCGGGAAGTGGGTCAGCAGGTGGTCCATCAGTTCGTCGGAGAGCAGGATGCCGCGGCGGTCGCCCTCGCGGCGCAGCGCGGCGCGCGTCTCGGCGTCGGGCAGCAGGTGCAGCGCAAAGACATGGCCCCAGCCCAGGCGCGTGCGCAGGTCGTCGCGCAGCGGCAGGTCCACGGGCGGCAGGCGCCCGGCCGCAGCCACCTGCACGCCGTGCGCAGCGGCCTCGATGAAGAGCGCAAACGCGGCCTGCTGGGCTTCGGCGTCCAGCAGTTCGCAGCGGTCGATGACGACGACGCTCCAGTCGGGCGACAGCAGCCACGGCAGGTGCTCGGCGGCGTCGAACCAGCCCACACGCTGACCCTGGGCCTGGCAGCGTGCGGCCAGACCACGCAGCAGGTGGCTCTTGCCACTGCCCGCCAGTCCCCACAGGTAGACCGGTGCCCCCGGCAAGACCAGCGTGCGCAGGTGCTCCAGCGCCGCCGCGTTGGCGCCCGGCAGGAAGTTGTCGAAGCTGGGCTCGGGCTGCGGCCCGATGGGCAGGGGAATCTGCTTCATGCGGTCAGTGGGCGCGGCGCCATCGCGCCAGCTGGGTGCGCATCAACGGCGCGTCGGCAGCCTCGGGCTGGTGCTGCAGGTAGGTCGACATCTCGGCCGCGGCTTCGTGCGGGCGACCCAGTTGCCCCAGCACCAGCGCCAGCTCGCGACGTTCGGTCCAGGCCTGCGGCAGCAGCAGCACCAGGCGGCGCTGCACGGCGGCCAGGCGCGGCAGGTCCGGCGCGCTGCGGTGGATTTCCCGCAGGTTGTGCAGCAGCCGCGCGATGACGTCGCGCGGCGGCGCCGGCTGCAGGAAGAGGCCCAGCGGCACCTCTTCGATCTCGAAACCCGCCACCGGGCGGCGGAAGGGCAGCAGGCGCTCCTCGAGCTCTTCGCGCGTCAGCGAACGGCCGCTGAAGGGGTCGACGACAACCTCGCCACGCGGCAGGTGCAGCTTGACGAGAAAGTGGCCCGGGAACGCAATGCCCTGCGCACGCAGCCCCGCCTGGGTGGCGATCTCGATATAGATCAGCGCCAGCGTCAGCGGAATGCCGCGCCGCGTCTCGAGCACCACCGGCAACAGGCTGTTGCCGGCGTCGTAGTAGTTGTTGACGTTGCCCGCGAAGCCCAGTTCCTGGAAGAAATACTGGTTGAGCAGGCGAAGGCGCTGCAGCGGCGCGGCGTCGGCCGGCAGGCGGCGGCGCAGGCGGTCGGCCAGGGCATCGACCTGCGCCAGCACGTCCTGCACGTCGACGTCGGGCAGTTCGTCCTGCGCCACGGCGGCAGCGGCTTCCAGCACCGGCAGGCTGGCGTCGTCGGCGACCAGCGCCGCAAAGAAGTCGAGTGCGGTGGGCGCTTCGAAGTGCACGGGTCCGGCCATTCGTGTCAGTGTAGGTCAGCCGCGGCGCATGAACTGGCGTGGCCGCAGGCCGCAGGCCGCCAGCACGGCGAAGTAGAGCAACGCCACGCCGCCCAGCACGCCGGCCACCGCAAATGCCCGCTGGCCCCACTGCGCCTGCATCGCGACCCAGTCGATGCCCTGGGCGGCCCAGGCCAGCCCCGCGCCCAGCACCAGGTTGGCCAGCAGCACACGGGCCGCGAACGCCGCCCAGCCCGGTCGCGCCTGATAGATGCCGCCACGCAGCAGCCCGCCGAGCAGCAGCCCGGCGTTGACCAGCGCGCCCAGGCCGATCGACAGCGCCAGCCCGGCGTGGCCCAGCGCCGGCACCAGCACCACGTTCAGCGCTTGCGTGGCGACGAGCACGCCGACGGCAATCTTCACCGGCGTGCGCAAATCCTGGCGTGCGTAGAAGGCCGGCGCCAGCACCTTGATGGCCACCAGCCCCAGCAGGCCGACGCCGTAGCCGCGCAGCGCCAGCACCGACATCGCCACGTCGCGCGGCGTGAACGCGCCGTAATGGAAAAGCACGCTGACCAGCCCGACCGGGAAGATCAGCAGCGCCAGCGCACACGGCAGCGCCAGCAGCAGCACCAGGCGCAGGCCCCAGTCGAGCATGTCCGAGTAGGCGGCGTCGTCCTGGCGCGCCCGTGCCGCCGACAGCTGCGGCAGCAGCACCACGCCCAAGGCGACGCCCAGCAGCGCGGTGGGGAACTCCATCAGCCGGTCGGCGTAGGTCAGCCACGACACCGCGCCCACCGCCACGTGGGTGGCGATCTGGGTGTTGATGAGCAACGAGATCTGCGCCACCGACACGCCCAGCAGCGCCGGCGCCATCTGCTGCAGCACACGCCGCACGCCCGGGTGGTGCCAGGCGGCGGCGATGCGCCTCGGCAGCAGCCCGATGCGCGGCGCGCAGCCGATGGCCGCCAGTGCCGGCAGTTGCACGGCGGCCTGCAGCAGGCCGCCGAGCATCACGCCCAGCGCCAGGGCCAGCACCGGTTCGTAGCCGAAACGCGCCATCAGCGGCGCGCCCCACCACGCGGCGGCGATGACGCTGAGGTTGAGCAGAACCGGCGTCACCGCCGGCACCGCAAAGCGCCGCCAGGTGTTCAGGATGCCGGCCGACAGCGCCACCATCGACATGAAGCCGATGTAGGGGAACATCCAGCGCGTCAGCACGACGGCGGTGTCGAAACGCTCCAGACCCGAGCCCATCATCCACACCAGCACCGGCGCCCCGGCGACGCCAACGATGCAGGTGAGGATCAGCGCCCATGCCAGCACCGTGGCCACGGCGTCGATGAGCAGGCGTGTGCCATCGTCGCCTTCACGCTCACGCGTGGCCGCCAGCAGTGGCACGAAGGCCTGCGAAAAGGCGCCTTCGGCGAACAGGCGCCGGAACAGGTTGGGAATGCGGAAGGCGACGTTGTAGGCGTCGGTGACGCCGCTGGCGCCGAAGGAGGCGGCGATGAGCTGCTCGCGCACCAGCCCCGTCACGCGCGACAGCAGCGTGAGCAGGGAAACGGTGGAGGCGGCCTTGAGCAGGTTCACTGGGGCGTGCGGGCGTGCAGACTTGCGAAAGGGCGGTGCGGGAAGCGAAGCGCCGCAAGACGCGGCGCACCGGAAGCAGGCGGCGCGTGGCACGAACCTGGGGGCCGGCAGCTCGCGCGTGGTGCGAGCGGTCGGGTGGCGGAATTATAGGCAGGCGGCTTGCAGTCCCCGGGCCACCTTCAACTTGCGTGCTATACTCGACGCTCTTTGCACATCCCCGACCAGTTCAGACCAACTGCGCGCTAAAGCATGGCCACCTCGTCCAAAGCCAAGAAGAAAACCGTTCGCCTCGCCTCGGGCCGCAAGCGCGCCCGTCAAGACGTGGTGCTGAACGCCGCCAACACCTCGCTGCGCTCGCGCTTCCGTACGGTCGTCAAGAACGTGCAGAAGGCGGTTGTCGGCGGCGACAAGGCCAAGGCCACCGATACCTTCAAGACCGCCCAGAGCGTGATCGACTCGGTTGCCGACAAGGGCATCTTCCACAAGAACAAGGCCGCTCGCCTGAAGAGCCGCCTGGCCGCCAAGGTCAAGGCACTGGCGCTCGCCGCCTGAGCCTGTTCTGAAGTGACACGGGGCCCGCACTGCGGGCCCTTTGCCGTTTCTGGGGCCCCAGCGCCCTCGTCGGCAGGGCCCGACTGCTTCAGCCGGGTGGGGTGCCCGGCAGCACCTCGGCCACACGCAACTGGTTGTCGCGGGCGAAGTTCATGACGAAGTCCCAGGCCATCGGCTCGATGCCCTGCAGCGCCTCGTTGACCAGCACGCACTTCACTCCGTCCACCACCTGCGGCACGCAGTAGGGTGAGTAGCCGATGTAGGCACCGATGCCGCCGCTGCCGCCGCCGGGCCTGAAGCACGACATGGCACCGGCCAGGCGCTCGGCCCAGTCGCTGGGGCGAAAGGTGCGACCTTCGAGGGTCAGGCCCTGGATGGTGTACTGGCGGTGTCGGGGCGGAGTCATCGGCGAAGGCACGGCACGCAGGCCCACCGGGATCGGTGGCAGCCGCCGCGGCGCGCTGGGTTCGGCCGCCATTGTGCCTTGGGTTTGCTGCAACGCAGCATGCATGATGTGTGCCGAGGTTGACCTGGATACAGGTTCTTCGGCGCGCCGGGGCCCGCCTTTAGAATTGCGGGCTGCCGGGACGTGACGGGAACGTCGCCCCGGCTTTTCAGTTCTGGGCCTAGAAGGAACCACGATGAACGCACCCGAGCCCGCCGTTACCGCCGCGCCCACGCGGCCCATGCCGCATGTGCTGAACACCTACGGCCGTCTGCCCTTTGCGCTGTCGCACGGCCAGGGTTGCTGGGTCTGGGACACCGCGGGCCGCCGTTATCTCGACGGCCTGGGCGGCATCGCCGTGAACACGCTGGGGCACGCCCACCCCAGGCTGGTGCCCGCGCTGCAGGACCAGGTGAGCAAGCTGATCCACTGCAGCAACTACTACCAGGTGCCGCTGCAGGAGCAGCTGGCCGCCAAGCTGTGCGAGATCTCGGGCCTGGACGGCGCCTTCTTCTGCAACAGCGGCCTGGAAGCCAACGAGGCGGCGCTCAAGATCGCGCGCAAGTTCGGCCATGACAAGGGCATCGAGCGGCCCGAGATCATCGTCTACGAGAAGGCCTTCCACGGCCGCAGCATCGCCACGCTGTCGGCCACCGGCAACCCCAAGGTGCAGGCCGGCTTCGGCCCGCTGGTCGAAGGTTTTGTGCGTGTGCCCTTGAATGATCTGGCCGCACTCGAGACCGTGGCGCACCAGCACCCGAACGTGGTGGCGGTGTTCCTGGAGACCATCCAGGGTGAAGGCGGCGTGAACCCGTCGCGCTGGGAATACCTGCAGGGCCTGCGCGCGCTGTGCGACCGCCAGGACTGGCTGCTGATGCTCGACGAGGTGCAGTGCGGCATCGGTCGCACCGGCAAGTGGTTTGCACACCAGTGGGCGGGCATCCTGCCCGACGTGATGCCGCTGGCCAAGGGCCTGGGCTCCGGCGTGCCCATCGGCGCGGTGGTGACGGGCCCACGCGCCCTGAACGTGCTGGGCCCGGGCAACCACGGCACCACCTTCGGCGGCAACCCGCTGGCCATGCGCGCCGGTGTCGAGACACTGCGCATCTGCGAAGAAGACGGCCTGCTGGCCAACGCCGCCACCGTGGGCGCTGCGCTGCGCGACGGCCTGGCGCGTGAACTCGCCGGCCTGCCGGGCGTGACCGAGATCCGCGGCGCCGGGCTGATGATCGGCGTCGAACTCGACCGCCCCTGCGGTGTGTTGCTCGGCCGTGCGGCCGAAGCCGGGCTGCTGATCAGCGTCACTGCCGACCGCGTCATCCGCATCGTGCCGCCGCTGATCCTGTCCGCGGACGAAGCGGCGCAGATCGTCGCCATCCTGTGCCCGCTGATCAAGACCTTCCTGGCCGAAACGCCATGAAGCCCGGGCACTCGCTGATTCGCCACTACCTGCAGTTCAAGGACCTGCGGGCCGAGGAGTACGCCTACCTCTTCGAGCGCGCGCGCATCATCAAGACACGCTTCAAGAACTACGAGCGCTACCAGCCGCTGGTCGACCGCACGCTGGCGATGATCTTCGAGAAGGCCAGCACGCGCACACGCGTCAGCTTCGAGGCCGGCATGTACCAGATGGGCGGCAGCGTGGTGCACCTGACCACCGGCGACAGCCAGCTCGGCCGCGCCGAACCGGCCGAGGACAGCGCGCGTGTCATCAGTCGCATGGTCGACATAGTGATGATCCGCACCTACGAGCAGAGCATGCTCGAGCGCTTCGCGGCGCACTCGCGCGTGCCGGTGATCAACGGGCTGACGAACGAATACCACCCGTGCCAGATCCTGGCCGACATCTTCACCTTCATCGAGCACCGGGGTGACATCCGAGGCAAGGTCGTGGCCTGGGTCGGCGACGGCAACAACATGGCCAACACCTGGCTGCAAGCGGCCGATGTGCTGGGCTTCACGCTGCACGTCAGCAGGCCTGGTGGCTACGAGATCGACGCCAAACTGGGCAGTGTCAACAACCCGGCCTGCGTGAAAACCTTCAACCACCCGATGGACGCCTGCGCAGGCGCCCACCTGGTCACCACCGACGTGTGGACCAGCATGGGCTACGAGGCCGAGAACGAAGCGCGCATGAAGGCCTT
>CAMTUD010000001.1:0-10577 GCA_947084805.1 uncultured beta proteobacterium | reverse complement strand
ACGACGCTCTTCCGATCTCACCGTCCCCAGCAGCGCCAGCTGCCGCACGGCGCCGCGGCGCGCCGCCAGGCTGGCCGCGACGACACCGCCGAAGGAAAAGCTCACCAGGTGGATGCGCGTGCCCGGCGCGACGAGCGTGTCCAGCGTGGCCTGCGTGCTGTCGACCAGCGACGCCAGCGTGGGCTCGGGCGGCAAGTCCGATTCACCGTAGCCCGGCAGGTCAGGCACCCACACGGTGAAGTGCCGGGCCAGCGGCCCGATGTTGCGTGCCCAGTGCAGCCAGCTGCCGTGACCGCCGTGCAGCAGCACCAGCGGCGGGCCGTCGCCAAAACGGCGCCAGACGACGCGGCCGCGGCCCGTGTCCACCGCGTGCCGCTGCCCCGCGCCGTCGAGCGCGGTGATGAACGCGGCGGCCGCTGCGCCCTCGGTTTCAGCCACGCACGAACCCGCCGCTCAAGCGCTGCGTTTCACTCGGTGAGCTTGAGCTTGGCCTCGGTGATCAGCCGGCTCCAGGTTTCGCGTTCCTCGACGACGAGCCTGGCAAAGGCCTGCTCACGCAGCACCAGGGCCTGAAGGCCCTGCTGCTCCAGCAGGGCGGCCACGGCGCTTTCGCCGGTCACGCGCGCAATGGCGTCGGCCAGCCGCGTCACCGTCTCGGGTGGCGTCCGCGCCTGCACGAACACGCCGTACCAGATGGGCACGTTGAAGCCTTCGAGCCCGGGCGTCTCGGCCACGGTGGGGATGCCCGGCGCGATGCCCGTGCGTTCGCTGCCCGTCACCGCCAGCGCACGCAGCCGGCCCTGCTTCACGAGCGGCATGGCCGAGGCGGCGCCGCCGATGTAGAAGTCGACCTGCCCGGCGATGAGGTCGACCAGCGCGGGCGAGCCGCCGCGGTAGGGCACGTGCAGCATCTCGACCTTGGCGCGGTGGGCGATGAGCGCGGCCGCCAGCCGCGTGGGGCTGGAGCCGCCGGCCGAGGCGTAGCTGATCCGGCCCGGGCTGCGCCGCGCGGCCTCCAGCAGGTCGGCCACCGACTTGTAGGGCGAACTCGCGGGCACCAGCACGATCTGCGGGCTGACCGCCACCGAGTGCACCGCCAGCAGCTCCTTCGTCGGGTCGTAAGGCAGCGACGGGTTGATCAGCGGGCTGATGGCCAGCGCCCCGCCCGAGCCCAGCAGCATGGTCGAGCCGTCGGCCGGGCCCTTGGCGACCTGGCGCGCCGCCAGCTCGCCGCTGGCACCAGCCTTGTTCTCGATCACCACGTTGACACCCAGCACCGCCGCCAGCCGCGCCTGGATGGCACGCGCGGCGATGTCATTGGGGCCGCCCGGCGGAAAGCCGACGATCACCTGCAGCGTCGTCGGCTGGGCCATCAGCCCGGGGGCCAGCAGCAGGCCGCCCGTCAGGGCCAGCAGCGCGCGGCGTCGTTCAAATTCGTGTCGCTTCATGTCTTGTCTCCGTTTTGTGTGATCGAGGGCAAAGGGCCGGGAAGCCGCAGCGCCACCTCAGCTGCGCCCGACCTGGGCATGCACCGCCTGTACCAGCGACTGGATCGACGAAAACACCTGCACGCCCGCCGCGCGCAGCGCCGCCTGCTTGGACTGCAGCGTGCCACGCCGGCCCATCACCAGCGCGCCGGCGTGGCCCATGGTCACGCCTTCCTTGGCCTGCGCGCCCGCAATCAGCGCGAACACCGGCTTGTTGCAGCGCAGCGCCGCCCAGGCGGCGGCGAAGTCCTCTTCTTCGGTGCCACCCACTTCGCCCACCAGCACCAGCGCGGCGGTGCGTGCATGGGCGGCAAAACCCGGCGCAAGATCGGCAAAGCGCAGGCCCTTGACGGGGTCGCCGCCGACACCGATCCAGGCGCTCTGGCCGTGGCCCAGGCCCACCAGCCGGTAGCCCACCTCGTAGGACAGCGTGCCGCTCTTGGACATCACGCCGATGCGGCCCGGTGCCAGCGACACATCGGGCAGGAAGCCGACCTTCAGTTCACCCGGGATGCACAGGCCGGGCGTCGACGCGCCCAGCCAGGTGACGCCGGCTTCACGCGTCAGCGCGTGGATGCGCAGCGCATCGAGCACCGGCACCCCTTCGCCCACCGTGACCACCGCGCGCAGGCCGGCGTGCACGGCTTCCTCGACTGCCGCCAACGTCTGCAGCGGCGGCACCATCAGCAGGCTGAGCTGCGCGCCGGTGGCGGCCACGGCGGCGGCACAGTCGGGGAAGACGGGAAAGGCGTCGCCGGGTGAAGGCGGCCGGGCCGAGGTGCCGCCGACGATGCACGTGCCATAACGCTGCATCAGCATGGCATGGGTCTGGCCCATGCGGCCCGAGATGCCCTGCACGATGACGGGGGTGTCGTGGGTCAGGTCGAGCAGCATCTCAACGCTCCTGCGCGATGGCCACGGCCCGGTCGAGCGCACGCTCGAGGTCGGGTTCCCACTCGATGCCGCAGGGCGCGGCCCGGATGAGGGCTTCGGCCTGCGCCGCGTTGTGGCCCACCAGGCGGGCGACGAAGGGCACCGTGATGGCCGGGCACAGGCGCCGCGCCTCGAGCAGCAGGCGCGCGAACTCGCCCAGGTCGGTGATGCCGGCAAAGACGTTGACGAGCACCACACGCAGCGTCGAGATCTCGCCCAGCCAGCCCAGCACGCTGACCAGGCGGTCGGGCCGGCCGCGCATCTGGCCGGTGCGGATGTCGCAGAAGTTGATCGGCCGCGCGCCGTGGGCCACGAGCTCGTCGATCAGCATCATCGACAGGCCGGCGCCGGTGGTCACCAGGCCGATGCCGCCCTGGCGGTCGATCTCGACGTAGTCGAAGTCTTCGCTGATCTTGCGACAGGCGTCGGGGTAGAGGTCGCGGTTCTGTTCGAACAGCGCACGCTGGCCGGGGTGGTCGGCCACGACGTTCATGTCGACCACCACCTTGGCGTCACCGGCCCAGGGCCGCCCTTCGGCGTCGATGAACAGCGGGTTGATCTCGGCCAGCAGCAGGCCGTTGGCCAGCACGCAGTTCGCCAGGCGCTGCGCCACATCGGCCAGCACGTCGCGGGTGGCGGGCGCCGCGGCCTGGCGCAGCTGTTCGACGGCCGCCGCCAGGCCTTGCAAGGTCGGCGCGGCGACCAGGTTGACCGTGCCGGCACCGCCGGCGAAGGCGTGCTCGATGTCGACACCACCCTGCGGCGAATACATCAGGCGCAGGCCGCCCGCGTTCGCGTCGACGATGAGCGACAGGTAGTGTTCGCTGCCCTGCACGTGCTCTTCGACCAGCACCGCCTGCGGCGCGTGGCCCTGGATGCGCGCCGCGAACACCGCCTGCACCTGCGCGGCCAGCAGCTCGGGCGTGGCACGCAGGATGCCGCCGGCCTTGCCGCGGCCGCCCACCGGCACCTGCGCCTTGACAACGCAGGCTGCCGCGCCCGCAGGCCAGCGCGGCGCTTCGCCAGCGCGGATGAATTCCGAGCGTGGCAGCGGCAGGCCGGCGTCTGCCAGCACCTGCTTGCCATGGGCTTCGAGCAGCAGCAAGGGGTGTCCTTCGCCGTGGCTTCAGCCCAGCAGCGCCATGATGCCGTCGGGCGCGTCGCCTTCGGCCAGCACACGCTTGCCGATCAGGTCCTTCAGCGTCTCGGTGGCGCCGCCGCCCAGCGTGCCGTAGCGTGCCCCGCGGTACAGGCGTGACACCAGGTACTCGTCGGTGAAACCGTAGCCGCCGTGCACCTGGATGGCTTCGCTGGTGACGTTGATGGCGGTTTCGTTGCACGTGATCTTGGCGATGGCCGACAGGAAGGGGTCGGGGAAGGGGTTGGCCGAGGCGCAGGCGCGGTAGAGCAGGCCGCGTGCACCTTCGATGCTGCGGAACATGTCGGCGAACTTCCAGCGTATGCCCTGGAAGTCGCCGATTGCCTTGCCGAAGATCTGGCGTTCCTTGACGTACTTCACCGCTTCGTCGAAAGCGCCTTCAGCGAGGCCCAGCGAGATGCTGGGGTTCAGGCAGCGCTGGGTGTTGAAGGCCGTCAGCAGCTTCCTGAAGCCGTCTTCGCGGATGACGAGGTTTTCGAGCGGTAGTTCGCAGTTGTTGAACTGCACCTCGTGCAGGTTCTCGCCGCCCATGGTGTGGTAGGTGCCGGTGACCTCGAAGCCGGGGGTGCCCGGCTCGAGCAGCACGCAGCCGATGCCCTCGCGGCCGGGGGCGCCGTTGACGCGCGTGAAGATCACGAACATGCCGGCTTCGGGCGCGCGGCTGATGAGCGTCTTGGTGCCGTTGAGCACCAGCCTATCGCCCTTGACGACGGTGTTGGTGCGGTAGTTCGCCACGTCGGTGCCGGCGTGCGGCTCGGTCATGCAGACGGCCAGGATGCAGTCGCCGGTGACGACCTTGGGCAGGATGCGTTCCTTGATCGAGGCTGGCGCGTAGGTGGCGATGACGCGTGTCTGCACGCCCGCTTCGCCCAGCACCGCCATCGCGGTGACGTAGCAGGTCTTGGCGATCTCTTCCAGGATCAGCGCGGTGTCGAAGACAGGCAGGCCGAGGCCGCCGTATTCCTCGGGCACCGCCATGCCCAGCACACCCAGGTCGGCCAGCTTCCTGATGTTCTTCCAGGGGAAGCTGCCGTCCATGTACTTCAGGCCGTCGGCCTTGAACTCACCCTGGGCCAGCTGGCGCACGCTGTCGACCATGGCGCGGCGTTCGGGGTTGAGGCTGAAGTCCATCGTCTGCTCCTGCTCCTGCTTGGCGGCCGCATGGGCGGCACGGGAAAGCGGGCAAGCCTACGGCGCCAGCCGAAGCGACACAAACGACTCTTGCTGCAGGCGCCCCTCAACCAAAGCTCACACCCCCCAGCGGCGGCGCGGGTTCAGTCGGGCGCAGCGGCGCGGGGGGTGGCCTGCGTGGCCAGCCAGTCGAGGAAAGCCCGCACCTTCGGCCGCGCGGCGGCTTCGGGCGTGCACAGCGCGCAGTAGCCCGTGGGCCGGCGCAGTGCGATGTCGGACAGCAGCACCAGCGCACCCGAACGCAGTTCGTCGTCGAGGTAGGCCCGCTGCGCCAGCGCCACGCCCAGGCCCTGGCGCGCAAATTCGAAGACCACGGCCAGGTCCTCGAAGGCCGTGGCCGCGGGCACCGCCCCGCCGTAGCCCGCGACGGCCAACCATTCGCGCCAGTCACTCTGGCGCGAGCGCAGCATCAAGAGCGGCAGTGCCGCGATGTGCGCCGCGTCCAGCGGCCCGCGGGCCAGCGTGGGGCTGGTGAAGGGCAGCAGTTCGTCGCTGAACAGGTGCAGCACCTGCACCCCCGGCCACTTGCCGTCGCCATAGCGGATGAACACATCGGCCTCGGTGCGCGTGGTCTCGGTGGCCAGCGAGCCGCCGATCATGCGCACGCGGATCTGCGGGTGCAGGGCCTGGAAAGCCGGCAGGCGCGGCACCAGCCACTTGAAGAGGAAGGTGGAGTAGCCGCGCAGGGTCAGGATCGACGACGAGGTGCTGCTGCGGAATTCATCGGTGGCCGAGGCGATCTGCCGGAACGCGCGGCCCAGGCCGGTGGCAAACGTCCGGGCCTCGGCCAGCAGGTGCACGCCGGTGGCGTCGCGCTCGAAGAGCTCGACGCCGAGGTATTCCTCGAGCAGCTTGACCTGGCGGCTGACGGCTGCGGGCGTGACGTGCAGTTCTTCGGCGGCACGCGTGAAGCTGCCGTGGCGCGCCGCGGCCTCGAAGGTGCGCAGCGGGTTCAGCGGGGGCAGGCGGCTCATGGCGACAGGTCGGGGTTCACAGGGATGCCGCATCGTTGCATGCGGCGCCCTCCTGATCCGGCCCGTCGACGTGGCAGGTGCTGCGCTTCATGCTGTCGCGCAGCGCACGCAGGCGCTGGATGGCGCCGCTGCGCCCGTCGAACTCGGCCACCATCAGGTCGAGCGCGGCGCGCGGCGCGTGGTCTTCCACCGGCAGCCAGGGCGCGCCGAGCCGCGCCCACTGCGCATCGCTGAGCAGCAGCTCCCCCGTCAAGAAGATCTGCCGGCCCGACGCGCCGCTGTCGAAAGAGGTGGCCACGGCCTGCCCGGCATCGCCGGGCCGGCACAGACCGTGCGCCATCGTCTGGTCGAACACCAGCAGGTCGCCGGGCGCCAACGCCAGGCACACCCCCGCATGCGGCATCACGAAGTCGACCTCGGCGAGGTCGAGCGCGAGCAGCCAGAACAGGCAGCGCGACCAATGGCGGCTGACATCGTTGTGAAAACCGGCACCGCGCGCGGCCAGGTAGTCGATGCGCGTGGCCACGCTGCGCCGGTACTCGGCGGGATCGCTGCCCAGCACGCCCGTCAACTGCAAGGCGCTGGCGATGTGGCCCGCCAGGTCCGCCACGCCGGGAGCAGCGGCGGCCAGGCCGGGCGGCGTGGTGGTGGCGTAGTCGATGTCTGAAAAGGCCTCGATGCTGACGCGCGCGTAGCCCGCAGCGGCCAGGCTGGCCAGCGCGCCGGCGTCGAGAAACGCCGTGCGCACGACGTGCACGCGGCCGTAAGGTGAACGCGCGTCCCAGGCGTGCTGCGGTTCGTCGCTGCGCACCGCGAAGGCACGAAAGGGCGCCGGCACCGCGTGCACGTCGGCGGCGATGACGCGGTGAGAGGACGGCGCGAGATTCGGGGGCACCGCGTGATTGTCGCCAGGGCGGCAAGGCGCCCGCGGCTGGCGGCGGCGACTAGAGTCAGACGGTCTCCAACCGCCGACCGCGTGAGCCCGCCATGAACCGATTGCAACGGGAACTGCAGCGCCTGTACGGGCCTCAGGCCGACGCCCACGGCCCACCCGATGCCCACCGGCAGGTGCGGGCGATGGTGCTGGAGCTGGCCCGGCCGGCCGATTGGGGCGCACTCTCGGCCGTGTGGGCCGGCGTTCAGTCCGATCTGGCCTTGCCGGCGCCGGCCATCGCGGTCAACGGCCGCGACGGCTGCCAGCTCTGGTTCTCGCTGCAGGAGCCAGTGCCGGCGCCACGCGCTGCGGCGTTTCTCGAAGGCTTGCGGCGCCGCTACCTGGGGAACATCGCGCCCGCTCGGGTAGCCCTGCTGCCCGCTTGGGATGCCGCGGGCGCGGTGCCGCCGCTGCTGGCCCGGCCGGTGCCCGCCCTGCAGGCCGACAGCGGTGCGTGGTCGGCCTTTGTCGCGTCCGACCTGGTGCCGATGTTCACCGAAGAACCCTGGCTCGATGTGCCGCCCAACCCCGACGGGCAGGCGCAGCTGCTGGCGCCGCTGAGGAGCATCCTGCCAGCGGTGTTCGAGGGGGCACGGCAAGGGCTGCAGCCGACCACCGTGCAAGCCGCGCCCGGGCCAGTCGCCGACGCTGCGGCGGCAGCGGCCCCCTTGCTGGACCCCCGGCGTTTTCTGCTCGCCGTCATGAACGACGACAGCGTGGCACTGTCGCTGCGCATCGAAGCCGCCAAGACCCTGCTGCCCGGCTTCGACGCTGCCCAAGGCCCACCGCGGAAAGCGGACGTCGACCGATAGCCATGATGCTGGCCTGGGCGGCGCTCGGCTGGCGCGCCTGCCGGATTTAGCCTCGGGCGGACCTCCGGGATCAAATCACCGGCAGTCCGAGGCCTTGTAGAAAGCTGAATGTGCCGTCGTAGTATTCGGCGCGCCTTGTACCGTCGTCTGCTGCGCCCTCGGGAACCACGATCACCATGCCCTGCCGGGCACGGGTCAGCAGCACGCGGTAGGCGTTCTTGAGGTAGCGCTGGCGATCGGGCTTGTGGATGCGTTGCCAGCGGCTGCCGAAGAACTCGTGGTGCTGCCAGCCATGCGGGCCGTGCCGCAGGTCGGCGTCCCAGACAACGCAGGTCCAGTCCAGTTCGAGACCCTGGACGTGAAACTCGGTGGCCACGTCTTCCAGGTAGTACGAGGAACGCACATCGTCACGGCCGTTCAGGAACCAGTTCACCGGGTCCACGGGCGAGCGAACATCAAGCGCATGCGGCTTCAGCCGCTGCGCCTGTGATGACACGACGATGCCGTACCGCTCGGTCCCGCGCGCCTGTTGCCGCAACCAGCGGCGTGCGCAGTTGACATCGCGTGTCAAGACCACGGGATAACGGTCAGCGAATTGCGCGTGCAAGGCCCTGGCGTCGTCTGACTCGAGGTCGAGCACCTTCTTCACGAAACTCGAGAGGTGCTCGGCGCGGAAAGAGCGCATCGACGTAGCCAGATGCAGGTCGGTGTCCAGCGTCAGCTGGGCGCGTTGCTCCAGCGCGCGCAAGGCCTCGGCCGCAGCGTATTCGCTGTCCTGCAGGTTCGGCGACAGATGCACATGCCACGCCGGATACCGTGTTCGAAGTGCATCGATCCATTCCGAGATGCCGGCTTCGCCGGTGTTGATCTCATGCCCGCCACCGATCAGGCAGACGATCACGGCCCAATCCTCGTGCCGGTCCATGCAGGAGATCAGGAAGGCGGGCTCCGAGAGTTCGAAGCCGGGCCGTCCCTTCTTGCGCCGCATGAAGTCCGCCGTCTTCTCACGCGTCCAGGCGCGTTGTGCTTCGTCGAAGATCGTGACGTGCTCGGTCGGTGGTTTCGGATCGTTCAGGCACTCGTCGCGGAAGTGGTGGATGGGCTGGATGAAACCCTTAACCGCTTGCCGTGCGCTGATCTTGGTCCGGGCCTGGCCGTGTGCCCTGGCCCTTGCGACGTCGTCACGTGCCAGGGCCTCGCGCAAGATGGACACAAGCGGACCGTTGCCGGAGAGATAGACGCTGTGCAGTTCCTTCTCGGCATCCAGGTACCGGGTTGCGATGTCCAGTCCCACCAAGGTCTTGCCCGCGCCAGGTACGCCCGTGACGAGACAGATGGATTTGAGGCCCTCACGCCTTGAGCGTTCGATCACCTGCGCTACCGCTCCTGAGGTGCGCGCCAGGTTCACGGCGCCGGCATCATTGCGTGCAATCTCAGTCACGGCGTGCCTGCGGTAGAGCGCTGACGCAGCCTCGATGATGGTGGGCGTGGGCTTGTATCGTCCTTGGTCCCAAAGGTCTGCCGCGATGGATTCACGGACGACCGAGCCCAGGGCCTCCTGGAACACCTCGGTCAGCCTGTCGGCACTGACGGCCACGGGCGATACGACGCCGTCTTTGTGCGCCGCGAAAGCGGCATTCTCTTTCCGCCCATGCGCCCCGGTGATGACCAGGACCGGCAGTAGTCGCTCGGCGTGGCTGGACTCGTGGAAGTTCTTCAGGTCCAGTGCGTAGTCCCAGACTTGATCCAGATCCTGTCGAAGAAAGGTTTGCGCACCAACCTTGAACTCGATGACGAAGATCGTGTGGTCGATCAGTGCAATTGCGTCGATGCGCTTGCCCAGGCGGGGCACGACGAATTCAAGGTAGACGCGGCCGCGACCGGCAAAACCGATCAGTGCGGGGCGCAGAACGTCAAGTTCGTGCAGCCAAGCGTCGCGCTGCGCGAGCTCAACGCTGAACTGGCTCGCCTTGGTCAGTTCGCCCAGCACTTGCTCGCTTGTGCAGGTCAGAAACTCGGTAATGCTGGCGGCGTAGTAGGCACGCCTCAAGGGTACAGCGGCCGCGAGCGAAGACACAGCGGGCCGCTTGTCACGCGTCGATGTTCGCCGCCCTCAGCGCGTTCGCCTCGATGAATTCACGTCGCGGCTCCACCTCGTCGCCCATCAGCATCGTGAACACACGGTCGGCCTCGATGGCGTCATCGATCTGCACCTTCAGCAACCGACGCACGGTGGGGTCCATCGTCGTTTCCCACAGCTGCTCGGGGTTCATCTCGCCCAACCCCTTGTAGCGCTGACGGCCCACGGCGCTTTCGGCCTGCTGCATCAGCCAGCCCATCGCGGCGCGGAAGTCGGCCACCTTCAGCTCCTTCATCTTCTCGCCCTCGCCGCGGCGCACCACCGCTTCGGTGCCCAGCAGGCCCAGGAAGGACGTGCCGGCACCGGCCAGCGCCGCGTAGTCGGCGCCGTGCACGAAGTCTTGCGTGATGACGCTGCTCTTCACGTTGCCGTGGTGGCGGCGGCTGATGCGCAGCAGGTGCTTGTCGCTGCGGGCGTCGAACTCGGCGCTGACCATCGCGTCCTTCAGCGCGGCCTGCATCGCCACGGCGCTGGCCTCGGCCGCGACGGCGCTGTCCAGGTCCAGCGTCAGGCCGCTGGCGATGGCGCGCACGGCGTCCACGTCCATCCAGTTGCTCAGGCGGTCAGTCACGGCGTTGGCCACCAGGTAGCTGCGCGCCAGGGTTTCCAGCGCCGGGCCTTGCAGGGCAGGCCGGCCGGCGTCGGTTACGCCGTCGGGCCACACGCTGGCGCCGTCCAGCGCCACGTTCAGCAGGAAGGCGTCGAGCGCCGGGCCGTCCTTCAGGTATTCCTCGTGTTTCCCCAGCTTCACCTTGTACAGGGGCGGCTGCGCAATGTAGATGTGGCCACGTTCCACCAGCACCGGCATCTGGCGGTAGAAGAAGGTCAGCAGCAGGGTGCGGATGTGCGCGCCGTCGACGTCGGCGTCGGTCATGATGATGATGCGGTGGTAGCGCAGCTTGTCGGGGTTGAAGTCGTCACCGCCCATGCCCTTGCCGATGCCGGTT